>JBFJNL010000148.1:0-1827 GCA_041618195.1 Thermoplasmatota archaeon | reverse complement strand
TCCGTGGACCTCGAACCCGACACCTGGATGCTCAACGGCCGCAGCATCCCCAACACCATGGGGGATATGGTGGACACGACAATGGTCGTCCAGGAAGGCGATCGCGTCCGCGTGCGGCTACTGAACGCCGGCGAGACCGTCGAGACGTTCCACACCCACGGCCACGACATGCTCGTCACCCACATCGACGGCAACCCGCTGCACCCCAGCGCCCGCTACTACGTCGACACCCTCCTCATCGGCCCGGCCAGCCGCTACGACGTCGTCATCGAGATGACGCAGCCCGGCATCTGGGTCGCCCACACCCACGTCGACAACCACGTCACCAACAGCGGCCAGGCCCCCGGCGGCGCCCACACGATGATCGTGTACGAAGACACCCTCGAAGCCCAGGGTGGCGTCATGCGCCCCTTCAAGGCCGAGCTCTTCGGCGGCCTGCCATACGTCATGCCGCTGGCCATCCCTGGCGACATCGTCTCGAGCCGCTCCATCGACGTCTCCGGAGACCCGCTTTCCCTCGGCGCCGTCGACGCCGGCATGGCGTTCCCCGTGAGCCTGCCCTGCGCCGTGCGGAGCCTGCAGGTCGATGTGCAATGGCGCGCCCAGCTCACCCACCCGCAGCAATCGCTCAGCGTCGACATCCTTGACGGCGAAGGCCGCGTCATCGTCGAGAACCAGCCGCTGGTCAACAACCGCTACACCTTCCAGGGCGACCCCCGCAAGGACCCGTACAACCCGACCAGCCCGGACTACACCATCGACTGGATGCCCGGCAACTTCACCGTCCGCCTGCAAGGCGTGGCGGCGACCGGCACCGCCATCATCGGCGTCACCGGCGACTACTTCGACCACGAGTCCGAATTCGGCTTCGACGGCCGCTCGGTCAGTGGCACCGGATGCGACCCAGTGGACCGCATTTTCGACCCCAGCCCCTTCAAGCCGGACTACTGATGCCCAGCCCAAACACCTTTAACGCCGCACCTGTGGCACGGAATTGCTGAGGGAGCGGAAGCGATGTACCGTATCATCCAAATGAGCGACACCGTGCGGATCCCGCCGGAACGCATGACCGACGACCTGACCGAGACCATCGCACTACTGGTGCAGGAATCGTTCGAGGGCCGTCTTACCAAAGGGCACGGGATCACCGTGCTAACAACGAATGTTCAGCCTGATGGGCAGGGTAACGTCATCCACGGTGACGGTGCCATCTACCAGAAGGTCACCTTCGACGCACTCGCGTTCAAGCCCGACGGCCAAGAGGTCGTCGACGGCATTGTCGCAGAAGTCGTCGAATTCGGTGCCTTCGTCCACATCGGCCCACTCGACGCGCTTGTCCACATGAGCCAGGTCATGAACGACTTCATGACCGCTGACGTGCACAACGAGCGCCTCGTCGGCAAGGAGACCGGTCGTTTCGTCGATGTCGGCGACAACGTCCGTGCCCGCGTCGTCACGGCCAGTCTGAACGAACTCTCGCCTCGCGAATCCAAGATCGGACTGACCATGCGTCAACCTGGTCTCGGCAAGTTCGAGTGGATCGAGGACGACCGCATGCGGGCTCGCGAAGGCGAGGCCGCGGCTTAGGGGGCCCATCCAATGATGCGTGCCTGCAAGACCTGCCACTTCCTCGCGGAAGAGGCCATCTGCCCTAACTGCGGCGACCCGATGAGCAAGAACTGGAGCGGCATCCTCACGGTTGTCCACCCTGAGAACAGCCAGATGGCCGAGGCGATGAACATCACCAAGCCTGGCTCGTACGCTCTCAAGGTCCGGTAAACATGACGCTCAGCCTCGAAGACAAGCTGCCTAAGCCCGTCAAGGCCC
>JBFJNL010000147.1:0-2413 GCA_041618195.1 Thermoplasmatota archaeon | reverse complement strand
GCTCAAACTCGGTCATGAACTTCTTGGCTTCCTCATTCGTGATGCCCATGGCCGCGAAAACCACAGCGAAATCTTCGCTGCCGCCGCGCACCCTGGCCTGACGAGCCACCTGCAACGCAATGTCGTTGTGGGGCAGACCGCTGCCGGAGAAGATGGGCAGCTTCTGGCCACGGACCAGAGAGTTGTTGCCATCGATGGTGCTGATACCAGTCTGAATGAAGGCGCTCGGGCTCTGGCGGCTGTACGGGTTGATGGCAGCGCCGATGATGTCCCGGTACTCGTCCGGAATGATCTCGGGGCCACCGTCGATGGGGCTGCCTGCACCACTGAACACACGGCCCAGGATGTCCTTGCTTAGACCGAACTTGATCGTCTCGCCAAGGAACTTGACGGTCGTCTTGTCGTTGTCAATGCCGGACGTACCCTCGAACACCTGAACGACCACTTGGGTCTCACTGGTGTCAAGGACCTGACCACGGCGGGCGCTGCCGTCGGGGAGTTTCAGTTCGACCAGTTCGCCGTAACCGACGGCGTGGGTCTTCTCGACGAAGACAAGGGGACCCTTGACTTCGCGGATGGTGCGGTATTCTTGCTGAACCATTAGGCAACGACCTCCTTCTTGCCGGCGTTGATGTCTTCGAAGGTCTTCTCGAGCTTCTTGTTGACGGCCTTGATGGCGGTGTCGAAGTCGGCTTCGAAGCGGGAGCGGGCCAGGTCCGTGGTGACGGGCAAGCCGACGAGGTCGCGGGCCTGGGCGCCGTTGACGAGCGCTTCCTGGGCCAGCGCATCGAAGCGCAGGATCGTCTTCCAGATACCGTAGTCCTTCTGCAGGCTGCTGCTTGCGTCGATGGCATCGAAGCCATTCTGCTGCAAGTAGACTTCACGCAGGAGACGAGCCGTCTCCAAGGTGACCTGCTGCTCGGTGGGCAGTGCGTCGGAACCGACGAGCTGCACGATCTCTTGCAGTTCGGCTTCCTTCTGCAGGATCTCCATCACGGTCGCCTTGACTTCGTTCCAGTCCGATGCCACAGTCGTGCTGTAGTATTCGCCGAGGAACTCAGGGTAGAGCGAGTAGGAGTTGAGCCAGTTGATGGCGGGGAAGTGACGGCGCTGAGCAAGCTTAGCGTCGAGAGCCCAGAACACCTTCACGATACGCAGGGTAGCCTGCGTGACGGGTTCCGAGAAGTCACCGCCGGCGGGGGACACGGCACCGATGACGGAGACCGAGCCTTCTTCGCCGTTGAGGGTCGTGCAGCGACCAGCGCGCTCGTAGAACTCGGAGAGACGAGCGGAGAGGTAAGCAGGGTAACCTTCCTCACCAGGCATCTCTTCGAGACGGCTGCTGATCTCACGCATGGCTTCGGCCCACCGGGAGGTGGAGTCGGCCATGAGGGCCACATCGTAGCCCATGTCACGGTAGTACTCGGCGATGGTGATGCCGGTGTAGCAGCTGGCTTCACGCGCGGCCACGGGCATGTTGCTCGTGTTGGCGATGAGGCAGGTGCGGTCCATCAGCGGGTTGCCGGACTGAGGGTCCTCAAGGTGAGGGAACTCGTCCAGCACTTCCGTCATCTCGTTGCCGCGTTCGCCGCAACCGATGTACATGACCACCTGAGCGTCGGAGTACTTGGCCAGGGATTGCTGGGTGACCGTCTTGCCGGATCCAAAAGGACCGGGGATGGCCGCCGTGCCGCCCTTGGCGATGGGGAACAGACCGTCGAGGATACGCATGCCGGTGTTCAGGGGAACAGTGGGCAATTGTTTCTCGGCGTAGGGGCGAGGGGAGCGTACCGGCCACTTGTGCATCAAGCGGATCTCGGTGCCATCCTCGAGGTGAGCGAAGACGTCGTCCACGGTGAAGCTGCCGGACTTGATGTCCTTCAGCTTGCCGCCGGCCTTGTTAGGGGGCAGCATGACCTTGTGGAGCACGGTGGTGCTCTCTTGGACGGTGCCGACGACTTCGCCAGGGTTGACGTGGTCGCCGGGCTTCTTCAGCGCGGTGAACTCCCACTTCTTCTCGTGGTCGAGACCAGGGACGTCAACACCACGAAGGATGAAGTCGCCCATCTGGTCCTGAAGAGCTTCTAGCGGGCGTTGAATCCCGTCGTAGATGCTCGTCATCAGGCCAGGGCCTAGTTCGACGACGAGGGGCAGTCCGGTGTTTTCGACGGGCTCGCCAGGCTTGACGCCGGACGTGTCCTCGTACACCTGAATGATGGAGTGGTCACCCTCGAGTTGGATGACCTCACCCATGAGGCGTTCATCGCCTACGCGGACGATATCGTACATCCGCGGCTTGATGCCAACGGCTGTAACGACGGGTCCGGAGACGCGGTACACAGTTCCTTTTGCTTCTACCATAGGTCGACACCGACTGCTTGCTTGATCTTCTCTCGAAGAGTGTTGTCTTCCT
>JBFJNL010000146.1:0-2488 GCA_041618195.1 Thermoplasmatota archaeon | reverse complement strand
TAGCGTTTTGCGTGGGAAACGCTGGCCGTAGCGTGGCTGTGCTGCCCCGAGCCTGCGGAAAGCGCGGCGAGCACCACGATATCTGCTGCCACGCTATCGTTCCGGCCGTTCTAGCTGGCCCCCATCCGGGTCCGGCCCCGATGACGGGTTGTGAACGCAGCGGTCAAGGCATTGCTCTCCTGTGCAGTCTTCTTCGTCGCCGTGGTCGCATTCACCTTCACCTCGACCTTCGTGCACGAACTCGGTCATGCCACCGCCTGGGGCGATGCCCCCGCCATCGGCTTCTACGACGACCGTGAGCAAGCGGCCGAGCGGATCAGCCACGAGGAGCCCCGCACCATCGACGGCAAACAATACCGCGTCATGGCCGTCCACAAGACCACCATCGCCCTGTATCCCCAGAACATCCTGGTCGCCGGCGTCACCCTCGGGCTGGCGCCTGCTGCGCTGCTTGACGACCCGGTCCTCGGCAGCACCTTCTACGCCCTCGACGAAGACCACTACCGCACCCTCGCCCACGGCGATGAGGTCACCGAGTGGCATCACAGTGCCATGCCGATGATCGTCAACGGCCTGCTGGGGGTCCCCGTACTGCTTTGGCTGTTTCTTCGGCCTGGCGCGCTCAGCATGGCGGCCGCCTGGGTCAACGCCGCTGAGTGGCGCTTCAACACCCATCACGCCCAAGAGATTGGCATCCCATCCGGACTGTACCTGGCCATCAGTGTCCTGATGATGGTCATCGTCGCCACCATGGTCGGCTACCTGGCCACCAAGCGCCTGCCCCCGCGCATCATGCTG
Source organism: Thermoplasmatota archaeon (assembly GCA_041618195.1). Taxonomy (GTDB): domain Archaea; phylum Thermoplasmatota; class E2; order JACPAO01; family JAHFTW01; genus JBFGSX01. The sequence goes on along the minus strand of JBFJNL010000146.1, from coordinate 1,690 downwards.
CGCCCGGGCCAGAGCCTGTCCTCGCCTCTGTCGAAGTAGACCTAGCGGACCTGGAACTCGGCCATCCAATCTTGGAATCGGCCGGTGTGGGCACGGTACGATGCACCGGCATCTCCGGCGGCACTGACGATATCTGCCGCGTGGAACTGTTCGTCCAGACACGGCCGGTCTGCCTTGTACAGGATCCCCATGGGGACATGGTCTGTGGCGCGGGAAGCCGCCAACGCCGCATCGCGGTCGGTGACGTCATGGTCCACGGCCTGGTTGTGATCGCGGAACCACTCGAATGTGTTGAGCATGTTGTACGTCACGCACGGACTCTGCACGTTGACCAAGGCGAAGCCGCGATGGTCCATGGCCTGCTGTAGGATCGATACGAGCCCCTTCATGTCGGCCGAGAACGCCTGGGCGACGAAGGTCGCGCCCGCCGCGATGGCCAGCTCGAGTGGACGGACGGCGTCGGCCATCGGCCCCAACGGGCTCGCTTTGGTCGTCATCTTCGGATCCGTCGTCGGGCTGGTCTGCCCCTTCGTCAGGCCATAGACCTGGTTGTCCATGACGACGTACGTGACGTTGACGTTGCGCCTGGCCGCATGCATGAAGTGGCCCAACCCGATGCTGAAGCCATCCCCGTCACCGCCGGCGACCACCACATTGAGGTCGGGATTGGCGAGCTGGACACCGGTCGCGGCCGGCAAGGCGCGGCCATGGATGCCATGGAATCCGAACGTCTTGATGTACGCCGTGATGGTGCCACTGCAACCGATGCCTGTCACCAATACATGGTCGCGGGCAGGGGCCTTGGCGGCCATCGCTTGTTGCATGGCACGCAGGACGCCGAAGTCCCCACAGCCAGGGCACCAGATGGGTTCCTTGCCTTTGAGGTCCTTCCAGGTCTGTTCGCTCATGCAGCCTCCATGGCTTCGATGATGTCCCGGCTGGTCACCGGACTGCCGTCGTAACGGAGCACCGAGTGGCAACGGTCGTGAATGGGCAACTCGCTCTTGACCAACCGGGCCATCTGCCCGAAGGCGTTGGCCTCGACCACGTAGATGGGGCCCTTGCCCAGGGTAGCCTCGACAGCTGCCTTGGGAAACGGCCACAGGAGTCTGATCGCGACCACGCGCACGTTGTCGACGCGGGCGGCTGCTTCTTGGCAAGCGCCCACCGTCGAGCCCCAGGACAAGAGTGTGATTTCGCCGTCGCCGTGCACCGTGACCGGGTCGCGGACGGTCTGGACGATATCGTCCATGATGCGCAAGCGGCGGTCCACCATGGCGATGCGCGCCTTCGGGTCCTCAGTGGTGAAGCCGTTGGGGCCATGCTCGGTGCTGTTGGCATAATGCATGCCGTCGCCGCCGGGCAAAGCCCGCGCCGTCTCGGCGTACGCATGGAACGTGTTCTCCCAAGCATTGCCGTCGGTCTTGGCGATCGCCCGCACACCCTGCGCCGCGGCTTCCGCCGCCAGATCGAACGGCGCCACCGTCTGCTTGAACATGCACGCCTGCTGATCGAGCGCCAAGATCGCCGGGCAACGGAACGTCTCGGCGACGCGGAACAACTCCGCCGAGGCCGTGAACGCATCAGCGACATCCACCGGTGCCATGGCGACGCGCACGAACTCTCCATGCCCGCCGTGGATGATGTGCCAAAGATCCTCTTGGCCGTGCTTCGTCGGCATGCCCGTGCT
>JBFJNL010000145.1:0-2501 GCA_041618195.1 Thermoplasmatota archaeon | reverse complement strand
GTCGTCCTTTTCACCATGGCCGACAGCTGGGGCGGCTCGGCGTACGCCAGTGCCAGCGCCGGCCAGGACGGCGCCCGGGCCGTGGCTTTCTGGGAAGCCGAGTTCACCCAGTACGATCTGGTGGCTGGTCTGCGCACCGACGCCGAGGGCTGGGCCGAAGCCGACCTGCCCCCCAATGGCCAGATCCACGTCGCGGCAGGCGATGTAGCCACCATGACCACAGAGGTGCGCTTGAACGTCGCCGTGGGTGGCGGCGGCCAAAGCGGCGCCGTCACGATCCCCCTCTACCCCGAAACGATCTCCTACAGCTTTGACGCTAGTTTTGGCAACCACGCCAATGTCGCCGGCATCGGTGCGCAGCAACAGGAAGCCTACCGCATCGCGTTCAGCGACGACGCGGCCCTCAGCAAGGCATACACGAGCCGCATCTACAATGTGGAGGCGAGCGCCACGTGGACCAACGATCTCACCCAGGGCGGCGACCTGCACATCGGCGTCGGTGATGACCTGGACGCCCGGTGGATCGGGTCCGACACGCAGCAGTTCGTCGCGGATGGCACCCACACCGAGACCGTGAGCGTCACCAGCAGCGACCTGGACGGCGAGCGGAGGGACATCACCGAACGCGGCTACCACGCGCATCTCATCACCGACTGGGTGACGCTGAGCTTCGACGGCCTCGACGCGCGCATCGATGTCACCGCCACGCTCAAGGGCAGCAACATCCGCATCAATTGAGCCGCCGCAAGCTTGAACCGCAGGGCGCCGACGTCTCGTGTATGCGAGCCCTGCTCATCGCCGTCTTGATGGTCACGCTGACCTTGGCCGGTTGCGCCGCCAACACCGAGACCGGACCAGACAGCACCGAGGTCGCCGACCTTGGCCCTTACTTGATGGAAGGCGACTGGAGCCAGCCCCGCACGCCGGCCCGCTTCGACATCCTACCTGCCGTCCGATCCGACGTCATCGTCGCCGACGGCGTCCACATGGCCATCGGCATCTTCCTACCCGACATCGAAGGCTGCGACTGGGAGGCGACCTCCTTGCCCGAGGAGTGTGAGCTTCCGGTCGTGATGGACGCGGGACCATACTACACCGACCGCGTCGCCATCGACAAGGGCCGCCCGCAATGGGTCAACTGGCTGGTACCCCGCGGCTACGCCGTCGTGCAGATGGCGTTGCGTGGCACCGGCGAGTCCGGCGGCTGCATGGCGTTCAAGACCCCGACCGATGCCAGCGACATCTCGGACGTAGCCACGTGGATCGCCGAGCAGCCGTGGAGCAACGAGAACGTCGGCGTCGCGGGCCGCAGTTACGATGGCACCAGCGCCTGGGCGGCTGCTGCCTCCGGCAACCCGTACGTCAAGACGATCATGCCGATCAGCGGTGCCGTCAACGCGCCCCAGCTCTATTTCCGCAACGGCACCCACGAACTGCGTGCCCTCATCCCGCACATCCCCACGTACTGGGCCAGTTACGCGCTGGGCACCAGCGGTGATGACCCGACCTACCGGGGCGCCGGCATCGTGGCCAACGTCTGCCCCGAAGTCGCCGAAGCACATGTCTATGGCCCGCTGGCGGCCGCGACCGGCGACGCCAGCAGCGAATACTGGCAGAGCCGTGATCTCACCCAAGCGGTCATCGACAACTACCAAGGCAGCGCATGGGTCATCCACGGCATGGTCGACTGGAACGTGGACCCGAGCCAAGCGGTCCCGTTCGTCAACGAAATGATCGCCGCCGGCATCCCGACGCGTGCGTGGCTGGGCCAATGGGCCCACGCCTACCCAGACCACAGCCCCGAGCACATCAACGTGCGCTGGGACTGGGCGGACCAGGTCGAACAATGGTTCGATTTCTACCTGCGCGACAACGGCACCCAGCCGTGGCTCGGCGTCGAAGTGGAGGACGACACCTACCGCTGGCGCCAAGAGACGCACTACCCCCCCGCAGGCAACCGCACGCTCTTGACCATGACCCGCGAGGCCCAGGCCGAACCCCTGGGCGGCGTCAGCAGCGCCCAGCCGGCCACGTTCTGGTATGAAGCCCCCCAGGACGGCATCATCGCAGGCCTACCCCGCGTCCAATTCGCGTTCATGCCGACGACATCCACGGGGGGACAGATCGCCGCCGAACTGGTCAACGAACGCACCCTCGACCGCGTCGGCTGGGGCGTCCTGGACCTGCGCCACCGCAACGGCGGCAACACGAATCCCGAAGTGCTCACGCCAGGCACGTGGTACGATGCGACGTTGCAGTTCGAGCCCGTCGACAGCCGGGTACTCGCCGGCGACGTCCTGCGATTGGTGTTCGGCAAGAACGGTGCCCAGGACATCAACCCAAGTCCCGACCCCAGCCGGGTCGGCCTCGATGACGTGATCCTCGACCTGCCGACCGTCCAGCGTTCGACGTTCCTGGACATCCCCTTGGCCGAGGACGACTTCCGCTGGGACCTGTACCACTCGTGAGCCGCCCGCGTATCACGTAGCCGGTGCCGGCGG
>JBFJNL010000144.1:0-2552 GCA_041618195.1 Thermoplasmatota archaeon | reverse complement strand
TCTCGTAGACAAGGAGCACAGCGACGTTCTACGAGAGCGAACCAGTGCGCAAGCACTGGTGAGTCTGAGCTGAACGCAGAGAAGCTCAGGCGGTGCAAGGCCAGGCCTCGATTGCCCCCCGGTCGCGCTTGCGCGGCCGGGCGGTGTCGAGATCTTGACGCGCGACGATCTCAACTGAACGCCAAGCGCAGCGAGGTTTTCAGTTGGGCGAGCCTGGCCGGAAGGCCCGGCGAGTCTCCGTAGAAAAGGAGCACAGCGACGCGCTACGAGAGCGAAGCGGCCCGCTTGGGCCTGCGCGTCTCAGGCCCATCCCGAGCCCCGTCGCAGCACCATCTGTTCGTGTGGAAACGAACCTGTTCACCCCCTCTTCCCTTCGATTCCATTTGTTTCTTTGTACCCGATTCTGAGTTTACTCCTGTTGGCGTGCCGGGGAAGTTATATATTTCCCGGTTTGGTTTCTAGGACTGGGGATAGGGATGCACAAAGACGAGCTGCTACAGCTACACAGCCTACTGTGTCAGGTGAAGCGCTTCATCGAAGACGCCGGTCTACCATTGAACGGCGAATTCCATGAATACGAAGACCTAGAGGTGTCGCCACAGCACATCCACAAGAGCAAGACGGACCACAAGCGGGCCGTCTTCATGCTGGGCAAAGGCCTCTCCGAGGTCGTCCTCCTGGACAACCGCGAACACCTGATCCGCCTACGCGACCGCTTCCTGCGGCTCGCGGCCGGCGAGAACGAAACACCCATGCCTGCCGCGACTCCGCTACCGGAGCCCACGGCACGCGATCGGCACCTGCCCGCGTTCGCGCTGGCAGCACTGTCCGGGTAGGCTACAGCGGCCGCACCAACGAGACGGCATCTGCGCCGTCAGGGTAGGCGTGGCTCTGTAGCCCCTCCGGGCTGAACCCGTGCCGGGCATAGAACGACTGGGCCTGCGTATTCTCATAGCGCACCTCCAAGTGGAGGTTCAGGGCACCAGCCCGCGTCATTTCTTCTTCGACGCGCCGTAGCAGCGCTGCACCGATGCCGGTATGGCGCTGCTCTGGCTCGACGGCCAATGCCAGCAGGTGTGCCCGACACGTCTCTTCACGCCGTGCCAGGGCGAAGCCCACGACGTCGTTCGATGACGCGTTCCGAGCGACGATGCAGACGTCCGCGACAGCCGCCTCAGCGAGCCAATCGCTGTCGATGTCCGCTGCCAAGGTGTCCGCCGCCAGGCGAATCAACTTGTCCACTTCGTCCGGTCGCGCCGGCTCAATGACCAACATGGCGTAACATCGGTGCCGCTGGTTTATGCCCTTTTCGCGCTAAACGCAGGGTTCGATGGAACTGAACTGCGTGAACGCCACCACGGTGTTGGTCTGGTTGTTGATAAACGTCAACTCCAGATTCTCCACCGGCGAGGCACCGTCCGCGCAGAGGCTGATATAAGCGCCGGCCGCCCAGGGCGACGACCCCTGCATCTGGATCGCCGACGTTGTCAGCGGTTCGGAGGCTGCCGTCGCCGTCTCGTTCCAGGCGTAGCGCACGCCCACTTTGTCGGCCGCGAAGGAGAACCGCTCTTGCGGCAGCGATGTGCCTGAGATGAGTTGCCACTTGTCGCGCCCCTCGTCGCGGACGCCGACCATGGACCCGGAGTCCTGGCCATCATCGTCCGTGATCGACGACACGACGACGAAGACGACGGCGGCCAGCACCACGGTGATGGCGACCATCAAGATGACGCCGATGACAGGGCTCACGGCGTCGTCGTCCATAGGTGTCATGACTCGGGATACTACGTGAACCATACGCTTGGGAACGCCGGGGCAACCGTGACAAGGGCCACTGCGGCCCACCGGACCCTTCACAAAGGGCAGCGGAGGTCCGACCTTCGTGGAGCATCAACGCGTCTGGGAACGTGGCCCCGACCCGCGACGGGCGATGAGCGAGCAGCCGACCTGGCAACCGCGCGGCACCTACGGCCTCTTGATCGCCATCGCCGCCACCTACCTGCTGCAATGGCTGACCGTGGCCGCGGCACCCGGCCTGCACAATTACATCTTCACGGTCAGCTCGGTCTGGTACCTGCACCCGTGGGGCCTGGTGACCAGCACCTTCGCCCACAGCCCATCCAATTTCACGCACATCCTGTTCAACGGTCTGATCCTGTTCTTCTTCGGGCCCATCGCCGAGCGCCTGATGGGGACCCGGCGTTTCGTCACGCTGTTCATCATCGCCGGCGCCATCAGTGGCATCATCCAGGTCACCCTCGAACCAGGCGCCGCCTTGGGCGCCTCGGGGGCACTGATGATGATCTTCGGCACACTGGTGATGGTCATGCCCAAGGAGAAGCTGTTGGTCTACGGCATCATCCCGGTGCCGTTCTGGGTCGCCGGCATCGGCTACGCCGCACTCGACGTCATGGGCGCGCTCAACCCCGCCGACGGCATCGGCAACTTCGCCCACTTGTCTGGCATGGCGCTCGGATTGTGGCTTGGCTGGGACCTCAAGCGCCGCGCCCGCGCCAGGCCCCGCGTCGTCCAGCACTGGACCGCGCTACGGT
>JBFJNL010000143.1:0-2645 GCA_041618195.1 Thermoplasmatota archaeon | reverse complement strand
TTCTGAGCCAAAGCAAACGGGGGACTCGCGGGCGATGCTGGACTCCAGCAAAGGAGAGCAACAACCATGAGCCGGGCTATGCTTGATTCTGAACGAATGCTTCGAGCCAACTCAGGTATTCGGTGAACGCGGCGATGCCGCTTGCCGTGATGCGATAACGGCTCTCGAAGCCGGCGGGCTTGAGCACCTTGCGGGCGGCAACGAGCCCCGCGTCGCTGAGTCGCTTGCCGTGGGATTCGAGGTTGCCCGCCGTCATGCGCAGCGCTTCTCGAGCACCCGCCGCGCCGACGTCGCCTCGCTTGTACAAGAGCGCCATCATCTTCAGCCGTGCCGGCTGGTGGATGACAACAAGGTGGTCCGGCAGATCCATGTCATCCCCGGCGTACATGGACGAGGCCGACGGCGGCGAATGCCAACAGGCCAATCATGGCCAGCCAGGCGCTGCCAACCGTATCCAGCCACGGCTGCCGCTCAACCGGCACGAAGCGGGCGGCCAAGAAGAGGGCCATGAGGACACCCGCGGCGATGAAGCCCGGGGTGGCCCAGACGTGGTGGCGTTGCACCAGACTGATCGTGAAGGCCCCCGTGGCGGACAAGAGGAGGACCGGTGCCAGGGGGAACGCGCCCTCGGGCAGGGTAACGATTTCGTTTGAAAGCATGACCACGGCGCCCAAGGCCATCGGCACCCCGATTCCGACGAGCCAAGCGACCCACGCCCTGTGCTCGTCATCACGCCGCAACGCCTGGCTGCGCCAGACGGCGTTCGTAGCGATTGCGCCGGCGGCGCCGAAGACCACAATCGCGGCACCGTCGGCCCACCCGGTCCCGGGGCTTCCCAGGAAGTAGACCGTGGAATGCAGCCCGACGGCCGCGAGCACCAGGCCCCAGAGAATCCAAATGATTCCCGCCGCACGGTTGGTGAGGGCCTCGCGATAATCACCGATGTCATGAAGGGCGGCGACCATCTGGGCAGGCGTGGCGGTGGTTGATTCCGAGGCCATGACGATTGGTAATCGTGCTTCCGTTATTCAAGTCCCGACTTTCTGCCTCACAGAAGCCCAAACCCTGAAACACCAGGCCCCGTCGCCACGCCGTGGACCTCTGCGACCGCTGCCTCGGCCGCCGCATCACCGGAGCGCAAGGAGCCGACGTGCAACGTCCGGCCGGCGCTGAATACCGCGGCGAGCACGACCTGATGGAAGTCGCCGAGGCGGACTGCAAGGTCTGCGAAGGGCGCTTCGCCGACGCAGACACTTGGCTCGCCACCATCCTGGAGGCCGTCAAGCCCTACCAGTTCGAGACGTTCCAGCTCGGCACCATCTTCCCGATCGCCTGCGAAGCCATCGAGAAGGGCTACAAGGAGCTCAACCCGGAGATCGGGGACAGCATCCGCACGGAGACCAACCGTATGTTGGCGCCGCTCGTCGCCGAGGCCACTGGCACCCAATGGCTCACCGATGCCCGGCCGGACGTGCAGATCAACCTGGACACCCGGTTCTGGACGGTCGAGGTCATCCCCAACAGCATCTACTTGCTCGGGCGCTACACCAAGCACAGTCGTGACGTACCGCAGACCCACTGGCCTTGCAAGGAATGCAACGGCCCCGGCTGCCACAAGTGCGACGACAAGGGCTGGCAGTACGAGAGCAGTGTCGAGCAAGTCATCTGCGACATCGTCAGCCCAGCCTTCGGCGGCGTCAGTTACAGCTTCCACGGCGCCGGCCGCGAGGACATCGACGCCTTGATGCTCGGCACCGGTCGACCCTTCGTGGTCGAGGTCAACCATCCGCGCATCCGTAGCTTGCCTGCAGACCACTTGGATGTGCTCGTACAGGCCGTGAATGCGACGACCCCGGAGTCCGGTGTCGGCCTCATCGGGCTCGAACCCGCCGACAAGGACAAGGTCGTCGAGATCAAGGCGGGGACGTACAACAAGGAGTACCTGGCCCGCTGCGTCACCGAGGGCGACGTCACCGAAGAGCAGGTCACGGCGGCGGCAGCCAAGATGACCGGCGCGATGCTGCAACAACGCACCCCCGAGCGTGTCAGCCACCGCCGCGCCGACCTGGTGCGCGAGCGCCGCATCCATCACATGATCGTCGAGTCGTTCGACGATTCCCGCCACTTCGCGGTGCGGGTCTTGGCCGACTCTGGCGCTTACATCAAGGAGATGGTGCACGGCGACGAAGGCCGCACCACGCCCTGCCTCGCCGATGTGCTCGGCGTCCCCTGCCGCGTCGAGTTCCTCGACGTCATGGCCATCCTCGACTGAGTTGCTGGCTTGTGCCCAAAGGCATCAAGCCCCCAGCTACAGCACCCCCATCTGCCATTAGTTAATCTTTTTGGATTCTGGTGATATATTCTGGAAAGCCGAGCCAGTGTTGTCCCTACAAACCGGCGCACACTTCCCCCAGCCACCTGTTGTGTCCCATACGACTGGCCCCAGGGGAAGTGTGTGTTTGGCCACTTGTTGCCAATTGTTTCCACCGGTATCGCCTCTATTTCCTTGCATATCGCCTTGACTTTCCCGCGGTCCCGCCGAGACGCAAATACCCGGAACGACACAGCTTGATTTCCGGTGAACGTATGGGACACAACCACCAAACCAAGAAAGCCAGCCGCCGAACATCCACCTTCCTCGGACT
>JBFJNL010000142.1:0-2707 GCA_041618195.1 Thermoplasmatota archaeon | reverse complement strand
TCATCTCGATGCAGTTCCTGCTCCCGGATCCTGACGAGGCCATCGTCTGGCGCGGCCCCATCAAGATGCAGATCATCGGCCAGTTCCTCGGCGACGTCGCCTGGGGCGAACTGGATTACCTCATCATCGACCTGCCCCCCGGTAGCAGCGACGAGCCGCTGTCGGTGGCCCAGAACATCCCCGATGCAGACGGCATGATCCTTGTCACGACGCCGCAAGAGATCGCCGTCGGCGATGTGCGCAAGTCGGTGGGCTTCGCCAAGAAGCTCGAGATGCCCATCCTCGGCGTCATCGAGAACATGAGCGGCCTCACCGTCAAGGGCAAGACCACCCCCGGCGCCGAGGTGTCCCTGGACACCGGTGCCGACACCTTGACCGCCACGGCTGACGCCGATGGGGCCTTCGAGATGGTCATCCCCGTCTTCGAGGCTGGCGGCGGCCGCCGCATGGCCGAACAGCTCGGACTCACCTTCCTTGGCAGTGTGCCTTTGGACCCCACGGTCAACCGCATGGCAGACCGCGGTGAACCGTTCATCCTCGACCAGACCGAGGGTGCCACGCGCGCCGCGTTCCAGGCCATCGTCACGGCCCTGGGTGCGTAAAGGCCAACGGGCCATTCGACACCTTTCTTCAGGCACGTCCGAGACATGGATGGGATGTGGCGACCGCACGGCCGTTCGACCCGGATCTGATTGCAGTACGCCAGCGGTTCCTGCGGACCGCGTTGGCGGTATTGCTGGGATTGACCGTGTCGATCACCCTGGCGCCCCTGGCCTGGCCAAGCGGGCCGTGGACATGGGGTGGGGGGGTCATGGCGGTGACCGCCGTATCGGCCGCGGTCTACCTCTTCGCCATGTGGCGCAACAGCTCGGGCCACATCGAGGAGGCCACCAAATGGATGGCGCTCGGCATCACGATCGGTGTCCTCGGCCCGGTGTTCGTCTTTAGTGGCCAAGAGGTCGCCCGCAGTTACTCGTTCGTCACCATCAGCATCCTGATCGTGGCGTTCACCTGGTCCTGGCGTGCGGGCGCTGGGGTCGGCATCGTCAACGGCACCGCGCTCGTCGTCGTGGCGCTGACGCGGCCCGGTTACGCCGCCGACGCGTTCTTCGAGGACATCGTCATCCTCGCCACGTTCTCCGGACTCATCCTCACCTTCGCAGCATACAACGAGGCCAACCAGCGCAGCGCTATTGCCAACGGCGACGAATTGCGCCACACGGTGTCCGACCTGCGTGCCCTGCTCGACAACAGTCCTGACGCCATGCTGACAGTGCGCTCCGATGGGGAGATCCTCCGCTTGAACGGCGTCGCGCAATCGTGGGCTCGGGAATTGTCTGTGGCGCACCTCGCGGCCGGCGATAACCTGAGAGCACTGATCGGTGACAATCTGTGGGCGCAAGTGGACGGCCTCATGGAGGAGGCCGCCACGGATGAATCGGCGTCGGCTGAGTTCGAATACCCGGGCCCGGAGGGCGCGCTGTGGTTCAAGATCCATTTTCGGCGTATCGAGGCGAGCGCCGACACCTACGCGGTGCAGCTGCGAGACACCACAGACAGCAGAAAGGCCGCCGAGCAGGAGTTGGAGGCCTACCGCAATCGCCTCGAGTTGGATAAACTCCGGGAATTGGATTCCTTCCGCACGCGCCTGCTCAACATCGCCAGCCACGAGATGCGCACCCCAATGACGCCCCTGCGCCTACAATTGGGCATCCTCGAGAGGCGCTTGGGCGCCGACATGGACGAACGGACCAAGCATTCGTTCTCGACCATCAAGCGCAACGTGGTGCGCCTGACCATGTTGTTGGACGATCTGTTGGATGTTGCCAAGCTGGAATCGGACGAACTGCAATTGAAACTCGAGTCCACCAGTGTCGACCGCCTGGTCGGCGGCGAGGCCGAGGTCTACCGCGCGATGGCCGAGTCCCAGGGCCTACGTTTGCTCATCGACTCCCACGTCGCGGCCGAAGTGGACGCGGACCCCCAGCGACTGGCCCAGGTGTTCAGCAACCTACTCAGCAACGCCATCAAGTATGCGCGCAGCGAGATCCGCGTCACCGCCCGGCGCCAGGGCGAGGAGGCCATCGTCGAGGTCACCGACGACGGCGCCGGGTTCCCACCGGGCGTGGAAAAGGGCCTGTGGGAGCCGTTCATCCAGGTGCAGCCGGGCGATCAGCAACAAGACGGCACCGGTCTGGGGCTGTACATCTGTCGCGGCATCATCGAACGCCACGGCGGGCGCATCTGGGCTGAATCGGCCGGCCCGGGCCATGGCGCCTGTTTCGCGTTCAGCCTGCCGTTACGCGCAAGCCTCAAGTACGAGGGCGAGCCAATTGTGGTCCATGAGTGAAGGCACCCTCACCTTCGAGACGAAGTTGACCATGGTCGTGACGGACATCGCAAAGGAGAAGCTCACCGCTTTCCTCGGCGACAAGCCCCTCGACTCCGTCGGCGTGCGCATCAGCGTCCAACCGGGCGGCTGCTCCGGCGCCACCTACGGCATGGAATTCGGCGAAGCGCCCGAAGGCAACGAGATGACCCTCATCGCCAACGGCGTCAAGCTGTTCGTCGACCCGGCCCACGGCCCGCTCCTGAACGGCATCACAGTGGATTTCATGGACGAGATGATGGGTGGCGGATTCAAGATCCACAACCCCAATGCCACCAGCAGCTGCGGCTGCGGCAAGTCCTTCGGCGCCTAAGGCGC
>JBFJNL010000141.1:0-2749 GCA_041618195.1 Thermoplasmatota archaeon | reverse complement strand
TCGAACGTGCTGCCGGGCGCGTTGAGGCTCTGTGTGTCGGACTTGTCCTTGTGCAGCCGATTGAAGCCTCCCACGACGCTGCCGCAGACCATGTACATCACCGGCTCGGCGACGGCGCCGGCGCTGCGCATGCTGGTATGGACGCCTTCTTGGATGATGAGGGAGGTCGTCTTGACGCCCTCTTTGCCCTTGGCCATCTTTTCGCGGCCTTTGCTGTTGAGACGCAGGAACTCTTCGCCGCTGGTGGTGTCCATGACGCCCATGCCGTAGGTGCCGGCGTCGGCCTTGACAAAGACATGGGCTTCGCGCTCGACGCCGTACTCGGCATACTTGGCACGCACGCGGTCCAGCACGCGATCGATCTTGGCGGCGACGCCGTCAAGCGTGTCGCGGTCTTTGAAATCCACGTTGTCGGCGCGGTCGAACTCGGCACTGATGAGCCATGGGTCGAAGCCGACATAGTCGCCGAGTTGACGGCTCAATTCGCACACGATACGGAAGTGCTCGGATTTACGGCGGCGATGCCAGCCCATGGACGGGGGCGGAGTGATGGGTTGGCTCAGCCCATCCAGAATATCGGGGGTGCCGCCGGACAGGTCGTTGTTGAGGATGACGACATCATGGACCGTGCCGTCAGCGACCAGGGCGTCGCCTTCGCGCAGCACGCCATGCAATTCCAGGGAGTCGCCCAGTGCGGTCTCGACCGTCGCCTTGGGGAACAACTCCTCGGCCATGGTGCCGACCGTGACCCGGTAGCCGGCCTGGGTGAACAGGTCGCGCATGGTGCGCAGGTTCTGGAAGTACCACTTGTTGCGCGTGTGGCTTTCGCCCAGCAGCAGGAGTTCTTCGGCGCCGGGGTAGACCTTGCCCATGTAGCTGCTGACCGCCTCAGCGGCCTGCGTGTAACTGCGCTGGCTGAGGTTGTTGAAGCCGGCCGGGAAGGCGTTGGCGTCGACGACGGCGGCCTTGTGGCGGTTGCGACGGATGTCGACGCTGGTGTACACCGGGCACAGGACCTGGTTGCGGTGGTAGGCGAGCAGATCCTCGATGCGGTCCGTGGCATCCACCAGGATGCGGTCGAGTCCAACGAGAGCGCCTTGCATTTGCTTCAACAGAGTTCCTCCAGGGTTGGGGTCCGGTTGCCTTGGACAAAGATCTCGTCCCAAAGGCGGTAGACCAAGAATTCAGCGGGCCGTTGGAAGGCGCGCCCCAGGGGGTGCGCCGCCATGACCTTCGGGTCGACGAGGGCCGCTGCGTGTGATTCGAACTGGTCCATGACGCGGGGGCCGGTGGCCCGGCCGGCGGGGACCTTCTTGCGCCAGGTCAGGTCGTCTGGCATGCCAAGTTCATCGAGGGCCTTGCGCAGGATCCATTTCTCCATGCCCGCGTGTTCACCGCCGGCGGGCCCGCCCATCTTCCAGCCCCACGGCACAGCGCGACTGGCGGCGTGCAGCGGGCGGCTCAGGAACGGAACGCGCACCTCGAGACTGGCGGCCATGGAATTGCGGTCGACGAGACGGAGCTGGAAGTTGTTGAGCTGGCCTTGCTGGTCCCATTCGGCCAGGCTCTGGCCGCTCATGTGGGTGAGGTTGACCAGCGTCGCGAGTTCATCTTCATGGGCCGGGGCGGCACGGCGGATGCGTGCGATGCGTTCCTTGGCCACGGGCAACGGGTCCTTGTAGCGGTCGTAACCACCCCATAGCTCGTCGCTGCCTTGCCCGCATAGGCCGACCTTGACGTCCTTGGACATGCGCTCGAACAGTGGCAGAAAGAAGAACTCGGTGTAGTTGATGTTCTCGTTGTGGTAGGTGTAGCGCGGTAGGTCGCGCAGCACGTCCTCGACGTCGAAGAATGTCTCGTGGTGGTCGGTGCCCAAGTGGTCGGCGAGCCGGCGAGCGGCCTTGAAGTCGGCCACGTCTTCCGACTCGGCGATGGTGTACGTGTGAATGGGTGTGTCGGAGAGGAACTTCTGGTGGGCAGTGGCGACGACCGCGGAATCGAAGCCGCCACTCAGGATGACGCCCAACGGGACGTCTGCCATGAGCTGTTCTTTCACCGACGCGACGAAGCGGTCTTTGATGACGTGGGCGGCGTCCTCGACGGTGGCGTAACGTTCGACGGGGACGTGGTAGTAGGGTTGCCACAGGACGTGGCAGAAGTCAGGCTCGTCCGGGCGGAGCACGGCCCAGGTACCTGGCGGCAGTTGGTGGATGCCAGCAAACAGCGTCGCCTGGCCGGTGAGGAATTCGAGGGTGGCCCGTTCGCGGAGGCGATCGAGGTTTGGCACCGCTGCGACGCCGGGGTGGGCGAACAGCGCCTTCTGTTCGCTCGCGAACACCAGTTCGCCGTCGGCGCAGGCGTAGTAGAACGGCTTGATGCCGAACGGGTCGCGGGCGATGAACAAGCTGCGTTCTTGGGTATCCCACAAAGCGAAGGCGAACATGCCTTCGAGGTGTGTGACCACGTCAGGGCCCCAGCGGCGGTAGCCTTCAAGGATCGTCTCGGTGTCCGAGTGGTCGCTGCGGAACGTCGCCCCGTGTTCGGCCAAACGGGCCCGCACAGCGGCGTGGTTGTAGATCTCGCCGTTGTAGACGATGCAATAGCGCCCATCATGGCTCTCCATGGGTTGGGCGCCGCCTTCCAGGTCGACGATGCTCAAGCGGCGGTGTCCGAGCGTGACCTTGTCGTCGCTCCACACGCCTTCGCCATCAGGCCCCCGATGGGTCAGGATGCCTGCCATGCGGCGGAC
>JBFJNL010000140.1:0-2890 GCA_041618195.1 Thermoplasmatota archaeon | reverse complement strand
GGCCAAGCCAAAGAATACCGTGTCAAGCGTGTCGAGGCCCTCATGGACCGCAACCTGCTGCCCCACTTGGGCCAGGAACCGGAAGACCGCATCACCAAGGCCATCTTCCTCGCCCGCATGGGCATGGCCGTCTTCGAGCTCTACCTCGGCGTCCGCGAACCGGACGACAAGGATCACTACGCCAACAAGCGTCTGAAGCTCGCCGGCGACCTGATGGAGGATCTGTTCCGTGTCGCCTTCATGGCCCTTTGTAAGGACCTGAAGTACCAACTGGAACGCGCCCACGCCCGCAACCGCGACGTGAAGATCCAGACCGCCGTCCGTGCCGACGTGCTGACGCAGCGCCTGCTGCACAGCCTGGCCACCGGTAACTGGGTCTCCGGCCGCGCCGGTGTCTCGCAACTGTTGGACCGCACCAGCAACCTCGCTGCGCTGTCCCACATGCGCCGTGTCACCAGCCCCCTCACTCGCAGCCAGCCTCACTTCGAAGCTCGTGACCTGCACTCGACCCAATGGGGTCGCCTGTGCCCGAACGAGACCCCCGAAGGCCCGAACTGTGGCCTTGTGAAGAACCTGAGTCTGTGCGTCGAGATCAGCGAAGGCTTCCCAGAGCGCGAAGTCGAACGCGTCCTGCGCGACTTCGGTCTGCGCCCCATCGAGCGCGACGCTCCTGGTGCCCAGGTCTACGTCAACGGTGACCTGGTCGGTCTCCACGAGGACGCCCTTGACCTCGTCACCCGCCTGAAGGAACGCCGCCGCGCCGGTCTGCTCTCGAACGAAGTCAACGTCTTCCACGACAGCGACACCAACGCCGTCATGCTCAACTGTGACGCCGGTCGTGTCCGCCGTCCGCTCATCGTCGTCGACAACGGCAAGATGCGCTTCACCGAGGAATACCGCAAGGATGTCGTCGAAGGACGCATCAAGTGGTCCGACCTCGTCAACGAAGGCGTCATCGAGTACATCGACGCTGAGGAAGAAGAGAACCTGTTCATCTGCGTCGACCCCGAAGACATGGAGATCAAGGCCGCCGAATCCAAGGCGGACAAGTCCCTTGCCTGGCCGACCCACGTCGAGATCGACCCGATGATCATTCTCGGTATCGGTTCCAGCCTCGTCCCCTACCCCGAGCACAACTCGTCCCCGCGCATCACCATGGGTGCGGGCATGGGTAAGCAGTCGCTCGGTTTCGGTGACGCCAACTACCGCATCCGCCCGGACACCCGCGGTCACCTGCTCCACTACCCGCAGGCCCCGTTGGTCCAGACGCACGCTGGTAAGTACATCAACTTCAACGAGCGCCCTGCTGGTCAGAACTTCGTCGTCTGTGTGATGTCGTTCCACGGCTACAACATGGAGGATGCCATTGTGATGAACAAGGCGTCCATCGAGCGCGGCATGGGTCGCAGTACGTTCTTCCGTACCTACAGCACCGAAGAACGCCGCTACCCCGGTGGCCAAGAGGACCGCTTCGAGCGCCCTGACCCCGAATGCCGCGGTGTGCGCCCCGAAGAGATGTACAACTTCATCGAAGAAGACGGCCTCATCAGCCCAGAACGCCCCGTCAGTGGCGGCGACGTTCTGATCGGCAAGACGAGCCCCCCTCGCTTCCTCGAAGAACCCACGGATTTCCTGACGCCCCAAAAGCGCCGCGAGACCTCGGTCACCGTCCGCCACGGCGAGCGCGGCCACGTCGACACCGTCATGCTCACTGAGAGCGTGAACGGCAGCCGCATGGTCAAGATCAAGGTCCGCGACGAGCGTATCCCCGAGCTCGGCGACAAGTTCGCCTCTAAGCACGGGCAGAAGGGTGTTCTCGGTCTCCTGGTCCCGCCGGAAGGCATGCCTTTCGACGAAGAAGGCATCACGCCGGACATCGTCGTCAACCCGCACGCCATTCCTAGCCGCATGACCGTCGCCCACGTTCTTGAGATGCTGGGTGGCCTCGTCGGCAGCTCCGAAGGTCGCTTCATCGATGGCACTGCCTTCACCGGCAAGGACAACGAAGTCGTCCTCCGCCAATCGCTGCTGAACAACGGCTTCAAGCACAACGGCAAGCGCCAGATGTACGACGGCCAGACCGGCCGCATGTACCAAGCCGACATCTTCGTCGGCTGCATCTACTACCAGAAGCTCCACCACATGGTGGCCGGCAAGATCCACGCCCGCTCCCGCGGTCCCGTCCAGATCCTGACCCGCCAGCCGACCGAAGGTCGTGCCCGTGACGGTGGTCTCCGCTTCGGTGAGATGGAACGCGATGCCCTGATCGGCCACGGTGTGGCCATGGTCATCAAGGACCGTCTGCTCGACGAATCGGACCGCACGGTCCAGTTCGTGGACGCCAAGAGTGGCTTCATCGGCATGCTTGATCGCCGCGGTTTCTACCGCAGCTTGAGCAGCGGCGATGACGCAGATATTCACCCGGTCGAAATGAGCTACGCCTACAAGCTCCTCATGGAGGAACTGCAGGCTCTCATGCTCGCACCCCGTATGCGCCTGGAGGCGATTGCTTGAACCGCTTGTTGACCAACCAGCCCAAGAAGATCGGCTACATGGAGTTCGGTCTCCTGAGCCCCAAGGAAGTGCGCGGTCTCTCGGCCACGAAGATCATCACGGCCGACACCTACGACGACGATGGTTTCCCCATCGAAATGGGTCTCATGGACCCCCGTCTCGGTGTCATCGAACCCGGTCTTCGCTGCAAGACCTGCGGCCAGAAGGTCGGCGACTGCCCTGGTCACTTTGGTCACATCGACCTGGCCATGCCGGTCATCCACGTCGGCTTCGTCCGCACCGTCCGCGACATCCTGCGCAGCAGCTGCCGCGGCTGTGGCAAGCTGATGTTCAGCGAGCGCATCCGTGAGGAGTACAACAAGCACCTCACGAACTT
>JBFJNL010000139.1:0-3000 GCA_041618195.1 Thermoplasmatota archaeon | reverse complement strand
GATGGCGGCGGTGCTGGGTCCAAGCAGGTTCTGTTCGCGCATCTCGCGCAGTTGCTGGACGATGGGTTCGAGCTCGATGGGCTCGTCGGCGATGAGCGCGGCCAGGACCTCGACGGCGAGTTCGCCGGCCAGGATGCCACATGCTTCATCGCGGTGCTTGTAGACGACCGCGTAGACGCCGCGGGTGGTCGTCTCGCGGGTCTTGCCAAAGCCCACTTCCATGCCCGCAAGGCATTGCAGCTCGATGGCCAGGTGCTCGACGATGTGCCCAGCCCACGTGCCGCGGTCTAGGCGTTCGAAGAAACCGCCTTCGACGCCGGGGCTGCAACGATGGGAATACAGCGTCGGCATGAACGCCTTGATTCGATCGGCGAGACCGGGGATCTCGTCGCTTGGACGATCCTCCAGTTCGCCGATGTCCAGCCGCATGTACGTGACCGGGAATCGGGCGTAGAAGTTGGGGCCGCGCAGGGCTCGATGCGCCAGGATCTCCATAGACCGTTTTGCAACGGCGGTGGAGGGGATAACGGTTCAGGCGACAGCGTCGTCTTCGGGGTCCTCTTCGACCACGGTCCCATCGGGGCGGATGTAGCGCCGCTCCTCGAGATGGTACTGGTGGCCCTTGGTCAACGTGTGGACCAGGATGCCTTCTTCAGCGATCGCCTGGCCCATGCGGACCTGGGTGATGTTGCTGTAATTCATTCCATGTCCATCGATGATGATGATGGCGCCGCTGCCGATGGCTTCGATGCGGTTGCCGTCCCGCACGATGGCGGCGGAGTCTTCGTCCAGACCCAAGCCGATGACGCCGGGGTTGCCGGTGACGACCTCCAACAAGCGGCTGAAGCGGCCCCGTTGGGTGAAGTGACTGTCGACGACGACGTTGCGCATCAAGCCGAGGCCGGGGGTCATCTGCACGTTGCCCTTGCGCATCCCAAGACCGGCCTTGCCCTGGTAGATCATGGCCTGGCTCATGGCGGCTGCACCGGCCGAGGTGCCGGCGATGACGCCGCCGCGCTGGTAGTGGCCCTTGAGTGTGTTGAGCAACGCGCTGCCGCCGAGGAGGCTCGTCAAGCGCAGTTGGTCGCCGCCGGTGAAGTAGACCACGTCGGCCGCGATGATGCGCTTGACCAGTTCGGGGTCGTTGGCCTGCTGGCGGGTCTCGATGTCCATGATGTTGACGGTCTCGACGCCGAGCTTGTGGAACGGCTCGACGTACTGGCCGCCGGCCTCTTCGGGGATGCGGCTGGCCGTCGGGATGACCTCGACGATCTTGGCCGGCTTGTCGGGCAATCCGACGATGGCGCGCAGCACCTTGAGGTCGGCTGTCTTGTCTTCATTTCCACCGATGGCCACGAGCGTGCCGAGGGGGATGATGTGCTCCGGGGAGTTCATGCGGTCGCCGCCGCCCACGCCATGCGCAGGTTGCTACCGCCAGCGAAGCCGGAGGAGTCGATAAGGATGAGGCCCACTGCGACATCCTCAGGGAACATCGCACAGGCCTGGTCGACGGCCTCTTGGGGTGCGACGCCGGCCTCCATCATGGCGTACACCTTGTCCGCCAAGCGGGCCCGGGCGAGCTTCTCGCCGTCGCCGGTGACGCACACTGCGCCGGCCGCACCGGCCATGAGTCCGCAGCCGGGGAAGGGTACGTCGCCGACGCGTCCCATGAGCGTCGCGGCGGTGCCGCCGGTGGACAATGCGGCCGCGAACGTCTTGCCATCGGTCGCGACGGCGCCGACGGTGTCGCTGGGGCCCATGACCTCCGCCAGGGCGCGAGGGAAGTTCCAATGCGCGGGCAGATCGGCCGGGTGCCAGTCGCACCAGCCCGGTTCGACGTCGCCGCTTCGCAGCATGCCGATGACCTTGGCGTGCTTGGCACGGGCCACCGGTGTCGAGGGATCGTGGGGTGCGTGGCCGCGGCGGCGGGCGTACTGGATGGCGCCTTCGCCGGCCAACACGTCATGGGGAGTGCCCAAGACATCGCGGGCGACCAGCACCGGGTTGCGGACATCGCGCAGGCAAGCCACGGCGCCGAACGCGCCACTGCTGTCCATGACGCTGGCGTCCATCTCGATGGTCTCGCCATCAAAGCGCAGGTTGCTGCCGGTGCCTGCATTGAAGCGGACATCGTCTTCCAAGACCTGCGTCGCCGCGATGACCGCATCCAACGGGCTGCCGCCGGCCTGCAACACGGCGAGGCCGGCCTTGGCCGCCGCGTCCGGGCCGTCGTGGTCGTTCGCATCGAAGCTGCCGGCGCCGCCATGCGCCAGGACGATCATACTCACATTCGCCTCGATTCGACCTGCGGTCATGGTCCTTTGCCACCGTGTCGCTTATGCCCAAACGCTGACTGGCCCGTCATGTGAGTCTGGAGACCGTCCTGGTCACGGGGACCGCCAACCAAGCGCTCGGCGCCCGGCTGGCCGAGGAACTGCAGTGCGAGGTCGCCAAGACCGAGATCAAACGCTTCCCCGATCTTGAGGTCTACGCCCGCATCGACTCCGAGGTCGAAGGCAAACACGTCGTCATCGTGCAATCCACGCACCCCAACGACAACTTCGTCGAACTCCTACTCCTCCAAGACGCCGCCCAGGAGGCGTCCGCCGCCCGGGTCACCAGCGTCGTGCCATACTACGGCTACGCCCGCCAAGACCAAGTGTTCCGCGCTGGCGAAGCGGTCAGCAGCCGGGCCGTCGCCCGCGCCCTCGCCACCACCGCCGATTCCGTCGTCACCGTCGACCCGCACAAGGAAGAGATCCTCGATTTCTTCTTCCACGGCGCCCACAGCGTCAGTGCCGTCACCGACTTGGCCGATGAACTGGGCAACTGGGGCATCGACTGCATCCTGGCGCCCGACAACGGCGCCCGCGACCGCGCCCAGCGCGCCGCAGAACACCTCGGCGTCGCCTTCGACCACCTCGAAAAGGTCCGCCTGGGCCCCACCGAGGTCAAGATCACTGCCAAGGACCTCGATGTCGCCGGCCAGAACGTCGCCAT
>JBFJNL010000138.1:0-3123 GCA_041618195.1 Thermoplasmatota archaeon | reverse complement strand
GTCCTGACGCGGACGTTGAAGGACTCCGTCAACCGCTTCCACGCCATGCAAGGCAAGTGGGTCCCGCGCAACGCCGGCTGGGACTGCCACGGCCTGCCCGTCGAGATCGAGGTCCAGAAGGAACTCGGTATCGAGCATGTCTCCGAGATCGAGAGCTACGGGGTCGAACCGTTCCTCGCCAAGTGCAAGGAATCGGTGTTCCGCTACAAGGGCGTCTGGGAAGAGATGACCGAGCGCGTAGGGATGTGGCTGGACTTCGACCAAGCCTACGTCACCATGGACGACCGCCACATCGAATCGGTGTGGTGGAGCCTCAAGAAGCTCTTCGACGCCGGCTTGCTGGCCAAGGCACACAAGGTCATCCCGTACAGCCCCGTCACGGGCACCACATACTCCAGCCACGAAGTGGCCCAGGGTTACAAGGACGTCATCGACACCAGTGTCTTCGTCAAGTTCCATCTCAAGGACGACCCCGACGGGGCCAAGATCGTCAGCTGGACCACGACCCCATGGACCTTGCCCGGCAACGTCGCGCTGGCCGTCGGCGCCGACATCGACTACGTCAAGGTCCGCGTCACCGAAGCCTCCGGCAACACCGACGCCAAAGTCGGCGAGGTGCTCATCCTTGCCAAGGCGTTGTTCAAGAACACCATGCGCGACCACGGCGAAGTCATCGCTGAGCTGAAGGGCAGCGACCTGGTCGGCAAGGCCTACGAACCATTGTTCCCTGGCGCCGTCGACATGGCCAACGGCCCGCACGGCGAACCGGCCAAGCTGGCCTGGGAAGTCGTCGCAGCCGACTTCGTCACCACCGCAGACGGTACCGGTGTCGTGCACACCGCCGTGATGTACGGTGAAGACGATTACCAACTCGGCATGGCCATCGGCCTACCCGCCCAGCACTCCGTTGGGCTCGACGGCAAGTTCGTCGCCAATGTGCCCCACGTCGCCGGGATGTACGTCAAGGACGACAGCACCGAGGAAGCCATCTTCTCGTACCTGCGCGACAAGGACATGCTGTACCGGACCGAGAAGTACGAGCACAGCTACCCGCACTGCTGGCGCACCGACACCCCGTTGCTGTACTACGCAATGGACTCCTGGTTCATCCGCATGAGCACGTTGCGCGAGAAACTCCTCGCCAACAACGACGCCATCAACTGGGTCCCCGAGACCATCAAGGAAGGTCGCATGGGCGACTGGCTCCGCAACGTCAAGGACTGGGCGTTCAGCCGCAGCCGCTACTGGGGCACCCCGCTCCCGGTATGGGTCTGCCCCGAAGGTCACCAGACCTGCCTCGGCGGCAAGGACGACCTGGCCAAGCACGGCATCGAAGTCCCCGAACTGCACCGCCCGCACGTCGACGTGCCCATCAAGTGCCCGGAGTGCGGCGCCGACGCCAACCGCGAACCCTACGTCATCGACGTGTGGTACGACTCCGGCGCGGCGCAGTTCGCACAGTTCCCGCAATTCGACGGCGACGCAGACGAGATGCTCGCCGAACGCTGGCCCATCGACTTCATCGCCGAAGGCCTCGATCAGACCCGCGGCTGGTTCTACTCCCTCATCGCCATCGCCACGGCGCTTGGCTCCACCGACGACATCGAAAAGGCCGGCAAGTTCCAAGGCCCGCCGTTCAAGAACTGCGTCGTCAACGGCCTCATCCTGGCCGAAGACGGCCAGAAGATGTCGAAGTCGAAGAAGAACTACGTCAGCCCCGACCAGGTGTTCGCCACCCACGGCGCCGACGCCACTCGCTGGTACTTGCTGAGCGCCACGGCGCCCTGGCAGGACAAGCGCTTCTACGACGACGCGGTCCGCGATGCCTACGGCAAATTCTTCGGGACCTTGTGGAACACGTTCCTGTTCTGGAAGCAATACGCCGACCTGGATGGCTGGAAGCCGACGCTGAAGATCCTCACGGATCTGCATGACAACGCCACCTCCGACCTGGACCGCTGGCTCCTGAGCCGCCTCGACGCTACCGTCGCCACCGCCAACGAAGAAGGCAACCGCTTCCACTTGCACAAGGCGACCCGCGCCATCGAGGACTTCGTCGTCAACGACCTCAGCAACTGGTGGGTGCGCCGCAGCCGCGACCGCTTCTGGCAAGAAGCCGACAGCGCCGACAAGCAGAGCGCCCACGCCACCTTGTGGTGGAGCCTGCACACGGTCAGCCGCCTCGTCGCGCCGTTCGCGCCGTTCATGGTCGAACACATCTGGCAACACGTCAAGCTGCCCCTCGACGAGGACAGCGTCCACCTGGCGTTCTACCCGCAGCCCGGAGCGCGCGATGAAGCACTGGAGGCCCGCATGGCCACCGTGCGCGCCCTGGCGGAGAACGGCCGCGCCCTACGCTCCAAGATCGGCATCCCCGTCAGGCACCCGCTCGAGAAGGTCTTCGTCACCACCGACGTCGGCAGCCTCAGCGAAGTGCTACGCGACGAACTGAACGTCAAATCCCTGAGCACGCACGCCGATGCGACGGAGGCGCGCAGCTACGTGCCGCAACCCAACCGCAGTGCGCTTGGGCCGGCGTTCAAACAACTGGCCCCCAAGATCGCGGCGGCCATCGAGGCCCTCGACGGCGACCACGCCCATGCCACGTTCCAGAACGGCGGCACCATCGGCGTCAACGTCGAAGGCACCGAACACAGCCTCACCCAAGACCATGTCCTGTTCGAGCAGATAGACCGTGAAGACTGGTCGACCATCGACGTGGACGACACCGTCCTCGCATTCTACACGAAGCGCGACCAAGCCCTCCTCGACGAAGCGTTCGCCAGGGAAGTCATTCGCCGCGTGCAAGACCTACGCAAAGAACTGGACTTGGACATCGAAGCCGAAATCGAGTTGACCCTCAGCGGGGCAGAACGACTCGGGACCTTCGCTGACTTGGTCAAGAGCGAATGCCGGTGCTCTTCGTTGACCCTAGCTGATGTGGCAAAGTCCCTGAAGATCTGGGAACTCGAAGGCGAAACCGTATCGTGTGCGGTTGTTGCTGAAGGGTTGAAGACGATGAGTGGGGCGGCGTAAGCACGTCCAGGGACCGATGGATCTAAAGATCCAGCCGAAGCTGGGCAGTTGTGCAAAAACGAAAGCGTTCCTTCACCGAAGCTCAGC
>JBFJNL010000137.1:0-3184 GCA_041618195.1 Thermoplasmatota archaeon | reverse complement strand
CGTAGGTCGCGGTCATCGTCAGCGCGTGGTCGGTGAAGTTGTAGGTGTTCCAGTTGAGCAATTGCTCGACGGAACCGGTCCAGGTCTTGCCGTGCGAGATGGGGAACTCGTACATCCAAGACCAGTCGCTGCCGAAGCCACTGGTCTCCAGATCGACCCCGATGGTCCCGAGCACCGGAAGATCGTAGACGGCTTCGCTGCGAGCGCTGGCTTCGTCCGTGGTCGCGATGGTGTAGCCGTTGCGGGCTTCGATGACTACGGTCTGGATATGTGTGCCTGACGCGTCGCGTTCGCCGAGGAAGATGTGCTGCTCGAAGACGTCGCCGACGACCCAGACCGGTGCATCAAGGCGGTCTTCGGCGGTGAGGTCGGTGCGCAGATCGCGACCGTCATCGGTGACGAGCGGGTCCTGGGAGCAGACGCCGGCACCGGCGCATGGGTCGATCGGCGTTTCGTCGACGACTTCGGGCGGCGGCCCGGCACAGCCGGCCAGGATGACAAGGCAGGCGACGATCGCTGCAACACGCATACACGGCCGATTGGCGGACGGGCATTAGAACTGTCGTGCCTTGTTAGAACAAAGTACTGGCGCCGGGCGCGGATGATTGCAGGAGCGTTTGTGGCTCAGATCACGCCGATGCGAAGGAGGATCTTGCCGTCGCGGAAGATCGGAGCGGGAAGCCCGCAGGCGACCCCGACGCCTTCCGGGGCGGCATGTCCGCTACGTCTGTGTGACCGCTAGGTCACACCAATACGAAGCAGAATCTTGCCGTCGCGGAAGATCCGCACCACGCCTGATTCACTCACCGTGATGGCGATGGCTTTGGTGTCCGTGGTCACCGCGGCAGCTGCCAAGTGGCGGCCACCAAGGCCGCTCGGTAGGTCCGTCGGGTCGCGCACCTCGATGTAGCGCCCGGCCGCTTCCACGACGCCGTCCTCGCGGACGATGATGGCACCGTCAATCTGGGCGAACTCCTTGATGGTCTCATGGGTGCCGAGGTCGGTGGCGTTGCGGTCCTGGGGTGGATGGCCCTGGAACGGGTTGAGGACGACCTGGCGGCTGTGTTTCATGACGCGCTCGGTGTCGCCGATGACGAACAGCGCCCCTACGGCGTTCTTTTCGCGGCCTTCCTTGGCCAGGTCGCTCGCGATATGGAGGACCGCTTCGACGACGCGCAGGTCGGCGCGGTACTCCAGGTCCTTGCGCAATTTGGCCACCGATTCATCGTGGGCCATGTCGAATGCGAGGAAGCCGTGACCGGCCTCGTCGCCCAGTTCGACGACGAACAGCTTCTCCTTGCTGCCGATGAGGCCCTCGACGTAAGTGGTCAAGATGACCTCACGCAGGTTGCGCAAGCCATTGATGCCGCCGCCGACGCGGAAGCCGAGCGGCACGACGATGATGTCCCGTTCCTTGTCTTCAAGACGGTCCTTCGCGCCCGGATGCGGGGTCGCGATGCGCAGGGGCGCATCGAGTGCTTCGACCCAGCCTTCGAGGCTCTGGAGATCACTCCCAGTGACCAAGGTCATGGTGGCCCCGAAGGCATCACGGAATGCGCGTGCCTGGTCATAGAGGGCCTCCACGTGGACCCGTATGCGTCCTATGACCTAAAGCCGTCTATCGTAGGGTGCCGGTGACGCCGCAGTTCGGGCACTCGGTCTCGAGCGGTTTGTGGCCTTGCACACTGAAGTCGTGTTGGCAGCGCGGGCAGGTCAGATGGAAGGTCGCAAGGGGCTCGTCGACGTGCTCTGGCCAGGCCTGAGACGCCTCGGCATCTTCCGGCCACGCTTCGCCAGAATCGTCCGACCAACCGGCGTCGGTGGTGTCCCATTGGGGTTCCTCGACGGTGACCGGCTCTTCGCTCCAGGCGTCCCCGTCGGCCGCGGGTTGGTCCCAGACGGGCTCGGTGCCCGGCG
The DNA here is from genome assembly GCA_041618195.1 of Thermoplasmatota archaeon. GTDB lineage: Archaea > Thermoplasmatota > E2 > JACPAO01 > JAHFTW01 > JBFGSX01. The sequence continues at coordinate 1,267 of JBFJNL010000137.1, read as the reverse complement.
TTTCCCAGTCAGCCTCGAAGGTTTCTTCGTCGCCGCGTTTGCGGCGGGCGATGAGGATGACCGCCACGACGATGGCCACCAGGACCAGCAGACCGAGGACGACGCCGGCGATGAGCGCAGTGTTGTCCTCATCAGGCACCGAGGCACCGATGTCTTCCAGGCTGGCAGTGGTCTCACTGGTGTAGCCTTGCACCTGGGTCAGGACGCTGCGACCCTGCTCGAAGAAGCCAAGCTCCTCCGTGGCACCGTAGTACACGGTGACGACGTAGCGGCTCGTCGTTTCGCCGCCGTTGTCCGTGTAGGAGCCCGCACGGTAGTTGGCCGTGCCGTCAGCGACGTTGGCCAGGATGAAGAACGGGCTGTCGGCGCGCCAGATCTGCACGCCAGCCGGAGAGTCCTCGACGACGCTGATGTCCCAGGTGATGGTGTTGCGTTCGTCACTGCGGGTGACCTTGACAGTCTTCTGCAGAGCCTTGTTCTGCGCCGCGATGTCGATCTTGTCGTCGTCTTCGACGGCCACCGTGACGCTTTGGCCGGGGGCGTTGGCGTAGGCGCCTTGGCTGGTGACGTCATGGGCGATGGTCACCGTGCGGGGGCCATCAGCCGATGCGTCATCGGGAACGGTGACGGTGATGGTCTGAGCGGTCTGCCAGTTGGTCGGCGTGAACACCACGCTGGTCGGGTCGGTGGTCAGGCCACCGCCGGGCGTGACCGTGACGGTGACGTCGTTGGTCGGCTTGATGGTCAGGCTCAGCTCGTAGGTGCTGGATTCGCCTTCGAGGACTGGCAGCGTCGAGGGCATGGCCATGACGACTGCTTCGTTGTCCTTGTTTGTGACCTTGACAATCTGCGTGGGCAGTTCGCGCCAGTTGGGGTCGGAACTGGCACTGACGACCGAGAACTCGACGTCCACGACCTGGTGGCCGTCAGCGAGCGTGTCGTCAACGCCGGTGAGGGTGACCGTCTGGGCAGTGCTCCAGGTCGTGGGCGTGAATGTCAATAGGCCGCCCGCCGGAGTAGTGGTGGCCGTGACCTCGTCGGTGTCGGTCGAGAGGACCTTGATGACGACGTTGCTGGCGGGTTCCTTGGTCAGCGCGACGGACACGGTGTCCACGCCACCGGGTTCGGTGGTGATGGTGGCACCTGCGGTCTCGACGACCGCGAAGCCGGCGGCGTCATCGTCCGTGATGCTGACAGTGACGATCTGGGGCGCCACTCCATGGTATTCGCCGCTCGAGGTCGCCTTGTCGATGGCGAGCGTGATGGT
>JBFJNL010000136.1:0-3494 GCA_041618195.1 Thermoplasmatota archaeon | reverse complement strand
GCCATGGCGGCTTGCTACGCTGAAACGGCGACGTTCCAGGACCCCATCTTCCGCCTTGAAGGGGGCGACATCGGCGCCATGTGGCGCAACCTGATGAACGGCAAAGGCGACCTGGCCATCGATACCGGCGACCTAGCCTTCGACGGCGCCGTGGCAACCGGCACCTGGACCGCGACCTACACCTTCCCCGCGACCGGCCGCGTCGTGGTCAACCGCATCCGCTCGACCATCGCTGCCCACGACGGCCTCATCGTGGCGCAACGGGACCGGTTCCCGTTCTGGCGCTGGAGCCGCATGGCGCTCGGCACCCCCGGGATGTTGCTCGGCTGGACACCGATTGTCAAGTCCAAGGTCCGCCGCATGGCGCAGGCCCGTATCCACGCGATCTAGCCCCGCCGCACGGCCAAAGGGACACAGGCACCAGCGCCACCTTCAAGGACATGGCCGAAGTGGGCCGCCCGTGGACCACAGAGGACGGGCGTAGCCATGCCCCTCATCATGGCAGATTCAGTCGCCAAAGGCTACGGCGGCACACCCCTTTTCGAAGACGTGACGTTCCAGGTCGAGGCCGGGGACAAGATCGCGCTCGTCGGCCCCAACGGCGCCGGCAAATCGACGCTGCTGCGCCTGCTGGCCGGCCGCGAGAAGGCCGACCATGGCAACTTCCGTTCCCTGCCCGTCCGCAGCCACTGGTTCGACCAGCACCCCGACATCCCAAAGGGCGCCACCGTGCGCACCCTGCTCACTGCGACCAAGGCCGTACCTCCGGCCATGCAGAAAGAGAAAGATGAGCTGGAAGCCCGCATCGGCGACCCCGCACTCTACGAGAACCCCGGCTACGAGGCTGTCCTCGAGCGCTACGCCGAACTCGACCGCGAGATCGTGCTCGCCACCGCGGCCGGCCCCGCCGAGTCCAGCGTCATGGCCCAGCTTGGTGTCCTCGACCTGGACCAACCGGCCGCCAGCCTGTCGGGCGGCGAGAAGACCCGCGTCTTCCTCGCCCGCACCCTGCAGGCCGTCAAGTCCGGCGACCTTGTGGTGCTCGACGAGCCGACCAACCACTTGGACGTGGATTCCATCGAATGGCTCGAGGACTGGATCCGCGAATTCGACGGCACCGTGCTGCTCGTGGCCCACGACCGCGCCTTCCTGGACAACGTGGCCACCCGCGTCTTCGAGATCGCCCACTCCAAGGTCACCTGCTATCTCGGCAATTACGAGGAATACATCATCGCCCGCGACGAGAACATCGAGCGCGAGAAGCGCGAACACGCCAAGGCCGAAGAGCGCGTCGCCGGCGTCAAAGCCACGGTGCTGCAGTTCCGCAAACAGATGCGTTTCGATGGCCAATATGCCAGCCGCATGAAGGCCCTGGAGAAGTACCAGGCCGCGCTGGACAAGACCCCAGATCCGCTGCTCGAGAAGATGGGCTTCGGGTTGGCCTTCGGTGCCATCCAGAAGACCAGCAACGAGATGATGCGCCTCACGGGCATCACCAAGGGCTACGATGACCAACTCGTGCTGAAGGGTGTCGACCTGGAACTCAACAAAGGTGCCCGCCTGGGCCTCGTCGGTGCCAACGGCGCCGGCAAATCCACTCTGCTTCGAATCCTGACCGGCGGTGCCCAGAAGGACACGGGCATCATCCACGTCGCCCCCGGTGTCAAAGGCGCGTTCTTCAGCCAGGAACACGACGACCTGGACGTCAACCGCACCCTGCACGAAGAAGTGCTGGATGCCCGCCCCAAGTTGGAAGAGCGGGACGTCAAGGCGCTGCTTGGTCGCTTCCGCTTCAACCCGGAACACGACCTGCGCCGCCCGGTGTCGTCCCTGTCCGGCGGCGAGCGCCAGCGCATGATGCTCCTGAAGTGTGTCCTGAAGCCGAGCAATCTGTTGATCCTCGACGAACCGACGAACCACTTGGATCTGTGGGCCCGCGACGTCGTCATCTCGGCGCTCAACTCCTACCACGGCACCATCATCGTCGTCAGCCACGACCGTTTCCTACTGGATTCCGTCACCGAGACCACTGCGGTCCTCGACGACGGCATCTTGCACCACTACACGGGCACCTTCACCGAGACCCGCGACCTCCACGGCAAGAAACTGGCCGTCAAGAGCGGCAGTGGAGTCCGCGTCGTCGTGCGCAAGAAGTTCGCCGACTGGGCCAACAACAAGAAGTACGCCAAGGACCTCGAATTCGAGACCTCGGAAGCCGAGATCCAGAACAGCATGACGCTGCGCAACGCCTTGAGCCAGGGCTGGCTCGAACGCATCTAAGCGCGGTCCAATCGGCCAGCCGCAGCTGGACAGCGGCGACTTTGACTGCTTCACCATGAGCCTGCAGGCCGACGCGTGGAGTCAAGGGAGAAGGGAGAAGGTCAGCGGCTTTGCCGCCATCGGTGCAGGTCGGCGCCTATGCAGGCGCCGGCGTCGCGTCGAACTTGAGGATGTACAAGCCGCTGTGCCAGTCGGCGGCCACGACGTAGCCGCGGCTGTCGAAGTAGGCGCCCCAGACGTTGGGGCTCCACACGAACGGCGTGTTCAGGGTGCCGCCGTTGGCCTGCGGGATCTCGGTCGGCATGTAGTAGCCGATCGTGACCGGTTCGCGGGCGCGCTCGGCGGAGCCGACGTCGAAGAGCCAGATGCCGGCGTGGTAGTTGCCGGTGGCGACGTATCCGTCCCAGACCTCGAATTCGTGGCTGTTCATCTCACAAAGGTGAGGTTGCGCAGGGTTCGCGGGCTTGCCCGGGATCCACCAGGTGCCCGTCATCGTGATGTTGGCCGGGTCGGTCCAGTCGACGACCTGGTACGGCAGACTGTCGCCGTTGCCGCATTCCTCACCGGCGACGACCATGTAGGCACGACCGTCGATGGTGTTCTCGAGGGGCCACTGGCGATGCCAGCCGGCGAAGCGGTTGGCGCCATCGCCTTCCCACAGGCCGATCTCGATGGGGTTGGCAGGGTCATCGACGTTGATGACCGCAGTGCCGTAGCCAGCACCGGTGACGACGACCCATTCGCCCGAGATGGGGTGGTGGCCGACCCAGAAGTCGTGGTTGGAGTACGGCAGTTGGCTGACCATCTCAAGGCCACTGGCGTCGTCCTTGATCTTCAGGATGTTGCCGGTGTAGGTCTGGAAGACGTAGTGGGTGCCGTTGATCTGCGCCGTGAAGACGTTGTGGTAACCGTTGCCACCGGCGCCTTGGGCGTCGTGGAACAGGAAGACCGGGTCGCTCGGGTCCGAGACATCGTACAGGTTCATACCGTTGGAGCCGACGTCGCCCACCGGAGGCGGCAGGATCGTGTTGATGGGAGTCTCCGCGCCGGTGTAGGTGGCCAGGATCAGGTACTGTCCGTCGTCCGTGAACTGGCAGTCAGAGTTGACTGCGCCCGACATGAGGCTGCTCAGGACCACGGGGTTGGCGGGGTCCTCGATGTCGACGATGGTGGCGCCACCGAAGGCACCGCCGCTGCCGGCGAAGTGGCTCACG
>JBFJNL010000135.1:0-3778 GCA_041618195.1 Thermoplasmatota archaeon | reverse complement strand
CTAACTTGTTATTCACCGGTTTTCCTCGTAACGGGTACTTTCTCCCTCCCGTCGACTAGGGATATCCCGCCGCGGCATATTCTCGGGTATGGTCGACTGGCCTTACCTCGAAGCAGAAATGCAGCGCGTCTTGCGCCTGCGTCACACGAGTCTGCGGACCGAGAAATCGTATCTTGGCTGGCTGCGTCGGTTCATGGAGTTCACCGGCGACCGACCCGGCGTGGAGCTGCGCGCCGGCGACGTGGTTCGCTTCCTGTCGGAGCTTGCCGTGACGCACCACGTGGCCCCGTCGACCCAGAACCAAGCGTTCAGTGCGCTGTTGTTCTTGTTCCGCCACGTCTTGCATCGTGACTTGGATGTGGCCCATGCTGTGCGGGCCAAGGAACGCCGCCGCTTGCCGGTGGTCTTGGCGCAAGCGGAGGTCACCGCCGTGCTGCGGGAGTTGTCGCCGCCGTTCGCGTTGATGGCGCGCATCATCTACGGTGCAGGTTTGCGTTTGCAGGAATGCTTGGAATTGCGCGTCAAGGATGTCTTGATCGACGAGGGGGTTCTTGTGGTACGCTCGGGGAAGGGCGACAAGGATCGACGCACGATATTGCCTGAATCGGTTCGCGGCGAGTTGGGGGTCCACTTGGAGACCGTCCGCGGCCTGCACCACCGGGACCGCGCCGCGAGCGTTCCGGGCGTGGCCTTACCTCACGCATTGGAGCGCAAATATGTCGGAGCCGGCGAGTCCTGGCCTTGGTTCTGGGTCTTCCCGGCGGACGACCTTTCGGTTGACCCGCGAAGCCACGTGGTGCGTCGACACCATCGGCATCCAAGCGCGTTCCAGAAGCACTTCAAGCAAGCCGTGGCCCGGGCGGGGATTGCCAAGCCGGCCACGATCCATACGTTGCGCCACAGCTTCGCCACGCATCTGCTCGAGGCCGGCACCGACATCCGCACCATCCAAGAATTGCTTGGTCACACGGACGTCCAGACCACGATGATCTACACGCATGTGGCGACGAGGAATCGGCTGGGTGTGCGCTCTCCGTTGGATGCCGTCTAAGGGTGGTCGCGCTCGCCGGGGTGTGCCCACGCGGGTCCCTTGGACCTTGTTTACGCCAGCTGAGCGCGGTGGATGGTGCTCTTGATGCTGTCTTGCACCGTGCGCGCCAAGCCGTACTCTTCGCCACTGGGTGACGTGTCGCCGGGCTTGCGGTAACGTCGCACCGTGCCGGCCTCGACGAGTGCCTTGACGGCCTTCATGACGTGTTCGATGGGCCGGGCGGTCTCTTGCTGGATGGCCTTGATGCCAAGGCGATCGTCACACAGGAACAGCACCTGGACCACGTGGTCCGCGGTGTCGCCGCCGAAGGCCCACGTCGCGCGGCTGGTGCCTGGCATGGTGTAGGGTCCGCCGAGGTGTGCTTCTGCTGTCTGGATGCCGTCGTGATCCTGGACGCTGCCACCGAGCAATGCGATGTGGCGGTCGCCGACGTGCAGCGCGCCCTTGTGCTGCTGCAAGGCCGTGGCCAGATCGTCGATGCGGTCGTCGGGCACGGTGCCTCGCAGTTGGACGTCACTGGCGTTGGCGGCATTGATGAACTCGCCGGCCACGCCGATGCGGCGCATCTGGAAGAGTGTCATCGCCTGATCGATGCCATGCGGCAAGCGCGCAACGAAGTCCATCAGGCGCCTCGGAACGCTGGCTTGCGCTTCTCAAGGAACGCCCGCATGCCTTCGCTCTGGTCTTGGGTCCCGAAGACGTGGCCGAAGGCGGCGGCTTCCATGCTGATGGCGTCGCTTAGCTCCATGTCCATGCCGTCGTCGACCAGGCGCTTGGTGGCTGCGACCGCTATGGGGCCGTTTTGGAGCGCCTTGGTCAACAGTTTGGTGGCCGTTGCGATCAGGGTGTCGGGTTCGGCGACTTCATCGACCAAGCCGATGCGCAGGGCTTCCGTGGCGTCGATGATGCGTCCGGTGAACAGGAGTTGTTTGGCTTTCCCCGCGCCGACGCGGCGGGGCAGGCGTTGGGTGCCGCCGAAGCCGGGCACGACGGCGAGCGTGGTCTCCGGGAGGCCGAGTTTGGCGGTGTCGGCTGCGATGAGGATGTCGCAGGCCATGGCGAGTTCGAGTCCGCCGCCCAGCGCGAACCCGTTGATGGCGGCGACGGTCGGTCCGGGGAAGTCTGCCAGGGTCTGGAACGCCTCTTGGCCGCGGCGGCTGAATCGTTCGGCCTCTTCGCTGTTGTAGTCGACCATCTCGGCGATGTCGGCGCCCGCCACGAACGCTTTGTCGCCGGCTCCGGTCAATAGGATGGCGTCCGCCTTGCCGACGAGGTTCTCGACGGTCGCCCGGATGCCGTCGAGGACACTGGAATTGAGTGCGTTCAGGGCGTTGGGGCGGTTGATCGTGATCGTGGCGATGCCCGCTTGCACAGCGCTGACGACGACGGGTTCTTCGGACACAGGGGTGGGACAGGCGAGGGGCACAAAAGCGCAGGGGGCTCCATGAGCGTGAGGTGACCTCGGCGGGGAGGCCGTGCCCGCCATCATCGTAGCAGCAGGCCGGCGACGCTTGCGCCTGCCAGGACGGGGAGCATGGGCCATTTGAGGCGCAGTAAGGCGATGGCGGCGACGGCCGCGATGACGGTCGGGCGCCAGTCCAGCAAGGCCCACTCGGGCCAGGTGAATGACAAGCCAAGCCATGACACGTCCTCGCTGCCGGGGAACAACACATGGATGGCGAACCAGAGCCCCAGGTTGAGGATGACGCCGACGACGGCGGCGGTGATGCCGGTGAGGGCGTGGTTCCATCCGGCGTGCCGTCGCAAGGACTCGACGAACGGCGCGCCGGCGAAGATCCACAAGAAGCAAGGGACGAAGGTCACCCATGTCACGACGATGCTGGCGATGATGGCGGCGGTCAGTGGATCCATGCCCATGGGGTGTCGATAGGCGCCCATGAAGCCGACGAACTGCACGACCTGAATGAGGGGCCCGGGCGTGGTCTCAGCCATGCCGAGTCCGTCCAGCATCTCGCCCGGCTGCAGCCATCCGAAGTCTTCGACCGCCCGCTGGGCGATGTAGGCCAAGACGGCGTAGGCGCCGCCGAAGGTCAGCACTGCGGTCTTGCTGAAGAACCACGCTTCGTCGACGAAGATGTGCTGGATGCCGAAGACCGCGATCAGCGCGATGACGGGCAGCCACCACACGGCCAACCAGATCGCGACGGTGCGCGCGGTGCTCCCGGCGGTCGGGCGCTCCCGGGGCAAGGCCGTGTCTGGGATGATGGGGGCTGCCCCAGTCATCGCGGGTTCTTTGGTCGGCGGCAGCGGCCAGCGGCGGCCCAGCGCATAACCGGTGGCTGCGGCGGCGACGATGATGAGTGGGAACGGGACGCCGAGGAAGAAGATGGCCACGAAGGCGGCGCCGGCGACGAACCACAGGGCTCGCCGCTTGAGGGCGCGGCGACCGATCTTGATGACGGCCTCGATGACGACGATCAAGACTGCGGCCTTGAGGCCGAGGAACAGCGCCGGGACGATGCCCGTTGACTGGTACAATGCGTAGGCGATGCTGAGCCCAAGGATCGCGATGAATCCAGGCAGCACGAACAGGCCGCCCGCTAGCAGTCCGCCGCGCACGCCATGCATGAGCCACCCGATGTAGGTAGCCAGTTGCATCGCCTCTGGCCCCGGTAGCAGCATGCAATAGTTGAGGGCGTGCAGGAAGCGCTTTTCGCTGACCCAGTGGCGCTCTTCGACCAGGATGCGGTGCATGACCGAGATCTG
>JBFJNL010000134.1:0-4199 GCA_041618195.1 Thermoplasmatota archaeon | reverse complement strand
GCGGCGATCTTGGCGGACACCTCGTCGTGTGCGGGGGCCGCGTCCTCGAACTCGATGGTGACCCCGCAGTTGGGGCAGCGCGAGCGCACAGCGTCGCCATCGACATCGAAGTCGAAGTTGCACTGGGGACACGTGGTCTCAAAATCTGTACCCGACACGGCGCTTTTGCTCCGGGGAAGCAATCGGCCAAGGTCCCCCTCTAAAAAAAGACCTGTGAACCGACGACGCCATCCGCCCAGGAGACCGTATTTAAGCGTCGGCGGCCAAACGTTCGCGGATCGCGTCCATCGCCCGGTCACGGCTGGCCGGATGGACCTCGGGTTTGAAGCGCACCTGGACCGCGTCCTCGCCTTGGGTCGGCGTGATGCCGCCCGCCAGCGCGTCCTGTTTGTCGAAGCGCAGGTAGAAGATGCCGTCCTCGTCGGTGCGGGCCTCGAGCTCGCGCAGCAGTCGCTGCGGCTCGACGAGCAAGCGCGCCAGCACGTCGCGGATCGGCCGCTGGTTCTTGACGATCGTCTCGACAAGGTGGACGGTCGACCCGTGGTGGGATTCGATGTCCGTCACCTCGGTGGCGGCGGCGAACGCCTCTTCAGGCAGTCCGGTCAAGGCGTGCACGGCGTCGATGACCTTGTCTAGGTCCTCGGTCGCATGGGCCGTAGCCCGCAATCGTAGCCAGTGGCAACGCATAGGGAAGGAAGGGAAGAGAAGTGTAGCGCCGTGTTAGGCTTCGGGGGCCGGCTTGGGTTCCCAGTGGACGATGATGTCGACGTTGACGGAATTGCCCGGGCTGCCCTTGTTGACGGCGAACACGTAGTATTCGACGCTGTTGGGGACCGCGAACTCGTCGGTCGAGACCGTCTGGCCGCGGCCACTGAGGTTGTCGCCGTCAGGCGTGCAGATGGCGATCTCCACGTTGGTCTTGTCCGACTTGGCCTCGATCCAGCGGCTGCCGTTGAGGGTCTCGAACTTCATCTTCTGACTGTAGATCTGGTCGATGAGCGTCGTCTCGGAGCCGGTGGAGGCGCTGAGACCCTTGCAGGAATCGGCGTTGACACCGCTCTGAGCAGCACCATCGAAGGTGTTGCTGCTGGACTGCAGGGCGTTGACGTACGTGGAGACCACGACAGCGGCGCTGGCGCCGGCTGCGTCGAGGACGCTGAGCACGGCGAGCACGGGGCCTTCCTTGAGGAACTCGAACTCGGCGGTCATCAGGACGCCGTCAGTGACCAGGCTCGCACTGCGGCCGCGGACGTTGCCGCGGTCCTGGACGAACAGGCCACCCAGGGAGATGGTGTTGAGGCCATCCGCGTCGGTGGTGCCGTTGGGGCTGAACGTGATGTTGGTGCCCGCCATGATGAAGCTCATGTTGGTGAGGTTGTTACCGGCGGAGTCGGTCATCGTCAGCATCGGGACCGGGGGAGAGTTAGGGATCTCCACGGTCGCGTTGTCGTCGACAACAGGGTCGGCGGTGCCGTTTCCGTCATCGCCGGCGTGGCACGCTTCGTGGTCGTCGGAGGCGTCGCACTCGTCGGCGTGGCCGGCGTCGGCGGGTTCGTCACCGAAGCCGAGGCAACCGGACAAGGAGAGGGCGGACAGCAAGAGCATGGCCAAAATCGAATTCACACGCATGGGCTTCAATGGAAGGGGAGTCTCCCGACACTTAAATCCTGCGTCCCACGCCTTGCTCACGCTGGCCTGCCAACGCCTTTGAAGAGAGTGGGCGTCGGCGCGACTTGGCCATGGAACTGGAGCGTTGGAGCGTCGAAGTCGAACAGCGGGTATCGCAAGAAATGGAGGATCTTCCGTTCGTCGGCGATGGCAAGAAGCCCGTATGGAGCATCGACACCCCGCCACCGTACCCCAGCGGCCGCTGGCACATCGGCGCCGTGGCCGGTTATTCCCTCATCGATATGATCGCGCGCTCCAAGCGCATGGCGGGCCATGACGTCCTGTTCCCCTGGGGCACCGACCGCAACGGCATCAACATCGAATTCACGGTCGAGAAGAAGCACAAGAAGCCCATGCGCATCTGGGCGATGGACCACGGCGACGTCGAAGGCCGCCGCATGTTCAACGACGCTTGCCGCGAGGAGATCAGCGTCTTCAGCGACGACATGATCCGCATCGGACGCCGCATCGGCCTGAGCTGTGATTTCGAGAACGGCTACGAGACCGACTCACCCCAGTACCGTGCCTACTCCCAGGCCCATTTTCTCAACCTCTTCGAGAGCGGCCTCATCGTCGAGGACCTGCGCCCCAACACGTACGACCCGAAGCTCGGCACCACGATCGCCGATGCGGAGGTGTTCTACGAGGAACGCAAGACCCGCTTCAACCACATCACCTGGACCGTCAAGGAGACCGGCGAGGAGATCACCATCTCCACGACCCGCCCCGAATTGATCGCGGCGTGCCGCCAGGTCCTCGTCCATCCGGACAACGAGGCCACCAAGCACCTCATCGGTAAGACGGCCGTCCTGCCCATCGACCGCTCCATGGGTCCGGCCCCAGGATTCAGCAAGCGCGTCCCCAAGGACGATCCACACCCCTGCGAGACGCCGACCGGCCTCAACAACGAGGTGCCCATCCTCGCCCACAGCCACGTCAAGACCGACTTCGGCAGCGGCATCATGATGGTGTGCAGCTACGGTGACCAGGCGGACGTGGCCCTGTTCCGCGAACTGGAGCTGCAACCCATCGCCGCCATCGGCATGGACGGCCGCATGACCGAGGTCGCCGGCAAGTACGCCGGTCTGCTCGTCGAGGACGCCCGCAAGGCCATCATCGCCGACTTGGAAGAAGCCGGTAAACTACGCGAATTCACCAAGATCGATCAGAAGTTCCCCATCTCCGAACGCAGCAAGGCCGCGGTGGAGATCATCAGCCTCAACGAATGGTACGTCAAGCAGACCCACGCCACCGAGGACCTGCGCCGCATCGCGCACGAGATCAACTTCGTGCCCGCCAAGCACCGCCAATTGATGCTGGACTGGATCGACACCGTCAGCATCGACTGGCCCATCAGCCGCCGTCGCTGGTACCACACCGAGATCCCCTTGTGGCTCGTGCACGACGCCCAGGGCAACGAACAGCCCTACGTCGTCGTCCCGGTCTGGGGGCTTGACGAGCCGACGTACTTCCAGCCGTGGGCCGATGCCCCGCCGGCCGGCAGCCGCGTCGTCAAGCGCGACACCCGCGAACCCGTAGGCTCCATGGACGAGTTCCTGGCCGCCCACCCGGGCTGGACCATCGTCGGCGAGCAGAAGGTGTTCGACACCTGGATGGACTCCTCGGTCAGCAACCGCTTCATCCTGCACCCGTACCGTGACCAGCCGTGGCACGCCGAGCACACGTGCAGCGTCCGCCCGCAAGGCCGTGACATCGTCCGCACCTGGCTCTATTACACCGCCCTCAAATCGTACTTGTTCAACGGCGAGAAGGCGTTCGAGAACGCCTGGATCCACGGCATGGGCATGGACAAGAACGGCCGCAAGATGAGCAAGTCCGTCGGCAACGTCATCGACCCTGACAGTATCCTCGACAAGCACGGCAGCGACGCTTTCCGCCTGTGGATCGCCGGCGAATGCACGGTCGGCGACGACTTCCGCATCGACGAGCAGAAGATCCAAGGCACCGGCAAGTTCCTGCAGAAACTGGCCAACGTCGCCAAGTTCGTCAGCCAGTTCGAGGCCCCGGCCGAGCGCCCCGCAGAATTGCAGGCAGCCGACGCATGGATCCTCGGCGAGCTCGACAGCGTCACCCAGGAATCGGTGGCCGGCTACGCCGAACTCGACTTCTTCGGCCCCGCGAACAAGATCCGCTCGTTCGTATGGAACGTCTTCGCCCCACACTACCTCGAGATGGTCAAGGGCCGCGCCTACGATAAGGACCCGGCGGCGTGCTGGACACTCAACCAGGTCGTCCGCCAAGTGTTGCACCTGCTCGCGCCGCTCAGCCCGTTCGTCACCCACTACCTGGCCAAGAACGTCTACGGCGTCGACGTGCACGCTGCCGCCTTCCCTGCACCGCTCGGCTTCGAACACGATGCCGAGCTCACAGAGGCGGTCCTGCAGTTCAACAGTGACGTCTGGAAGGCCAAGCAAGAGGCAGGCCTCAGCCTCGCCCAACCCATACACGGCATCGACGTCCCCACTGGGCTGGTCGGCATGGAGGCCGACCTGACCAGCATGCACAAACTC
>JBFJNL010000133.1:0-4214 GCA_041618195.1 Thermoplasmatota archaeon | reverse complement strand
CGCCACCGCTTGCTCTTGGTACGGGTAGAGGGGCTTGCGCATGGCCGGCATCTCACGCGGTTGCTCGAGGCCCCGTTTGAGCGCCAGGCAGGCATGGACGTGGTCGGGGTCGCCGCCGTTGCGCAACCGATATTCGAGGTCCTCGAAAGCGTCGGAGCGGTCCGGCCGGGCGTGGTGGAGCGCGTCGATGACATCGAGGGCCAGGTGGGAAGGGGTACGCCACAACACGCCGTCCCGGCGGGCCTTGAGCCGCTTCATGACGACCGGAAGACGAGGCGATGGCGGCGCCTGGATCACCACTTGCCGTCCGTCCGTATCGAGGCGCGCCATGGCGCCTCCAGCGCACCGGGCTTGAAGCCGTCTCCCCAGGGAAGGTGAAAGCACCGCGGGCGTTGGGGTGGCGCCCAACCGCCGACCCCGTTTGATATACCTCTTGATGCACATGCGGGTTCATGGACAAGCGGATCACCCTCGCCATCGCCGTACTCCTGGTGCTGTCCGTGGCACCTGGCGTGTCGGCCCAATCTACCACCCTCTCCGGCCAGATCATCGACCAGGACGGTGCCCCCGTCGCCGGCGTCGAGGTCTACCTGTACCAATGGGGGGCATCATCGTCACCCGAAAAAGAGACGTGCGACGCTGACGGCGCCTGCACCATGCCGGCCTACGATGGACAATACTACGAAGCCAAGACGGTGAGCGACGCCGATGGCCGCTACAGCCTGGCCGCGCAGAACGCCTGGGCCAGCCTCAACTTCAACAAGCCGGGCTACGCCGGCCACTTCGAAAGCCTGGAGATCACCGCCGATCAAGTGCTGGACGTCCAGATGCTCAAATACCCGGCCAAGACCGCGCACATCACCGGCACCATCACCGGCGGTGGCAAGGTCCTACCCTACGCCGGCGTCAGCGCCGAGAGCCCGCTCTACGGCCTCCATGAATGCAGCGTCATCGCAGGCGACACCCGCGGTGGCGGCGGGGTCCTGTACGAGGAATCCGCCAGCGAATCCGGTGGCTCCGGCAGCGCCGACGCCAGTCGCAGTATCGCCCCGGGCGAACCCTACCCCGGTGACCCGGGCTGCGCCATCACCATCCAGAAGGACGGCTCCTTCGACGCCATGGTCACCCCGGGCTACACCATCCTGCGCTTCCACCACCAGGACTGGCGCGTCCAGGGCGGCCAGGAATACTACGGCAAATCGCTGGTGCGCGACCTGAGCGCCAACGCCACCACCCGGCTCGACGTGGACCTGAAGGCCCGCCCGGCACCCAACGCCATCATCGAGGGGTACATCGTCGACGGCGCCACCAAGACCGCCATCGGCGGCGTCTATGTCAACTTCGGCAGCATGGACAACTACGGCTGGGCCAGCGCACAGACCGACAAGGAAGGGTCCTACAAGGTCAGCATGCGGGCCGGCCTCGTCCAGGTCAGTGTCTACGCCGAGGGCTACTTGCCCTGGGAAGGCGATGTCATGGCCACTGCCGATGGCAGCGTCCGCTTCGACATCCACCTGACCGCCGGCCAGAGCCGCTACGGTGGCTGCTGCATCGCCTATGCCGAGGGTGGCAAGACCACCATGGCCGGCGTCAGCGACGGACAAGAAGCCGCTCCCGGCAGCCCCCGTGTCGGTGCCAGCGTCGAAGGTGACGAGGCCCAGCGCGGCACCGCCTTCAACGACCTCGGCGGCGGCCTCGGCCCCTACGACGCCCGCAGCGCCCCGTCGAGCGGTGACGCGGACGCCGGCGAACCTGTCGTCAAGGACACTCCCGGCTTCGAGATCATCGCCCTGGCGCTCGGTCTGCTGGCGGTCGTGCTACTGCGCCGCAAGTGACCCGAAGGCCCAGTTCTCCCCTCTTCCCCCTACCTTTCTCTTGAAGCCGGTCGGCGGCGAGACCCCCTTGTGCGCCGGGCCAACGCCAGAACGACCAAATCCCATCCGACGTCGCTACGCCCCATGCGTGTGTTGTTGGTCGTGGCCTTGCTGGCCTTCGTCCCCGTCGTCCAAGCGGACTTGGGCAGTGGAAAGATCGCCTTCGAGGAACTCGTGGTCCCCGGCATCGACACCGCGCCCGAACCCACCATCGGCATCCCGTGGAACACCGACCACGTGTTCTACCACTCCCTCGCCACGACGCTACGCGGCGACTTCAGCGGCGCCGAACCGGTATGGGTCGATGTCACGCCGCCCTACCAGGTCCCCCTCAACCTCGACCCGTTGTTGGTCGCCGACGAAGACACCGGCCGCGTGTTCGCCGGAGGCCTCCTCGGTGCATGCAGTGTCATGTTCTACTCCGACGACAACGGCGGCACCTGGCTGCCCAGCCTCAACATGTGCAGCGGCGCCCAGTTCGACCACCAGTCCCTCGGCGTCGGTCCCAAGCCGCAGCTCGACAACGCCGACGATCAACCGCAACTGAACAACGCATACTACTGCGGCCAGTTCAACCAGATCGGCTGCGCCTTCAGCCTCGATGGCGGCGTCAGTTGGACGGCCGCCACCCCCGCGGTCCTTGGTGACTGTAGTGGCTTCCATGGTCACTGGCGCGTCAGCCGCGTCACCGGTACCGCTGTGCTCCCCGTCGGCGACTGCGGCAACGAACACGGCCTCCTGGTGGCGGACGTGCTCGGCCAACCGGACACCAGTGGACTCGGCGCCACCGGGATCTTGTTCAGTTCCCGCACGGTCCCCGGCAGCACCCCGTGGACCGCCGGCTTCGACCCCAGCATCGGCTTCGGCCGCGACGAGGGCTGGATGTACTACGGCGAAGCCGACCATCACGGGGCGTTCGTCGCCCTCAGCAAGGACGAAGGCAACTCCTGGGAGACGCTGCCCGGTGCCACCGGCGACGCCAACACGTGGGTTGATGTCGGCGCCTTCCACGACCCGCCCATCGTCGCCGCCACCTTCGCGGATGTCCAGGCCGGCGACGACGACCGCGCCGCGTTCACCTTCATGGGCATCGAATCCTACCCCGGCATCGATCTCGAGTACGTGCAGTCGGACATGATCTTCAGCTGCGCCGAACGCCAACAGGAGCTCATCTGGCACTACTTCGCCGCGTTCACCTACGATGGCGGCCAGACGTGGAAGGTCAACAAGCTGACCAAGGACCCGGTCCAGGTCGGCGGCGTCTACGACTCCCTTGGCGGCCACACCGGCGGCTGCCGCAACCTGCTAGACTTCAATGACATGGACATCGATTCCGAAGGCCGCGTCTACATCGGCTGGGCTGACGGCTGCATCGATGAATGCGCCGAGACAGGCCTCGTCGATACCGACGGCTACCGCGCCCAGGCCCCGCGCCTGTCGCGCCAGATCGACGGCCGCGGCCTGTTCGCCGACCGCGACGTCATCCTCCCGCTGGACATCGACAAGGACCAGAACGGCGTGCCCGACAGCGAAGAACGCGGTGATGTGCCCGCCGAGCCGACCCCGACGCCGCCGGACCAAGACACCCCCGCACTGGGCATTGTGCTCCTCATCGGCGCCCTGTTGTTCCTGGCCCGCCGCCGTCGCTGAACCCGCCGAGTCGACCGCTGAACCTCGCTGGCATCTAGGGGCATGGTTTTGTCAGCGAGGACCATCTTGCCCGTGTGAACGTGCCTAGTTTCCATCTCTACTCCCGCATTGCGGCTGCCCTCAGCATCGCCTTCGTCGGGGCCCTGATCTGGGACAACCTAGGCAACAACAGTGCCGCCTTCATCCTTCTTGCCGGCTTCTTCCTAGCCCATCTGACCATCCAGTTGGCTGTGATCCTCGCCATCGGCGCGGCCCACGGAAAGGCCTCGAAGCCGCATGACGGAGACGCCATCAACGTCGCCACCACGGCAGACCACCGCAAAGCAAAGGGATCGCGCCCCATCCCCGTCCCGGCCCGCCTGGCGCGGCCATTGGCCTCGACGCCCTCCAGTGTCGCTCCGGTCGACTTCGCCAACCCCTCGAACCCCCCGTCGAGCAGCCCGGCCGCCAACGCGAGTCCGTTCGCCGCCCTCGACGACGACTGGCCCCCAGCCAAGTCAGCTGTGGTGTCCAAGGCCCCGGCCGCCAAGACGCCGGTCCCGGCCGCAAACGTCGCCCCACAATGCGCAGCCATCCGCACGGACGGCAGCCAATGCAGCCATGACGGACGCACGGGCAGCAAGTATTGCGTCGCCCATCAAGGCTACCGCCCCGTGGCCGTCACGCCTGCGACGACGTCGGCCGCCAAGG
>JBFJNL010000132.1:0-4406 GCA_041618195.1 Thermoplasmatota archaeon | reverse complement strand
GAGGGGCACGAGAAACGACCGGTGCTGGCTCGCGCAGGCCGCCGCAGCGGCACCCCCAGCGGGCCTAAGCGACGCTCGAGCCGGTCTCCCGGCGGGGTGCCGGCACGCTTTTGCCCCGCCACCCCACGCCAGACCCGTGGGCTTCGCACGCAAGGAGGTCGCCTTGGTCTCCACGGCGGCATTGTTGGTCTTCAGCCGGGTCTTCGGGCTGAGCGTCGTGTTGCCCGGCTTCGTCGACCACGCCCGGACCTTGGCCGGCCAGACCGATATCTTGGTCGGCACCGCGTTCGGCGCTTATGGGCTGACCCTGGCCCTGATGCAATTGCCCCTGGGCTGGCTCTCGGACCATATCGGCCGCAAGCCGATCCTCATTGTCGGCACGCTGCTGTTCGTGGCGGGTTCTGCATGGGCCGCCACCGCCGACAGCATCGTCACGATGCTTCTGGCTCGTCTTCTGCAGGGCAGCGGTGCCGTCAGCAGCACAGCCATGGCGATGGTCGGCGAATCGGTGCCCCATGAGCGCCGCACGATGGCCATGGCAATGGTCGGCATCCCGGCCGGCCTCGGTTTCTTCATCGGCCTGCTGGCAGCCGGCGCCCTGCAGCCGCTACTCGGCGTGGCAGGACTGTTCTGGCTGGCAGCCGGCATGGGCCTGGCCGCAGGCATTCCGGTGCCGTTCTTGCGCTCCTCCGCCAAGCGCCGGCCACCGTCGCCGCAAGCGACCGGCGCCGCCGTCATGACGCTGGCCTCGGCGGGCTTCGTGTTGAACTTCAGCCTGACGACCGTGTTGTTCTTCCTCAGCGACCGGGGGCTCAGCTCTGGCAGCCGATTGGCGATCCCGCTCATCGTCGCGCTGGTCATCATGGGTGGCGCGAGCCGGGCGATCGACCGCCGCGGCCTGACCTGGCAACCGGTCGCCGTCGGCCTGTTGGTACTTGCTGTAGGTGCCGCCGCGACGTTGCTGGTGCAGGGCCCGTGGGTCCTGTGGGCGGCCACGTTCTTCGCGGCGCATGCGACCATGAGCGCTGTGTTGCCAAGCCAGGTCAGCCGCGTGGCTGGCCCGAGCGGCGGCCGCGGCCACGGCATCCAGAACATCGTCGCCTACATGGGCACCTTCGTGGCGGGGCCGCTGGCCGGCTATTTCCTGGCCCGGGCCTGGATCCCGGTCACCGTCCTGGCAGCCTTGGCTTGCGTCATCGCCGCCATCGCCGTCGGGCGTCTGTGGCGCGACGGCCGCACGACCACCATGGTCAGCGGCGAGGCATGACCTTGGCGCCGCGCCGGCGGTTCACCACAGGTCGGACTTCGTGACGACCCCTTGCACCTGGCCGGCACTGACGACGAGCACCATGGGGTGGTCGTGCAGCAGCTCCACCAAGACGCGGCGCCGGGTATCCGGTTCGACCGTCGGAAACGCCGGGCCCATGATGGCTTTGACCGGGCCGCGCTTGAGATCCTCGAGGTTCTTGCCGCGCTCGATCAGTTCCAGAAGGATGCCTTCAGAGAGCGCGCCGACGGCGCGCCCGCGATCCAGCACCGGCAATTGCGAGAAGCCATGTTGCTTCATGCGGGCCAAAGCATCGCCGACGCGTTCGCCGGGCCTGACGCCCATGGGGTCTGGTTGCATGAGCTCGTGCGCCCGGGCCTCCTCTTCCCGCGCATAGGCCTCGATGGCTTCATTGACCCGCCGGACCGCCTCGTAGCTCGGGTTGAGCCTCCCACGTTCGAGTTTGGCGACGAACGACTGCGAGGTGCCGGCGTCGGCCGCCAGCTGTGCCTGGCTGATTCCGAGCAGGCGGCGCTGCTGCCGGATGTGGCGGACGACCTCGTGCAGGGGAAGCACAATCCGCATGATGACGCGCCACTATGAGTCGGTTACGACTCGGCAGCCGGCCGCCACAAAGCCGGCGCGACCAGCGCCGTGGCACGCCGGAGGGCACCTTGATGTGCCGGATTTAGCGACAATTATCGAGTCGCAGCGGCCCCAACCTTCATATCGCGGCCCGACTGGGCGAAACCCAGGACCATGCAGACGGCTGTACGGGTACAATGGATGCGCCGATTGAGCGTATTGCTCGTCGTGATGACGTTCTCCCTGATGGTCCTTGGATCATGGGTCAAGGCCACGGGCAGCGGACTGAGCTGCCCCGACTGGCCCCAGTGCTACGGCGAATGGCTGCCGCCGTTCCCATCCACCGAGAACGGAGGCACCTGGGAAGGGGAAGCTGTCACGTACACGCAAGCCCAGATCCTCTACGAATGGGGGCACCGCGCAATGGCCTCCTTGGTCGCCCCGGTCCTGATCGCCTACGCGTTCCTGGCCATCCGCGGCCAAGCCCTGCACCCGACGCTGCGCTTCCTGCCCAGTTTCGCCGGCATCGTCCTGGTCGCCCAGATCGGCATCGGCGGCGCCACGGTCCTGCAAGGCAACCCGGCCGCCACGACGACCCTCCACCTGGCCACGGCGACGTTCTTCTTCTTCCTCATCACACTGAGCACCGCGTTCTCCTTCCTGCGCCCACTGCCCCACGGCGGCACGCTGGTCATCCGTGAAGGCACACCGGCGATCAACTACCCTGGCGAGACCCGCCCCACCGAGGCGCAACAGGCCGGCACACCCACGAAGGCCATCCTGAAGGATTTCATGGAGATCAGCAAGCCCCGCATCATGCTGCTGCTGTTGGTCGTCGCCTGGTCCGCCATGTTCGTCGCCGCGCGCGGCCTGCCGCCGTTGGCCCCGTTCCTGGCCGTCACCGGTGCCGGCATCTTCTCGACCGCCGCCAGTGGCGCGTTCAACAACCTCATCGAGATCGATCGCGACCGACGCATGGGAAGGACCGCCAAGCGGCCCCTCGCCTCCGGCCGCATGCACCCCAGCAGCGCCCTGGCCTATGCCATCGTCATGACGGTGCTGTCCTTGGCCAGCCTCGCCATCATCGGCGCCTGGCTGGCCGCGGCCTTGACGGCCGGAGCCATCGCCTACTACGTCATCGTGTACACGGTGTGGCTCAAGCCGACGACACCGCAGAACATCGTCATCGGCGGCCTCGCGGGCAGCTTCCCCGCCGTCATCGGCTGGTCCGCCCTCACCGGCAGCCTCGCCTGGCCCGCCTTCGTCATCGCCGCACTCGTGTTCCTGTGGACCCCCGCCCACTTCTGGGCGCTGGCACTGCTCTACAAGCACGACTACGCGGCAGCCGATTACCCGATGATGCCCAACGTCATCGGCGAAAGCCGGACCCGCCGCCAGATCCTGGTCTACTCGGTCCTGACGGTCATCGCCAGCTTCTCCTTGGTGTACCCGTTCGCCGACGCTGGCTTCATCTACCTGGCGGCCGGCCTGGTGCTCGGCTTCCTGCTGGTGTTCCGCGCGGCCAAACTGGAGACCCACCCGAGCCCCAAGGCGTACCGGACGTTCTTCCTGTGGACCATCCAATACCTGGGCTTCCTGCTGATGGCCCTGATGGTCGATCAAGTGGCTTTCGTCGGCGTCCTGTAACGCCCTCAGCGAGCCAACATCAAGGCCTGGCGCAGCGACTACGTGAGCGTCCGCGTGTCGAGCACGGTGCCGGGCTCCAGCACATGGATGTGCACATCGGAGGCGACCCTGCTGGCGAGTTGCGCCGGCGTGCCGGCAAGCGCCGGGAACGTGCCGTAGTGCATCGGTACCACGTGCTTGGCCCCGAGCAGTTGCACGGCCTTGGCCGCCCCGACCGGGTCCATGGTGAAGTGGCCGCCGATGGGCAAGAGGGCCAGCTTGAAGGGATACATCTCCGCGATGAGGCGCATGTCACCGAAGACCGCCGTGTCCCCCGCGTGGTAGATGACGTCACCATCCGGGCACTTGATGATGAAGCCGGCCGCCGCGCCGCCTGCAACGATCTGACCATCGTCGCCGGGGCAGCCGCCACTATGGACGGCCGGCACCATGGTGAGCCTGAAGCCGTGGACCTCGACGGTGCCGCCGATGTTCATGGACACGATGTGATCCTCAGCCAGACCCTGTTGCTTGGCCCAGAATTTGATCTCGTGGATGCAGACCAGCGTCGCACCGTTGGCGTTGCAGATGGTCGGGGCGTTCTGTGCGTGGTCGAAGTGGCCATGGGTGACGGCCACGACGTCGACGCGGTGCAGGCTCGTGCCCGGGAACGTCGGCCCGTCCAGCCATGCATCGATGGCCAGCGTCTTGCCGGAGGATTCGATCAGGAACCCCGCATGCCCGAGCCACGTCAACTTCGCCATGGACTTTGATGGCCGCGCCCGGAGAAAAAGGCGTGCTACGGATACGCGGGTAGCGACGCACCGACGGTCGCCGCCAACTTGTGCTCGTAACCGGTCGCGATGCTGGCGATCTCGCCAAGGACCTGGTATACGTGGCGGCTGACATCATCGAGCACGACCTCGTC
>JBFJNL010000131.1:0-4413 GCA_041618195.1 Thermoplasmatota archaeon | reverse complement strand
TCGCCATCAGGCCCCCGATGGGTCAGGATGCCTGCCATGCGGCGGACGAGTGCAGGGTCGTCACGACCAAGGATCCCTGTGATGCCACACATGGTTCAGTCGCCCGGCGCAGCCGTGCGTAGCCTACGGACGCAGCGCTTCGCCTTAAGCGCGGGGCTTCGGGCGCGGCTACGGAGCCGCTGGCGAGCGGGCGCGCAGAGGGCGGTCCGTCCAGGGGTCGATGACCAATGTCTCGTCGCCGTCGATGGCGAAGGAGTCGAGGCCGACCTGTTGGTGCAGAAGCACGTGTAGAGGATGGGGAGGCATCGTGACCAGGTCGGTTGACATTTGGGACCTAGATAAGGTCTGTATGCTCAATATCGGCGTTGTGTGAAGTTCAGCCCCTTCAGCATCGTCGATGGTTGACAGTTCAAGTGGCATACGAACATGTTCACTTTCCTTCTGTTGGCTTGTGGTGCAGCCACACCTATTGCGACCGAGACATCGCCCAAAATGGAGAAATAGCGGGCTCGCAGGTCGAACCCTATGCGCCTGTTGGCCCTCGCTGCCCTCCTGATCATCAGCCTGTCCGGCTGTGCCACGACGATCACATCCGACGATGGCGGCGACCGGACCGAGAACACCAGCAGTTGCACCATCACCCAAAACGGCGTGACGCGTGACTGTAGTGCCCCCGCCGCCATCGGCCCACGGGAGAACGTGACCATCGATGCGCGCGGGCCCCTCGACGAAGGCCTTGACAGGACCTGGCAATTCGCCGTCCACCCAGGCGCCGCGAGCGGCGTCTCATTCTCCTTGCACGGCTATGACGGCCAGCAATACGGCGTGGCCCCCGACCACGGCTGCATCGTGTTCGAAGGCCCCGGCGTGCGCAAGACCCAGGGCAACTGCGCCAGCGGCAACAACCTACAGGTCAGCGTCGGCCCCGGCTCGGCACTCATCGACGGCGAGACGGTGCTGTTCGAACGAAGCGGCCTGCGCCCCGGAGACTACAGCTTGTCTGCCAGGATGCCGACCTCGGCCGCCGACTACCACGTCCAGATTGTTGTCGTCTACTGAAGCGTCAATGGCGTGATGACCCGATCCACGGGCCTATCATGGCCCTCGGCGGGCACGGCCTCGACGAGCTGCGCCGAGAAGCCGACGCCCCACGACACGCCGCCGAGCATCGGCAGCAAGCGGTCGTAGAAACCGCCGCCTTGCCCCAGCCGGGCACCGGCTGCCGTGAAACCTAGGCCAGGCACGAGCGCCACGTCGACCTGCATCGGAGTCACCAGCGGCGCATCCTCTGCAGGCTCGGGGATTCCGTACGCACCGGGCGTCAACTGCGACCAGTCGGCGACCTCGTGTAGGGTCAAGACACCGCCGGGGGCGACGCGCGGGAAGCAGACCTTTTTGCCGGCGCGGAAGGCCGCGTTCGTTGCCGACACGACCGACAACTCGGTGCGGACGGCCTTGAAGACCAGGACTGTCTGTGCTTCGCGCCAATCTTCATCGCTGACGATGGCGGCGTTGACCAGGTCCTCTTCCTGCGCCCGCACCAGCGTCTTCATGGCGGCCAATTTGCCGCGGATTTCGGTGCGCAGGGCGGCTTTGTCCACGACGCTCCACCGACGGCTGGCTTAAACCAAGTTGCCGCACCGGCTTCAGGCACGGAAGCGTTGCAGGAACTCGCCGCTAGGGACCGCCGGCATGGTGATGGCGTCGATGCCAAGCAGGGCACCGACCTTGGCGCTGGCCGCCATCATGGCCACGTCGTCGGGCGCCTCGACGAGCCCGACGAAATCATAGGGCCCCATGGTGGCCCAGACCTGGGTGATCTTGGCGCCGAACTCCGCCAGGACCTTGTCGGCTTGCTCCGGACCCCACGCGGGGTCGTCCTTCATTTTCTGCGCGTCGCGGACCTTGATGAGCCGGAGGTAGGTGGCCATGGAGCCGCGCCAAGCCGTGACCCCGGGAAGACAGGGCGCACGTGAATAAGCGGGCCAAGGGGGAAGAGGCGGGGCGTTGCAGCCCCGGCAGTTCGCGAATCAGCAGTAGCGGGCCAGGATGCTCGCACTGGAGGCGTCGTTGCGTGCCTCGGCGTCATCGGCGGAGGTGGCGCGGGCCGTGTTGGTCATGCCGTCGCCACACGGCATGCGGTCGGTGTACGCCAACAGGCTGATCTCACGCGATTCGCCGGGGGCAAGGGTGCCGAACCAGCAGCGCAATGCGGCGCCGTCGAGCACGCAGCTCGTGGCGTCGGCCCCCGATAGGCTCCAGCTGCGGCGCAGGTCGGGCAGGTCGTCGGCGAGCGCCACCTCGGAGGCGTTGCCTTCGCCGACGTTGCGGACCAGGATGGTCAAACGGACCTTCTTGTCGTCCTGGTCGGCGGTCTGCACGACGGTCACATCGCCAGGCAACGGCTCGGGTGCCGTCTGGTTCACGGCAGTCTCATTCTGTGGCACCGTTTCCTCGGCCACGTTCTCCGGCGCCTCGACGGGGAGTTCATCGGGGAGGCCAAGGGTCTCGTTGACGGGCATCTCGGGCTCCGGCTCGGCCGTCTGGTTGCCGGCAGCGGGCGCCGTGTCACAACCGGCACGGCCGACGCTCACGAAGTAGTCCGCCCCGTGGTGCCGGTGGTGGCCGTGCTCGAAGCCTTCCTTGGCGACTGGCAAGAAGACGTAGCCTTCGCCGGTGGCGTGACAGACGCCGATCTGCGGTTCGTCGAACGCCTGCGTGGCGCTGACGCCCGCGGCGGTCAAGATGAACGCGGCGACAGCCACGTAGACCCACGGCTTCCGGTCGCGGGGGGTCGGAGTCTCACGGCGGCTTTGCCGGTCCCAGGCTTCTGCATCCCATTTTCCAACTGTCATGTGGTTTCCTCTTGCGGCTCGGGCCGCGAAAAGGACCCAATCAGGCCCTCATGACAACCGTTCTCCGGCATGCCGGCACGCATGGCAGACCGTCGGGCATGCATGGCAGCCGGACCGCAGGTGGGTTTCGGTCAAGGTCCGACACCGGTCGTTCAGTACATCGGGGCGATGGGGTCGATCGCCTGTGCTTCGTCGGTCGATCTTCGTCGGGTGTGGGCCGAGGCCCGCATCACGAGCCCCACGAAGGGGCGCGGCGGCAAGTGACGCTCCACACGCACGCGATTGGTGAGCAGGTAGATGCTCTCGCGACCTACCTTGTGCCGCGCGACGAGCCCTTGTTGGTGTAGGCGCCCAAGATGGTGGGACAGGCTCGAGGGTGGCACCCCGAGGCGGCGGGCGAGGGCGGCGACGCCGATCTCTGGTGCATCGCGCAGCGAACGCAGGATGTCGGCCCACAACGGTTTGGTGACAGCATGCAGGATCACGGCGTCCCGGGCAGAGATGTCCTCGGAGGCGTACAGGGTCCGGCGGCGGCCGTCCTGGTGCGCGAACACCATGCCGTGCTTCTCCAATTGGCGTACGTGGTGCTCGACGGTGCCGAGCGCCAGGCCAAGGCTGCGCGACAGCGCCCGCACGTGGCCACCCGGACCCCGCTTGATAGCGGCGTACACCTGACCTCGCGTCGGCTGGCGCAGCAGGATGCGCTGCAGAGTGGCCGGGGGCAAGGTGTCGGTCATGGCGCGCCGGCGAAGGCCTGGGCCTCCGCTGTGGAGCCGCGCGATCCCGCCTGGCGTTGAAAGCCACCACGATACCGACGCGGGATGAAAACCTGATAACGGACCCTTGTTTCCTTTGGAGGTTGGGGTCGGCCGCTCGGGGGCGGCGCACCGGCGTCGGGGCCCGCGCCCCTGAAATACAGGCGCCGACTCGCCGCGGCATGGGCGTCGAAGACTGGCTTGCTGGCTACGACACGAATGATCTGTGCATCGCCACTGCGGCGAGCCACAGCTCCTTGCAGATCTTCCACGGGGCGAAGAAACTCGGTTTCCGCACCATGGCGATCATCGCGGGTGACCGCGACCTGCGTTACTATGACGCATATCCTGGCGCCAAGCCGGACAAGATCCTGCGCTTGAAGTCGTACCATGACCTCATCGGCATGGCCGAAGAGCTGCGCAAGGACAACGTCATCATCATCCCCCACGGCAGCCTCATCGAGTACATGGGCGCCAAGGACTTCACCAGCATCCAGGTCCCGGTGTACGGCAACCGCGAAGTCTTGGATTACGAATCCGACCGCGACAAAGAACGCGAGTGGCTCGAGGCCGGCGGCATCACCATGCCCCGCGAGATCGAAGACCCCCGCGACATCGTCGAACCGGTCATCGTCAAGTACCACGGCGCCAAAGGCGGCAAGGGCTTCTTCATCGCGAAGAACTACCACGAATACAAGCGCCAGATCCAGGAAGGCGAACCCCACACGATCCAAGAGTTCGTCATGGGGACGCGCTACTACCTGCACTACTTCCACAGCCGTCTCGACGACGACGGTTTCATC
>JBFJNL010000130.1:0-4421 GCA_041618195.1 Thermoplasmatota archaeon | reverse complement strand
GACCATCAAGTGGACCCGCGTCAACGTCCGCAGCATCCCGAAGGCGCTCGCCGGTGTGGCTGCCAAGGAAGGCATCCGCGTCGATCTGGCCGTCCTGGAGGCCATCGCCGCCAAGGCCGAAGGCGACCTCCGCGCGGCCGTGCGTGACCTGGAATCCATCTGCATGGGCCGCAAGGAGGTCACGGTCGCTGCACTGGACTCCATCGGCCACCGCGATACCACCGCCAACATGTTCGATGTGGTCCGCCACATCCTCAAGGGCCGCAACATGAACGACGTTCGCCGTGAGGCTCGCGACGTCGACGGCACGCCCGAAGACATGGTGCTGTGGATCGACGAGAATATGCCCAAGGAGTATGTCCACCCGGAGGATCTGGTGGCCGGGTATGAGATGCTCAGCCGCGCCGATGTGTTCCTGGGGCGGACGCGCAGCACGCAGAACTACCGCCTATGGGCCTACGCGGGGGACCTCTCCACCATCGGCGTCATGGCGGTCAAGCAACACCCGGGGCCGCGCGGATTCGCGCCGTTCGGGTTCCCACAGTGGCTCATGAAGATGAGTCGCAGCAAGGGCCTGCGGATGACCAAGGACAAGCTGGCGCTCCACCTGGGTCGCGAGACGCACCAGTCGAAGCGCAAGGCCCGCATGGAGCAAGTCGAACCGTTCACGGCGATCTTCGCCGATGACGAAGAATTCCAGATCTACCAAAGTCACCTGATGGACCTCTCCGACGAGGAGATCGCGCTCTTGATCGGTGGCAAGGCCAAGGACAAGCAGGTCAAGACCATCCGTGAGGCCATCGACAAGCTGCACGAGGAGCAGGGTCCGGTCGTGCGCGAGTTCGGCTTCACTCCGGCCGCGTCCAAGCGTGTCGAGTCGAACCTGTTCGATGCCGCCAAGCCCAAGGAAAGACCGGCAGCCGCCCCGGAGCCCACCGAACCAGCCACCGACGCGCCTGCTGAAGAGCCGGTCGAGCCGGTCGCCGACGAGCCGCCCGCTAAGCCCAAGCCGAAGCCCGATGGCGGACAGCAGCGGCTGTTCTAAGCGGCGAGGAACGCCGACAGGCGCCAGCCGACCAGGGCCATCAGGGGGCCGCCGACCCCGTTGGCGACGATGTTAGCGATGGCCATGCCGACGCGCTCTTCGCGCCACAGTTCGACGGTCTCGACGCTGAAGGTGCTGAGCGTCGTGAAGGCGCCCAGAAAGCCGACGGCCAAGAGCAGGCGTGGCCCGTGCTCCATGCCGTGGTCCAAGAAGGCGAAGCCCAGCAGGAACGATCCGACGAGGTTGACCGCCAATGTGGCCCCAGGGAACGCCACTCGCGGCAGCCAGGTGTAGACGCCGAAGCGGGCGATGGCGCCGAGCGCACCACCGAGGGCGACCAGGGCCAGATCACGCAGCACGACGGGCGACCCGGCCGGCGAGGGGAAAACCCGCCGGTCTGCGTCAGGCTCAAATCGCCGCCGCCTGATGGAGGTCCATGCAGCGCCTCGCTGTGCTCATGGCCGTCGTCGCCTTGGCTGGCTGCGTCGAGCCGATGCCTGGCGGGCCGTGGCCGGTGGAGCGCCCAGATGGCTGGGATGCCACGCCGGAGATGACAGCGGTGTCTGGCGGTCGTTACCACTCGGCCGATCAGCACCTGGTGGCTGACGGCCCCTCTGGCGTGCCTGTGCCGGCCGGCTGCGCGGCGTACCAGGATGGGGTGCGCAAGGGCTGGGACACGTGCCGTGTGGAGGCCGACCAGCGGCCCGACGCCGCCGGTTCGCCCGCCGGCGTTGGCTGGACTGTGATGGCGTCTTGGAATGGCCGCGGCGAGGACCTCATCGAACAGGAACGGGACGAGTCTCGGCGCACGGTCGTGGCCTTCGATGCCGACGGCAACCCGGTGGCGCACCTGCCTCGGGCGGTCGCGTTTGACGTCGAGTGACGGCTGGCGGGGCCTTTTGCCACGGGGTGCCGCCCCAATCCTTATGAATGAAGGCCGCTGAGCCCGGCTTGCCCATGGGAAATATTCGTCAGACGTACATCAAGCGTGTCGCCATTGACTTGGTGAAGCGGTACAACGACAAGTTCAGCGACGACTTCGATCACAACAAGAAGATGGTCAACGAACTGACGGATGTCAAGACGACCGTCTTCCGCAACCGCATTGCCGGCTACGTCACCTCGTACCGCAAGGGTTGGGAAGCCGCCACCGTCGAAGCCGGCGAAGAAGTCGAGGCCACCGCGCCCGTCGAAGCCGTCGAAGACGCCGCCGCTGCTTAGACTCAATAAAGAGTAGCCACCCATTGTTGATATGGGTGTCTGGTCTCGCACGATTGTGCAATCCCGAGTAGCTGATGCCGTCAAGGCACTGAGCGCCGGTCAGATCGTCCTTCTCTACGATGCCGACGGCCGCGAGGAAGAAACGGACATGGTGGTTTTAGGGCGCCACTGTGCTCCGGAGGTCCTTCGCACGCTGCGCACCGACGCCGGCGGACTCGTCTGCACCGCCATCGCGCCGGAACACCACCAGCGCCTCGACCTACCGTTCTTGAGCGACCTCATCCAAGGCGCCTCGGCCAAGCACCCGGGCTTGCTGGGTCTGCTCCCCGATGACATCGCCTACGATGGCAGCAAACCCGCTTTTGGGTTGACCATCAACCACCGTGAGACCTACACGGGCATCACCGACCGTGACCGCAGTCTCACCATCACTGCGCTGGCGGACTTCCTCGCCACTTCCCAGGACCTCGAGGTCGCCGAGGCCCGCGCCGAGTTCGGCAAGCGCTTCCGCAGCCCCGGCCACGTCAGCCTCCTCAACGGCGCCCCTGGCGGCCTGAACCAACGGGTCGGCCACACCGAGCTCAGTCTCGCCCTCGCGCGCATCGCTGGGGACGCCGGCGTCACCACCGTCTGCGAGATGCTGAACCCGGAAACCGGCACGGCACTCGACCGCGCAGGTGCCGAAGCCTACGCCAAGACCCACGGCCTTGTCTTTTTGACCGGTGACGAGGTCGTCCGCGCGTGGCAACAAGCGACGGTCCTGTCCGTCCCGACCGAGACACGGCGCAAAGCGGCCAAGACGGCGGTACCATCCGGCCCCACATCCGTGTGATGACGACCGGGGTGTTCGACATCCTGCACCCGGGGCACGTCCACATGCTGGAAGAAGCAGCCAAGCTCGGCGACGAACTCGTCGTCGTCATCGCCCGTGACGAATCGGTCACCAAAGAGAAGCACCACCCCATCACGCCGGAGGAGCACCGCCGCCACATGGTGGACGCGCTCAAGCCCGTCGACATGGCGGTGCTCGGCCACAAAGGCGACTACTACCGCATCGTCGAAGAGCTGCGCCCGGACATCTTCGCACTCGGCTTCGACCAGAAGTACGATGAAGCCAAGGTCCAGGCGGAATTCGACGCCCGTGGCATCCGCTGCACCGTCACGCGTCTGCCCAAGTTCGTCGGCGACCTGGACGGCACCCGCAAGATCATCGAGAAGGTCGCCAAGCGCGCGGCCGACAATTCGCTGTACTCGGAGGAGGCATGACTATCGCCCCGACGTTCG
This sequence comes from Thermoplasmatota archaeon, assembly GCA_041618195.1. GTDB lineage: Archaea > Thermoplasmatota > E2 > JACPAO01 > JAHFTW01 > JBFGSX01. Next base: position 871 of record JBFJNL010000130.1, on the reverse strand, counting down.
CTGGCTTGTCATTCTTGGTCGGCCTTGTCATCCTGACCAGCAACCTCGCAGCCGGCGACACCGCCGTCGGCCTCGTCGGCTTCGCCCTTGCCCTCGTCCTCGGTACCGTGGGCGCCCGGGCGCTGCTCCAAATGGAAAAGCGAATCACGCTTCTGGAGGGACCATGAACCGCCTCGAAGAGATCGCTCTGCAATGGGCCGATCGACAAGTCGCTCCGGCCGCCGGCCACGCCCATTACGGCATTGTGGACACCACCTTCGCCGTCGCCGTCCAAGGGCCCCGTGCCATCGATCAACTGCACAGTCACGGCGTCACCGACGAACGTATTGTCTACCGCACCGTACCCGGATTCAAGGACCTCGGCGTCGCTGCCCGGCGCATGCTCGATGAAGGCTGCGACATCGTCCTGGCCTGCGGCATGGCAGGCCCCGAAGAGATCGACAAGCAATGCGCCCAAGACGCCAGCCTCGGCCTGCAGATGGCCCAGCAGGCGACAGGCAAACCCATCCTCGAATGCATCGTCCACATGGACGAAGCCGAAGGTGAGGCATTGGTGGCCGTCGTCGACAACCGCGTCCGCGAACACGCCAGCAACGCCTTCTGGATGATGGAAGACCCGGCCGAGCTGACACTGCGCGCCGGCACCGGCCAGCGCCAAGGCTTCGAGGACATCGGATCCATCGAAGGGTAGGGCGGCACTTTGAATCTCTAGCGCAGATGTTGAATCGTCGCGTCACCGGGTGCACCCAATCGTTCAAAAACCCGGAATCCTCGTACCCCCTATGCGTGCGTGGTCCGCCGTTCTGATGCTTGTCCTGGCCTTCACGGTCGTCCCTGGTGTGTCTGCCCAAGAGGCAGGCACGACATGGTT
>JBFJNL010000129.1:0-4535 GCA_041618195.1 Thermoplasmatota archaeon | reverse complement strand
AGATGCCCATCGAAGACCAGCTGAAGATCGTCAAGACGCAGTTCAAACGCCTGCTTGACGAATTCATCTTCGGCGACTTCGGCGTCGACCCCAAGGACGTCTTCCTGACGTTCTCCGGCGGTCGTGGATACCACGCTCACGTCATGGACCCCAAGTTGATGGCGCTCGACAACAAAGGTCGACGGGAGATCGTCGATTACATCACCGGCAAGGTGCCGACACTCAAAGGGACCGAAGACCCGGACCTGTCGCCGTTCATCTGGGAACGGGGCATCGGCGTGCGGGGCCGCGGTCAGTTCGCCAAGGCGGACAAAGCCCAGTACATCCACCCCATCACCGCCCCTGGCTGGCAGGGTCGCCTGACCCGTAGCCTGGCCCAGGTGCTGCGCACCGAGATCCTCGACGCAGACATCTACAGCGCCCGCAGCTTCCTGGTCAACATGGAAGGTGTCGGCAAGACGTCCGCCGACAAGTTCCTCGAGACCTTCGACGAAGCCAAGTTGCAGCGCATCGAACAGGGCTTCCTGGAGCAGGGCCCGGTCGTCAAGAAGGTCTGCAAGCACGTGCTGACCCAATCCGCCTTCGCGCTCGGCAAGGGTGAGACGGACGAGCCGGTCACTGCCGACGTCAAGCGCCTCATCCGTCTTCCCGGCAGCCTACACGGCAAGTCGGGCCTGCGGGTCGTCACCATGACGCGCGACGAGCTGGACGACTTCGATCCGTTCCAGCACGCCGTCGCCTTTGGCAACGACCCGGTCCTGATGACGCCGCGCAGTGACCAGACCGTCACTTTGCGCGGCGAGAGGGTGTCGGTGAAGGCCGGCGATGAGACCGAGGTCCCCATGGCCCACGCGGTCTGGATGTGTGCCCGGCAACAAGGCACCTTGTCGTGAGGCGCTGGGCGAGGGGCTAAGTCACGGGGCCGCCACTGCGGCGAGTGGACGAAGAACTGCAACCCGCCGGCGACGGACGGACCCTGGCCGGCCGCAGCGCCCTGGACATCGCGATGGTGGCCTTGGGCCTGTTTGCCGGCGTGTATGCCGCTGCCGCGTTGGCCATCGGTCCTCGTCCGATGGCCGCACTGGTCCTCGTCCCACCTGTCGCGCTGTGGGCGGCGGCCCGGAAATGGCCGTCGATCGGCCCCGTAAGGGTCCGGCTGGCCTTCTACGGCATCGGTTTCCTCGTCGCCCTGGCCTTGGCCGGGGCCGCATTCCGCTCTGGCGGCTCCATCTGAACCACCAAGCGTTAAACCGCCGCGGTAAGTCCGATGTCTGTGGCGGACGAGAGCATCTCCTACGAGATGTTGCAAGACATGCTCCGGTCGGAGCGGCGTAGCAACAAGCTCACGCCCGTCAATGCCAGGTTCTGGCACGATGTCCGCGCCTTCTTGGACGAGGTCATGGCGATGTTCCGTGAGGAGCAACAGAAGGACCCGTTCAGCCGCCGCGTCATGATGGTGACGGACGAGGTCAAGCACGCCCGCAACGCCGCCGAGAGCATCTGGGCGCTGCGCGAGCGCAAGATGAGCCTGTACGCCTTGGCGCAGGTCCGGGAGACCGCTCCGGCCAGGCCCGAAGGCCTGACGGCCGAAGAACAGCGCATCTACGACCACATCCTGGCCTCGTTGCAGGCCGGCCGTCGTTCCATCATGGAGGGCGTCAAACTGCCCGACCCCGGACAGGCCCCGGTGCCGACCATCGCCCCCACCAAGGGGCCGAGCCTACCGCCGACACCCACCATCGAGGCCCCCGCCCCGCCCGTCGCGCAGGCCCCGACTGAGCAGGTCGAACCCGAGGCAGCGTCCGTCGCTGAAGCGCCTGCGCCCGTGCCGACGCCAGAGCCCACCATCGTTCCCGCAGACACGCCGGACGTCGAACTCATCACCATCAAAGCATTGTCCGACATCCCCGCCTTCGTGGGGCCTGACATGCAGACCTACCTTCTGAAGCAGGGCGACGTGGCCACCGTACCGGAACCCATCGCCAAATTGCTCGAGCGCCGCAAGAAGGCGGCCGTCTTGCAGGTCTGAAGGCCAAGCCCTTAAGCCGCCGACCACTGGCCCACGCATGGAGCACTCCGCACAGGAGGCCCGCCAAGGCGCGGCACCAGAACACCTCGGCGGCGAGATCGCCGCCAGTGTCTACTACTCCAATCACGACTTGCGTGAGATGTTCAGCCGGGACAACGCCGAGCGCCGCCGCCAAGGCGGCAAGATGCTCCGCAAGCTGCTGACGGCCCAACAGGACAAGAAATGCATGTCCCAGATGGTCAAGGTCCGCGACCGTTTCGTCGTCGCCAACAACGACGACATCATCCTCGCCTGGGTCAAGATGCAGATCGAGGACGGCAAGGCCGAGGGCCTGCACGAGGACCTCTTGTCCGCTGCCCAACGCGTCGACATCCCTGAGCGTACAGAGCCCTGGGACGACGCGGCCGGGCACTGAGCGGAAGAAAAGGGAAAAGTGGTTTTTGCGGCACCGTACGCTGCGCGCTCACTGGCGGCGGCGGGCGCCGAGGTAGCCGAGAAGACCAAGGCTGACGGCCAGGCCGCTAGCCAGCAGGCTACCGAAGACCGGCACTGCAGTGATCTCGACCTGGCAGGTGTCGACGACTTCATCGTTGAGGACGATCTGCACGGCGTAGGTGTACGACTGGCCGATCTCGGTGTCCTCATCGAGGTACATGGTCGTGTTCGCGGGGACCGTCAGGATCTGCACGAGGGGGCCAGCGCCGACAGCCTTCCACAGGCGGTATTCGTCGACGTCCAACGCGTTCATGGTCAACTTGATGTTGCCACCGTCAAGGGCCTCGGCCTTAAGGTCAAGGTCCTCGCAGATCGGGTCGGGCTCTTCTGGGATGCCCGTGCCGCAGCGCTTCTTCTCCTCGCCGTCATCAGTCTTGATGATCAGCCACGAGGCGACCAGGTGACCGTCCAGGTTACTCTTCTTGGCGGTACCGTTCTCGTAGATCGTGTCCGAGCAGGATACGTGCAAGGTCTTCACGTGCAGGTCCGGGTTGTACTTCTTCTTGGATGCCGGATCGCTGCTCACTTCGTTGCCTTCACACTGCTCGCCTTGGTCTTCGTGCCCATCCGTGTAGATGAAATGGTACTCGGAACACTTGTCACTCGAACCTGCGGACACTGGGGTGCTCGCCATGGCCATGGCCATCACGAACATCGCGGTAATCATCACCAGCTTTGTTTTCATTTTCATGGTATCTTCCTGGGGTGGCCCGAAACCGCAGGACGCGGCTCAAGCTCCGCCAATCCGTCATCTTGCATCGGGCAAGGATAACCGTCGAGGGACACCCTTGCGAACGGAATTGGTGGTGGGTTGCGTACCGAAAGGGTCCTGACGGGCAAGCCGCCGCAACGCGTCGTTGGGCGCACCAGCGAGGCGAGGGCCGCGCCAACATAATGGCACAAAAGTGGAATGAAAGGAGAAGGGGGCTCGGTCCGCTTACTGCCGGCGGCGGGCGCCGAGGTAACCGACCAGGGCGAGGCTGACGGCGAGGCCGGTGGCCAGGGCGTTGCCAAAGACCGGCACCGAGGTGATCTGGACGCGGCACTTGAGCGTCAGTTCGCCATCGGGGTCGTGGGGGTAGTGGACCTCGACGACGTAGACGTAGGTCTCGCCGATGACGGCGGTGGTGTCCAGCGTCCCATTGGCGGGCTGCGGTAGGGCGGCGATCTGGAGGCCGTCGCGAAGCACCTTGACACCGCGGGCGCCGTCAGGTAGCGTCCAGTTCAGCTGGATGCTGCCACCGTCGAGAGCGTTGGCAATCAGCGCGAGGTCGTCACACGTGGCGGGCGGCTCGTCGGCCGTCGTCACTTCCACGTAGCAGGTGAACTTGGGTTCACCCTGGCCGTGCGGACTGTGGACCGCGACACTGTAGACATAGTCCTTCTCGAACTCGGTGGACGTGTCGAGGTACTCGTCGTCCGGCTCTGCTACGCCGGTCAGGAACTCGAAGCCGTCGCCATCGTCGCGTTCGATGGCGACGCCACGCGCCCAGTGGGGCAGATTGTAGGTCAGCAGGACCGTACCGTTGTCGTTGGCGGTGGCCTGGAGATCAAAACGGTCGCAGGGGTCTTGGGGTGGCACGCACGGATCATAGTGGTGGCCGCCGCCAAGGGCCACAATGCCCGGATCGAGGTCACACGGCAGGCAAGGGATCAAGGCGATCGTGTCCCCATTGGTCGGAATGCAAGGAGGGATGCACGGGTGCAGGTGTTCGGCACCTGCATCGAGGGGAATCACGAGTTCGCAGCAGGGCCCGCCGAGGCCAAGGCGTTCGTTGGTCGTACTGGCCGTGCCGTTCGGGATACAGGGATGCAGTTGGGCGTCGTTAGCGGAGACGGGGGTCGCGCCCAAAGTGAAGGCGATGAGCAGGAATCCCGTGACGGTCAACAACGAGGCTTTTCGGTTCATGATGTCATTTCCTGGCCGGACGTTCGCTTTGCGAAGGCTCGACCAAGGATTCATCGGGCGACGGCAAACATAACGGTCCGGGGACATCGTGGTAGACGTTGT
>JBFJNL010000128.1:0-4580 GCA_041618195.1 Thermoplasmatota archaeon | reverse complement strand
GCGGCGTCGGCGACACCGAGGATCTGGGCGGCGAGGAAGCCGGCATTGTCGCCGCGGTCGACACCGACGGTGGCGACCGGGATGCCGGGGGGCATCTGGACGATGCTCAGCAGCGAATCGAAGGGGACCTTGCCGCCGACGGGGACGCCGATGACGGGCTTGGCGGTCATGGCGGCGATGACGCCGGGGAGGGCAGCGGCGACGCCGGCGATGCCGATGAAGACCTTGGCGCCGCGTTCCTTGACGAGTTCCTCGACGTAGGCCGGGGTGCGGTGGGCGCTGGCTACGTGGATCTCGAAGGAGATACCGAAGTTGGCGAGGACCTTGCAGGCCTTCTCGCCGACCGGAAGGTCGCTCTTGCTACCCATGAGGATCATGACGTCGGGGCTCATGCGGCGGCCGACGCGGCCCTTGCTGAAAAAAGTCGCGCCTACTCGACCGGCTTCTTGGCGGCGTTGCGGACATACATCCAGGACGCCAGGAGCAGGAGCGCCGCGATGCCCATGAAGGCCAGGACACGCCAGATCGCGTCCACGCCGGCCAGATCGACGGCGACGATGCGGATCAACACGGCGGCGAAGACGGCCAGACCGGCGACGCGCAACTGCGCCTCGTCGAGGACGAAGCCCGTGACGACGAGCGCGATGGCCACGAGGGCCCATACAACGGACGTGGTGGGCCCCTCGAAGATGGCGTCGGCCATGATGAGCAGCACCAGCAGGCCAAGGCCAAGGTTGACCAAGGGCAGCAGGAGGTCGTTGGCCTTGGCACGACGTTCACCGTGCCAGGCGACCACCGCAGCAGCGGCCACCAGCGAGAGCACCATGATGTCGGTGACCCACGGCCCGGCGCGGTCCATCAGGTTGTCCACTTCGAAGGTCGTGGCGTGGATGATGACGGCCACCAGGATGACCGGCCGTACACTGAGTGACGTGGTCCAGTGCTTGAGCCGGCGCAGGACTTCGGCCGCCAAGAACAAGGCGAGCCAGATGGGGATGCGGGCGGCGTCGGCCTCGATGAAGAGCGGCGCGGCGAGCGCCGCCACGGTGGCGGGGATGGCGGCTGCGAGCCGCAGCTCGCGGGGATGGACCAAGAACGACACGGCGTAGCCGATGAAAGCCACCACCAGGCTCCACCAAGCGAACGTCTCGCCGTCGCTCAGTCCGACGAGCGCCAGGCCGCCGAGGACCCAGAACGAGGCCCAGGCGACGACGTGGCCGACGATGGTGCCGGCGTCGATGGCGCGCAGGCGTGCCGCGGCGGAGACGATGAGGACATGGACCAGCACGACGGCGGCGAAGACCCAACGCGCATCGGTGCCATCCACCAGGTGCACGGACAACACGAGCGCCGAGGCCGGTGCGGCGGTCGAGGCCATCCATGGCCAGGCCCGCCAGACGCCGACCGCCAACAGCGCCGCGACCATGAAGACGGTGTAGGCGAGGCTGAAGCCGGTGGTGTCAAGGCCCGCGAGCGAGGTCCACACGACGAGGCCTGTCGCGGCACCCGCTTGGACCGGCACGCGGCGTAGGCCGGCATCGGCGGCGGCCGCGAGGCCCAGGACGCCGAGCAGAACGGAATCCGTTAGCAAGCCAAGCCCGGTGGCCGCTTGGTAAGCCTCCACGTGGTGGCCGACGAAGACGGCGAAGGCGGCGATGGCGACGCCGCCGGCCGAGACGACCTGGGCGAAGCCGGTGAGCTTCTGCTTGGCCGCCATGGCGATGCCGGCACCCCACAGGGCGAGCCCGAACAACGCCCCGAGCACGACCTGCTCGGCAAGGCCGATCCAGCCCCGGTCGACGGCGAGTTGGAAGAAGAAGACCACCGCGATGACGAGCAGTGTGATGCCGGCGATGGCGAGCCATTTGCCGCCGATGCGCGATTCCAGGTCAGCTTGGTTGCCCGCTGCGGAGCCGAGGCGCCACGCCGGCTTGCGGGCCCCAGCAGGGGGTCCAGATGGGGGTCCGGGTTGGGCCGGCGGTGGTGGTGGGGGCACCGGCTGCCACGCACTGAGGCGCGCGACTTCCTTTTCGAGGGCCTCGACGCGGCGCAGCAGGTCATCGTCCACGCGCCGATACGTGCCGGGTCACGCAAAAGGACGCCGGAGGGACCGGGCACCATGCCGCCGGGTCTCTCGCCGACGGTTTTATTGTACTTTTCAGTTGAAGGTGCATGGGTTCCCCCGTCGTCCACTTCGAGATCCAGGCCTCCGACCGGCCGGCTTTGGCGCAATTCTACGCGGAGGTCTTTGGCTGGACGCATGTCGCGGCGCCGGGGATGCCCTACACCCTCCTGGGCCCTACGGGGGAGGACCCGAGCACCGGCGAGGAGCCATCATCCGGCATCGGCGGCGGCATGCTGGACCGCAATGGCCCGGCCCCGCAGGATGGCGCCGGCGTCAATGGATTCGTCTGCGTCATCCAGGTCGACGACCTCGACGAAACCCATCGGCGTGTCGACCAGCACGGCGGCAGGATCGTCGTCGAGCCCATGGACGTGCAAGGCGTCGGGCGGGTGTTCTACTTCACGGACCCCGACGGCAACCTGGCAGGCGTCTTGCAGCCGGCCTAGTCGACGGCACCCACGCCTTCCATGCTCCAGAACGCCATGCTGCTCTCGGTGCCGCTGACGCCTGGGATGCTGCGGATGTTCTCGATGATGAGGCGGCCGATGGCATCCATGTCTTTGGCGACGACCTCGACCAGGAAGTCGTGCTGCCCGGTGACGACGTGGACCTTCTCGACCCCGGATAGGGCAGCGATGGCGCTGGCGACCTCACGCTGGTCGCCGGCGTCGGCGTGCCAGTTGACGAACAAGAAGGCCCTCAGGGGTTTGCCCAGGGCAGCCGGGTCGACGCGGGTCGTGGTGCCAAGCAGGATGCCTTCACTCTGCAGGCGCTTCATGCGCTCGTGGGCGGTGGCGCGACTGACCCCCGCCAGGCGGCCCAGTTCGGCGACCGGCAGGCGGGCATCTTGACGGAGGGCTGAGAGAATCGCCCTGTCGACCGAATCCATACAGGATTTGACAGTCTGTCAAGTCATGTAGCCGTTTGCAGGGCAGGACTTGACGATTTGCCAGCCCCGCCCCGACAACCCTGATACGCCGGGCACTGATCCCTACCCCATGGCCGGCCCGAATCACCAACACCCTGCGCAACCCTTTGGAGCGGTCAACCCGCCCGTCGTGCGCAGCAGCACGTTCGTCTTCCCGGACGCCGCTACCGGTGCCGCTCGCTTCGCCGGCGAACCCGGCCTCATCTACTCCCGCCTCGGCAACCCGACCGTGCGCGCGCTCGAAGAGCACCTCGCCGCCCTCGAAGGCGCCGACGACGCCGTCTGCCTCGCCAGCGGCATGGCCGCCATCCACGCCACCTTCATGGGCCACCTGGGCCCCGGCGCACGCCTGGTCGCCGATGACTGCATCTACGGCTGCACCCACAGCCTCATCGAACAACTGGCCCGCTGGGGCGTCGAGGTCACGTGGGTCGACTCCACCAAGCCAGACGAGCTGCGCGCCGCCATCGGTGCCGGCGTCGACATGGTGTTCCTCGAGACCCCCATGAACCCGACGACCCGCGTCGTCGACGTCGAACAAGCGGCGGAATGGGTGCACGCCGCCGGCGGCATCCTGGTCGTCGACAACACGTTCGCCACGCCGATCGTCCAACAGCCCCTGCGCCTCGGCGCCGATATCGTCGTCCATTCCCTGACCAAGGCCATCAACGGCCACAGTGACCTGCTCGGCGGGGCCGTCATCGCCAGCACCGAGCTCCTCGGCCCCGTCCGGCTGTGGCAGAAGGACGCCGGCGGCATCATGGACGCCGAGACGGCCTGGCAGTGCCTGCGCGGCGCCCGCACCCTCAAAGTGCGCGTCGAGGCCATGAGCGCTGCGGCGTTCGCCATGGCCACCGTGCTCGAAGAACGCGGCCACAAAGTCGGGCACCCCCGGCTTGCCAGCCACCCCGACCATGCCATCGCCGAGAAGCAGATGCCCGGTGGCTGCTGCATCCTGACGGTCGACCTGGGCACTGCGGCTGCCGCCATGTCCTTCGTGGATTCCCTCAAGATCTTCCAGAACGCGGTCAGCCTCGGCGGCTTCGAAAGCCTCGCAAGCCACCCCGCCAGCACCACGCACGCTTGTCTCGGGCCCGACGCCCAGGCCCGCGCCGGCATCACGCAGGGCATGGTGCGGCTCAGCGTCGGCCTCGATGACTACGACGCGATGTTGGCCGACGTCCTCCAGGCGTTGCCTGCGGTCCTCAAGGCCTAGAGCTGCTTGACCATGTAGTGCGCCCCGCGCAGAGGGCTGAACGAGAAACCAGGCGCATCGCGAAAGCCAGCGTTGGCGTACAAATGGCGCGCCGCCACCTGCGACTGGCCGACGTCCAAGATCATACGCTTGAAGCCCATGCTGTGCGCTTGGGCCATGACCGCGCGCAGCAGCACGGCGCCGATGCCCATGCCCCGATACTCCTGCGGCACGTACATGCGCCGCATGTCGGCGGTCTCCGCATCGAAGCGCTGTAGGCCTACGGTGCCGACGATCTCTTGACCGATGCGGGCGACCAGCAACGCCCCGTC
>JBFJNL010000127.1:0-4588 GCA_041618195.1 Thermoplasmatota archaeon | reverse complement strand
CGCTTCGACCTCTTCGTGCCAGTCGGCGACGACGCGGGCCTTGGCGACTTGGATGCCGCTGGGGCCGCTGACCTTGGCGACGACGTCGTAGACGCCAGGTTCGTCGACCTTCAGCGCGAAGCCGTCGTTGGTACCGGTGTGCCGGTGCGACTCGTCATGGCGGACGCCGGCGCGGGTGACCTCGTAGCTGGTGGTGGCGCCTTCCGGCAGTGCGTCGGCGCCGTGGACGCCGAGTGCGAAGGCGACCATCGGGCTTTCGGCTGCGTTGACGTAGTCTTCGCTGGCGGCGAGGCTGATGGTGTATGGGCTGGCTCCGACGCCTTGGCCCCGGGCATCCGCGATGAGTGCGGGGTCGCCGACGATCTCGAGGATCTCGGTGGCGGTGCGTTCCTTGCCGGCGATCTCCGTGTTGGCTCCGGTGAGTACGAGCTTGACACGGGCGGTCACTTCGGCGAAGATGTCGTCGTCGATCTCGTGGCCGTAGACCTCGCCCTTGGCGGCGATGTCGACGAAGGTGTAGAGGATGTACTCCTGCTGCACGATGGCCTGGAGTTCGTCCGAGTAGTAGACGATCTCATGCAGGCCGACCTGGAAGTTGAAGCGTTCCAGTTCCAGGCCTGCGTCTTCGAGGGTCTGGGCGTACTGGGCGACGAACTCCTGAAGGCCGACCGGCGTGTAGGAGAAGTCGACGCGGACGGCGTCGGTGGAGCCGAACTCGCCGAGGTCGACGGTCTCGATGCCGGCCACTTCACCGACCACGTGCATGCGGTCGATGCCTGCCAGTTCCTTCGGGACGAAGGACATGGGCAGGTTGATGGTCTGCTCCCAGCGCTTCTCGGGCGTCAGGGGGAAGTTGAGGTAACTCATGTCGTTACCTGCGAGGAAGTCCAAGCCGCCACCGGGGCAGCTGTCATCGCGGCAGCTGGTGTCGGGAAGCAGCGGTAGGGGGGCCAGGTCGTTCTGGCGCTCGGCGCTGACGAAGGCCTGTTGGCCGGCGAACGTGTCGAAGAGCGGGACACCGCTCTGCAGGTTGCTGAAGGGGAACGTCGCGGCGCTGACGTAGACGGGGTAGCCGTCGGCGTCCTCGTATTGCGTGCTGAGGATCTCCTTCTTGACCGGGAACGGACCGAACGAGAGGTTGGTCGCTCCGGGCACGCCGAAGTCGTCTGCGACGCTGCCGTCGGTCACCGATTCGATGTCCGCGGTCACGTCGTAACTGAAGCTGTAACCGGCTTTCCAGTCCGGCGCGTGGATCGGGTCAAAGTCTTCTGCGCTGGCGATGGCGACGCCGGCGATGACTGCTCCGAAAAGCACCAGGGTGCTCACGGCCGTGATGGTTGCCTTCTTTCCCAGTTGGATCATTTTACTCACCTGAAGGGGAGGCAATGCCTCCACCGACTCAGCACTCACCGACTCTCGCGACATAAAAGCACATTGGCCGAATCATTGGTATGACCAGGAGAACGCGCACTTGAATGAACACATATGTGCATCTCCTCGGTGGCGGCCGATGCGATGGTGCAGACAACCCGCTGCCGGCCGCGGCTCTGTTTTTAGTCTGGTTGTGAAAATGAATGGCCTATCGGGCCGGTTCACTTCTTTGCCGGCTTGTTGCGGGGCCCGACTTTCTCCTCGACCTTGGCCGCCGCCGCCTGTTGCCGGGCGCTCGGGGCATCCTTGGGGGCGCCCTTGATCTTGAGCTCGAGGATCTGGTCGCGCAACAGTGCCGCGCGTTCGAAGTCCCATGCCTTGGCGGCGGCCTGCATGTCCTTTTCGAGGCCCTTGAGCAATTTGTCGAACTCGGACTTGTCGAGCTTCGTCGTGTCTGCTGTGATGAGCGGCTTCTTCTCGCCCACGCGCTGGCCTTCGATCTCGATGCCCTTGATGGCGCGCTTGGCCGAGCGCGGCGTGATGCCGTGCTCCTTGTTGTAGGCGATCTGCGCCTCCCGGCGACGGTCGGTCTCGTCAATGGCGATGGCCATGGCGTCGCTCATGCGGTCGGCGTACATGATGACGCGGCCCTTCTCGTGCCTGGATGCGCGACCGATGGTCTGGATCAAGCTGGTGGCGCTGCGCAGGAAACCGATCTTGTCGGCGTCGAAGATGGCGACGAGGCTGACCTCGGGCAGGTCGAGGCCTTCACGCAGCAGGTTGATGCCGATCAAGACGTCAAACTCGCCCTTGCGCAATTGCTCCAGGATGATGACGCGGTCCAGGGTGTCGATGTCCGAGTGCAGGTACGTCGCCTTCACCCCGAGGCCTTGGTAGTACTTCGTCAGCTCCTCGGCCATCTTCTTGGTCAGCGTGGTGATGAGGACGCGCTCGCCTTGGGCCACGCATTTCTCGATCTCGCCGAAGAGATGGTCGACCTGGCCGTCCACGGGGCGCACCGTGATCTCGGGGTCGATGAGCCCCGTCGGCCGCACGACGGCTTCGACCAAGTTGGTGCTGACCTTGGCTTCGTAGTCGCCGGGGGTGGCGCTGGTGAACACGACCTGCTTGACCTTGCGTTCGAACTCGGGGAACTTGAGGGGGCGGTTGTCCAATGCCGATGGCAATCGGAATCCGAACTCGATGAGCGTCTCCTTGCGGGCGCGGTCACCATTGTACATGCCGCGGATCTGGCTCGCCGTCACGTGGGACTCGTCTAGGATGGTCAGGTAGTCCTCGGGAAAGTAATCCATGAGGCAGGCACCCGGGTCGCCGGCGGGGCGGCCGGTCAGGGGCTGCGAGTAGTTCTCGATGCCAGAGCAGTAGCCGAGTTCGTTGAGCATCTCGATGTCGAACCGAGTGCGTTGCTCGATGCGGGCGGCTTCCAGGACCTTGCCGGCCTTGTTGAGTTCGCGCAGACGCTCCGTGAGCTGCGCCTCGATGCGGGCGATGGCCGCAGCCATCTGCTCCGGCGCCAGGACCCAGTGCTTGGCAGGGAAGATGTTGATCTGATCAAAATCGTGCAAGGTGTCGGCAGTGACGCGGTGGATGCGGCGGATGGCCTCGATCTCGTCGCCCCACAGTTCGATGCGGATGGGGTCTTCGTCGCCGGGGGGTAGGATGTCGACGGTGTCGCCGCGCACGCGGAACGTGCCGGGCTTCAGGTCGGCGTCGTTGCGTTCATAGTAGATGTCGACGAGGCGGCTTGTCAGTGTCTTGCGGGGGATCTCGCCGCCCTTGTTGAGCAGCAGGTGCTGTTCGCGGTAGTCCTCCGGGGAACCCAGGCCATAGATGCAGCTCACAGAGGCCACCACGACCACGTCGTCGCGGCTCACCAGCGACTGCGTGGCGCTGTGGCGCAGTTTCTCGATCTCCTTGTTGACGTTGGATTCCTTGGAGATATAGGTGTCCGACTGCGGGACGTAGGCTTCGGGCTGGTAGTAGTCGTAGTAGCTGACGAAGTACTCGACGGCGGCGTCGGGCAGGAACGCCTTCATCTCTTCGTAGACCTGGGCGGCGAGCGTCTTGTTGTGGCATATGATGAGCGTCGGCTTCTCGACCTGCTCGATGGTCTTGGCCATGATGTAGGTCTTGCCGACTCCCGTGACGCCCTTGAGCGTCTGCCACTTGTGGCCGGCGCGGATGCCGGTGGTGATGGCCTCGATGGCCTTGCCCTGGTCCCCGGCCGGCTCGAACGGCGCGGCCACGCGGAAGCTCACATGCCCGCCATGCCGGGCCAGCGCATAAGCACGGACCTTTGGTGCAGGTGGAACCGCCATGGGGGAGTCCTAAAAGTGTGGTAGTGGACACTACGGAACCTTGGGACAAAGGCCATGAACATCGGCCACCGATATGGCATTGAGCGCGCACATGGAGACGGAGACCATTCTTTCAGTGAACATTGCAAACAAGCCTGGGGCCTTGGGCGACATCGCCAAAGCGCTCGCCGCCGGTGGGGTCAACATCGAGGGCTTCTCGGTGGAGCGCGGCATGGTGCGCTTCCTCGCCCGCGATTTCAACCAGGCTCAGGCCGTGGTCCGCGACGCGGGCTTTGTGGCTAAGCCCCTGACGGTCTTCGTGGTGCGCATCGAGAACCGTCCTGGTGCCTTGGCCGAGATGGCCGCTGATCTAATGGCGGCTGGCGTCGAGATCATCAACACGTTCGGCGTGACCCATGGCAACGTCGGCACGATCTACGTCCGCGTCGACCAAATAGAGGTCGCGCGCACGGTGTTGGGTCGGCTGGCCGGACCACCTGTGGTGTCGGCCGTCAAAAGATAAAGAAGGGAAGAGGAGGGGGAAGTGGCGTCCGTGGACGTCGCTTACGCGTTCTTGAGGACCGGCACGCCGTTAGGCAGGCTGCCGACCTTCTTGCCGGAGGGGACCGCGAAGACCGGGGTGAAACCCTGGGCCTTCATGTCCTTCTGGCTCTTCTTGGAGAAGTTGTAGCGGTTGCCCTTCTGGTAGAGGGCGTAGCCGGAGTGCTTGTAGACGCTGCGGCGACCGGCGGGGGCCGTGTCGCGGGCCTTCTTGGCCGCGGGCTTGGTGTCCTTGGCAGCGGCAGCGACGGCGGCGGTCGGGGGGCGGTAGCCCTTGTGGCGGCCGCAGTACTTGCTGGTCTGGCGGGCGCTGGACTTGCACTGGCCACCGGCGGTGG
>JBFJNL010000126.1:0-4832 GCA_041618195.1 Thermoplasmatota archaeon | reverse complement strand
TCGGCGACGCTCGCCCACAGGATCGAGTGGTCCTTGGAGCCGACGACCTTCGGGATCTTCTCCTTGAACCTGATGCTCACGCCCTTCTTGTGATTCGTGCCGAACGTCACGCTGTCATCGGTGAAGCTGAGCCGCAATCCGACGGCCGTGTACCAACGGTGGGGGCCCGTGACCTCGGCGCCAAGGACGTTCTCGAGCGGTGTGGTCACCTTGAAGCGCCCGAAGGTGGCGATCAATTCGGTGTCCGTGACAGTGACGCCGTCCGTTTTGCGCACGCCCAACGCCGCGAACAGGGGCTTCCAGCGGTCGTCGAATCGGTATGGAAAATCGGCCACGGAGTCAACCCAGGCGTGAGAGTGGCAAGAAGCTTGGCGTCACACCCGCAGGATCTTCTCCATCGCCTTGCCCCGCGCCAATTCGTCGATCAACTTGTCCATGTATCGGATGTCCTGCATCAATGGGTCCTCGATGTCTTCCACCCGGACGCCGCACACGACCCCCTTGATGAGCGACCGGTTGGGATTCAGGGCGGGGGCCTCCGCGAAGAACGTACGGAAGTCGCTCTCCTTCGAGATCTGCTGCTTGAGGCCGGCGGCGGTGTAGCCGGTCAACCAACGGATGATCTGGTCGACTTCGGCCTTGGTGCGCTCCTTGCGTTCTGCCTTCTGGACGTACAGGGGGTAGACCTTGGCGAATGGCATGGTGAAGATGTCGTGGGCCATTCAGCCACCTTCCACATAGCGCGCGAAATTGTCCGCGATGGCTTGCCAACCCCTGCGCTGCATCTCGGCATCGTTCTCGGTCTCCGCATCAAAGGTCTGTTTGATGTGGGTGCCGTCAGCGGTGCCTTCCAGTACCAATTCGACCATGCGGCCATCGTCCAACTTGTACTCCAGTCGGTGCGGCGCGTCGATGACGGTGTAGGTGGCTTCAAAGTCGAATCCCGTGGAGCCGTCCTTGGCTTCCATGCGGCTCGTCATGCGCCCGCCGACGCGGAGGTCCACCTCGGCGCTTGGGCAATGCCAGTCGGGGCTCGCCGCGTTCCATTGCATGATCGCCGCTGGCGTGACCGCCGCCGCCCAACATTGTTCGGGCGTGGCCTTGGCCTCGGTTTCCACGGCGATCTTCATGTCCAGCCGATGGCCGAGCCACATCTTGAATCTGGTGACGCGTCGAAGAACGGGGGCCCATGGCCTTCGGCACGGTAGTCTACGGGACGGTCAGGAGCTGTTCGTAGAATGCCCCGAGGCGACGCTCGCGGTCGACGAAATGCAACTCGAGGATCCATTCGCGCGGGTCGCCATCAGCGCCGGGCGCGCGTAGGGGGGCCGTGTTCTCGGGATGGATGTAGTTGCGTGTGTCCTCGCCCCGGAGTTGTTCGTGCGGGAACTTGCCGACCAAGTGTCCGGCGTGCCTGATGTGATGCTCCCAGCCGCGCGAGGCGGCCAAGTCGACGACGAAGGCAAATAGCTCTGCGCCCGTGATGTCGGGTGACGCGTGGAAGTGCGTGGCCGCAATCGTCCAGCACGCCTCGATGTCGGCGACAAGCCGATGCTTGGCGGGGTCGTCGCCCAGGACGTAGGTTCGCCCAAAATCCGCTTCCCATTCCTCCAGTACCGGGCCAAAGTCGAAGAACACGATGTCGTCGGCTTCGATGGCCCGGTCGGGTGGGTTCTCAGCATACGGTGCCAGCGTGTTGGGGCCGCTCCGCACGATGCGCTTGTGCCAGTGCCTGTCAAAACCGAATTCTGGTGCCAGCGCAAGTGCCGCCGTGTTCAGCTCCGATTCGAGGATGCCTGGGCGCATCAACCCCCGAGCAACGATGGCGTCGAACCAGTGCACCGCTTGGGTCTCGGCGCGGCGCAGGGACTCGTGCACGGTCACGGATCCAGGCAGGTCGGCGATGGCGCAAGTAGGTTGGCCTGGGGCCGCATGGTCAGAGCCCGAAGTAACCTCGGACGCCGACGAGGACATTGGTCGTGGCGACGGATGCGAGGATCAGCCCCATCACTCGGCTGATCACGCTTGCGCCAGCGTTCCCCACCAACCGGTGGATGCCAGCGGCCGCCAACATCAGGATGAACGTGAACAGCAGCACCGACATCAACACAACGCCGGTCTGCACTTGTTCCCACAGGTCGAACTTGGCGTTCTCGGTCAACAGGACGGCGGCCAGCATCGCTCCGGGGCTTGCGATGGAAGGGACGGCAAGTGGGAAGATCGCCGTCTCCCGGTGGCTCTCGGCAAGGCGTGTCTCCTCGTCTGGCTTGCTCTCCCCAAAGATCATGGAGAGCGCGAAGAGGAACAGGATGATGCCTCCGGCGATCTGGAACGCTGACAACGGGATCGACATCGCGTTCAGGATCAACTCTCCGGCCACCACGAAGAAGACGAGCACCCCGGCCGAGACCAATGTGGCGATCAGCGCAATCTTGCGTTTACCCTTGGCGTCGTGACCTCGCGTCACCGCGATGAAGACCGGGATTGTGCCGATGGGGTCGATCACGGCAAAGAAAACGATGAACGTGGAAACGAGGTCGATCATGGCGTTCAGGCCGGGCGATGCCAGCAAATGTGCGATTGCACGCCGGCGTTTAAGCCCCACATTGTCGACCCTCCCGGTTGGTGTCGCGGGGGCCCTCGGCGGCTCGATGCGGTCTGGCGCATGGGGTGCGCTAAAGTTCCGGACGGGTCTAGCCGCAAATGTGCCTCAACCCGACCTTGGCCAGCACCTGCTCTGCGACCCTCACGTCGTCGAACGCGTCATTGAGGCCGCCGCGCTGACGGCCGGCGACCACGTGCTCGACGCCGGGGCCGGCGAAGGAGCCTTGACCCGCCCCATCGCGGCGGCCATCTTGCCGGGGGGAGTCGTCTGGGCCGTGGACGTGGATCCGGCCATGGTGGACGAACTCAATCAGGACCCGCTGCCCGGCGTCACCGTCGTCGAAGCCGACCTTCTACAGTGGCCGTTGCCTGAGACCCTCACGGCCGTCGTCGCGAACCCGCCGTTCAAGATCGCCGCGCCGTTCATCCAGCGCGTGGTCGCGGCCGGCGTGCCGCGCTCCGTGTTCGTCGTGCCACGCGAACTGGCCGACCGCCTCGCAGCCCGACCTGGCAGTGCCCACTATGGCAAGTTGAGTATCCGCGTGGGCTTGCAGGCAGACGTCGAAGACCTCGGCCACGTACCTCGTAAGGCGTTCATGCCGCCGCCGGGCGTGACGTCGGGGATCATCCGGCTCCGGGCTCGCGACACGCCTGCGGTCGATGCCGAGATGTTGAACAAGGTCCTGGACGCGGCATGGGGTGCCTGGGATCGCAAAGCGCGCCGCGCACTTGGTCAGCTCCCGCGTGAGCTACGCACCGACTCGGGGTCCCTCACCCGGCTGCTCGTTGAATCCGGTTGGGCCGACATGAAGGTCTCCATGCTCCCGCCGGATGCCTTCGCTGCAGTGGCGCGGCACTTGACGGCTGGGCTGAACAAGTAGCCCTAGGATTCAACGGCGGCCTTGATGTCGGCCAGATCCTGCTTGAGCGCCTTGCGCATCGAGCCTTTCGCCATCCAACCCGTGAGCGCCCACATGAGTTTGGCACCAGTGGTCTGGGGCTCGCCATTGAACGTCATCGTCAGACGCGTCCTGCCCTCGACCTCTTCGAGCCCCAGCTGCGTCGTGTACACCGCACCATGGCTCTCGGCACGGGTATCGTAATGTGATGCTTCTTCGGCGTCGGTGATCCACATGACTTCCGTCGCCGCCTTGCCGAACATGGTGCGCGTCTCGCGCCACTTCAGGCCGACGATGGACGGCCCCGTCGCCGGCTCTAGGATCTCGACCCTGTCGATTCCGCCGATGATGGCCTCCGAGTGCTCGATGTCGGTGATGACCTTCCACACTGCGGCAGGTGGGGCCGAGATGTCCGTGGACACGCTCACTCGCATACGCCTTGGACCGACCTGGGGCATGAAAGGACTACCTTACCTCCCAATGGCGGGCAACGCGTCCGACCCACCACGCGACTCCTTGGAGTCGGCGCTCGGGGTGGCTTGGTCGAGAACTCCACTGTGTTTGGCCAAGCGGCACCGGCGCTGTTCACACAGCCTAGGGCTCGTCATGCCTTCAGGCAGGCCGGCTACCTTTTCTTCCAGCGCTCAAGCCTGGGAATCTCGCGCGTCAAGACCCATGCCAGGGCACCGTTCATCCCGTCCTTCTTCATCTCTTGGATGCAGAATTCCTGGAACTTCTGCGCCGTATCGATCTCGGGCGGGCTCAAGAACTGGCCATCAGCGTAGCACATGGAACAGTAGGTCTCACTGATGGAACCGTCCGCGTTCGAGCCGCCGCCCTTTTCGTCCTTCTTCATCGGGTAGCCACAGCTCTGGCAGCGCTTACCCATCAGACGCCTCCGCCTCGCGGTCGCAGGACATACCAGGGTACATCTCGACGTGGTAGTGCTAAGCATGCCGGCTTGGGCGGTCAGCCCGAGGGTCCGTTTGGGCGCTCGTCTGAGCGAACCTTGCGGCCCATGGCGAGCAGTCGCCCTAGCGCCTCGGCGCCATATCGTTGGCGGAGCTAGCGTAGGTCGTGACTGTGGTTCTTACGTCACGATCTCACGAAGCAGGTCCTGCTCCGCGGCCATCTTGACTTCCCGAGCCACGCGGCGACCGGTTGACATCTGGGTGCGCCAGAGGGCGTTGCCGTAGGGGTGGCCCATGCCGACGTGGACGTTGGTGCCGCCGCCGATGCGGGGGGCGACGTCGTAGATGTGGAAGTTCATGTCCTTGTCCACGCAGGTCTGCAGGCAGAAGGGGCCGATGATGCCGGGGTTGTAGTGCT
>JBFJNL010000125.1:0-5074 GCA_041618195.1 Thermoplasmatota archaeon | reverse complement strand
GATTGGGGAAAGAGGGTTAGAAGTTGATGACCTCTTCAACGGCTTGAAGGATCTTGTTGGGGTTGGGCATGTAGAGGCCTTCCAGCGTGTACGGGAACGGAACATCGTATCCCGCGACGCGCTTGATGGGGGCTTCCATGTACTCGATGGCCTCTTCGGCGACGGTGGCGCTGATCTCGCTAGCGAAGCCGCCGGTGAGCGGGGCTTCGGTGACGGTGACCAGGCGACCGGTCTTCTTGACGGAGTCGAGGACGGTGGCTTTGTCCCACGGCATGATGGTGCGCAGGTCGATGACCTCGCAGCTGACGCCTTGCTCTTCGGCGCTGGCTGCGGCTTTGAGCGTCATGGGCATGGTGGAGCCGTAGGAGACCATCGTGATGTCGCTGCCTTTCTGGCGCACGACCGCCTTCATCAGGTCCTCGGTGTAGTAGTCCTCGCTGACCTCGCCTTTGGCGGCGCGGTACAGGGCCTTGGGCTCCATGAACACAACCGGGTCGTCGCAGGCGATGCTGGCGTGCAGCAGACCCTTGGCGTCGTGGGCGGTGCTGGGGGCGACCACGATGAGGCCGGGAGTGTGCGCGAAGGGCGCTTCACCTGATTGGCTGTGGTAGTGGCCGCCGCGGATGCCGCCGCCGTAGGGCGTGCGGACGGTCATGGGGCACCAGTATTCGCCGCCGCTGCGGTAGCGCAGTTTGGCGGCCTCGTTGACGAGCTGGTCGAACCCGGGCCAGATGTAGTCCATGAACTGGATCTCTGGCACCGGGCGCATCCCGTAGGCGGCCATGCCGATGGCGGCGCCGATGATGAGGTTCTCGTTGAGGGGGGTGTCGAGGACACGGTCTTCGCCGTACTTGGCCCATAGACCGTCGGTGGCACGGAACACGCCGCCGTTCTTGCCGACATCCTCGCCGAACACGACGACGTCGTCACTGCGACCCATGGCTTGGTCCAGGGTGTGGGTGATGGCTTGGATCATGGTCATCACAGCCAAGCGAGCACCTCCGGGGCGAGCGCGCGGGTGGTGGCCCGACGCGGGTGGCGCTTGCGGCACCCGCTCGTGGTCATGGCGGTCATGGGGTGACCTCCGTGACGGTACGTGCGCGGTGCGCGAGCGCCCGCCATCCACCGAGAAGCGCCAGCAGCAGGCCGACGCCGGCCATGACGCCAGCGATGGCGGTCTGCCAGTTCTCGATGAGGAAGAAGAACAGTGCTGCGGTGGCCAGTAGCAGGCCGAAACCGAAGCCGGACACGAAGGACCATCCGGCGTGCTTGGAGCTCACGCGGAGACCTCGGGCGTGGCGGTCTTGGTCAGGCTCATGAGGGCAACGATGCCGGCGACCAGCACGGCGATGCCGGCGATGAGGCGCATGGTCGGGGACGCGATGAGTAGCGTGGCGAGCAGGCCGGCGCCGGCTCCTATCGCGAGCCAGGCCATTTCGGATTGTGTCATGCGTGGCCTCCGGGGACGCCGTGTTCGTCGACGTCTTTGCGCATCTTCTCGCGCTGCTCAAGCAAGTGGGCCGGCAGAGCGGCGTAGACGTCGTCGAAGAGAGTGTCGGCTTCGGGGTGCCATTGCACGGATTCGGCGGCCTTGAGCGCCGCAGCGACCTCGGCTTCGGCTTCCTTGGCGGTCGTGGCGATGAAGTCGTCGTCGATGAGACCGCCTTTGAGGAGGAATTTCTCGAAGCGTAGGATCGGGTCCTTGCCCTTCCACTCGGCGTACATGTCCTCGGGGACGTACTTGGAGGGGTCGTCGCTCGTGGAGTGAGCCGCCATGCGCATGGTGACAGCCTCGATGAGCGTCGGACCTTCGCCGCGGCGGGCGCGGTCGATGGCTTCCTTGGTGGCCTGGTACATGGCCAGCACATCGTTGCCGTCGACGCGGACGCCCGGCATGCCGTAGCCGGCCGCCTTCTCGTAGAAGTTGGTGTTGGCCGTCTGGCGCTCGACCGGGACGCTGATGGCCCACTGGTTGTTCTCGAGCATGAAGATGCACGGGCTCTTGGTGACGGCGGCGAAGTTCATGCCACTGTGGAAGTCGCCTTCGCTGCTGCTGCCGTCACCGAAGTAGACGGTGGCGACCTGCTTGGTGCCCTTGATCTTCATGCCATAGGCGGCGCCGGCGGCTTGGATGATCTGCACGCCGAGCGGGCTGCTGATGGAGTAGTAGTTGATGTCGCGGAACGAGTAGTGGACCGGCATCTGGCGGCCCTTGACGTTGTCCGCTGCGTTGCCGAAGCATTGGTGGACCAGGTCGCCCATCGGGATGCCTTTCAGCAGGGGGATGGATTGGTCGCGGTAGTGCGGGAAGAACCAGTCGTCCTGCTCCATGGCGTAGGCGGAGCCGATACCGATGGCTTCCTGGCCGGTGCATGCCAGGTAGAAGCCGATGCGGCCTTGGCGCTGCAGCAGGACGAGCTTGTCGTCCATCTTGCGGGTCCGCACCATGGCGGTGTACATCTTGCGCAGGTCCTCGTCGGACAGGTCGAGTCCCAGGTCTTTCTTCCGGGACTCCAACAGGGTGATGGGTTTCACTTTCAGACCTCGACAGGCGGTCGAAGAACGGGGGTGGTTTAAGCAGCGCGGCCCCAATATGATTCGCTATTCATATGAGGGCTTCCGGGCCGTCCGGACTGGCTGCACATTTTGGTACAATCCGCGCCGCTGGGCACCCACAGCCCATGGCCGGGGGTCAGAGGAACGCCAGAAACCGCGTCGAATCGGCTACGGTTGCCAGTCCTTGAACGCCTCGTAGGCACCGACGCTGCGCCGGGTCTCGACGGCGAGGTGCTCCGCCAGCCATTGGTACCACTCGCCCAAGCGCCGGGACTGGACTTCTTGGCGTTTCCAATGCACGTAGGCCGAACAGCGCCGCCACGATTCGCGCAGGAAACCACCGATGACCTGGTCTACCACCTCGATCTTGACGATGCGGTTGTGCACCATGACCCCGAGACTTTCGAACGTCATGGCGACGCAGTCGACCGCCTCCTCCATCTCCTGACCGCCGGCGCGCACATCATCGGCCGTCGCCGCGAGAGGCAGCGTCCAGACCTTGGCATAGGCCGCGCGGAACTCGGGGGACTGCAACTGCGTCAGCACCTCGAGTGCCTGAGCGTCGTGGCGTTCGCGACGGCTGAGGATGAACTGATACCCAGCGAAGAAGGCACCCACGACCAAGGAGATCTGGGCCAAGAACTGCGCGTAGGGGAGGTATTCGATCAGCACGAGTGAATCGGGGCTGCGTGTTCTCGTTCTTGAAAGCTACGGCGAGAATACGACACCAGGGTGGCCCGGGTAGCGGCATCTCCAAATCCGGCGGGCCCTGTTTGGGGTCGTGCGTCTTCTCGCCGTGACCACCATCGCTCTGCTCGCCGGCTGCAGCGCCCCTTGCCACCCAGAGTGGTTCGCGAGCTGGGAGGACCCGGCGTGGTACGAGGCGACACTGAGCCACCCCGGCCGCGTGGCGTGGGGCACGGCAGTCTTCGACCTCGGCATCCAAGATGATGGCCTAGACGCGTACGCACCGGCGATCACGCGCAATATCGTGGGCCCGGGCGGCGAATTGTACCACGACGAGCACGGCTACACCCTGCGCGTCGTCGTCGCCGCCAACACGACCCTCGAAAGCCACCGCCCTCTGGTGACACCGATGTTGGAGGCGTTGTCGATCGACATGGACGCGGCCTTCACCGAGCTGGCCAAGCATCGCAGTATTGCCGAATCTATGCAAACAAATGGCCAAACCACGGTGCTGGCGTACGGCTATGCCGCATCCGTCGAGCCGGATTTGCAAGCGTGGTGGCTAAGCATCGGCGGCTTCGACACCGCCAACGTGACGGCGAAGCCCGGCGGAGCCTACCTCGGCTGGGAAGGTTGGCACATCGAAGTGGAACGGGTCGGCCACGACATCGTACAGGACGGCGTCGCCTACCACATCTCACCCAACGGCAGGGCGCAAGCCCTGGCGGACCAATCCGTCGGCTCGCAGGCGTTCTTAACGGCCATCGCGGCGTTCGCCGGCGACAACGACGTCGTGGCGCCGGACGTCGCCCCACAACTCACCGACTGCATCGTCCGCGAGTGATCGAAGCCCCGGCGTTAGGTCGGGTTCTCGCTGCGGATCAAGCCTTCCATGAACAACTCGCCGGCCTTGTAGCTGGAGCGCACGAGTGGGCCGCTGGCGACGTACAGGAAGCCCATCTCTTCGGCGATCTGCTTGTAGTGCCGAAAGACGTCCGGGTGGACGAATTCGACGACCGGCAGGTGGGCGGCGGTCTGCGTCGGGCGCAGGTATTGGCCGAAGGTGACGATGTCCACATCGTGGGCGCGCAGGTCGCGCAGGGTCTCCACGATCTCGCCTTCCGTCTCGCCAAAACCGACCATGATGCTGGTCTTGGTGAAGCGTGCGCCGAGGGTCTTGTAGTGTTTCAGCACGCCCAGGCTCTGGTCGTAGTCCGCGCGCTTGTCGCGGACGCTGGGGCTGAGCCGGCGCACGGTCTCGATGTTGTGGGCGACGACGTCCGCCTTGGCCTTGATGATGCGTTCAAGCGCCGACTCGTCGCCTTGGAAGTCAGGGGTGAGGACCTCGACCAGTAGGTCGGGGTGGTCGGCCTTGCATTGTTCGATGACCTTGCCGAAGTGGTCGGCACCGCCATCCGGCAGGTCGTCGCGGTCGACGCTGGTGATGACCACGTAGCCGACACCCATGATGCCGATGGTCTCGCTGGATTTGCGCGGTTCTTCGGGGTCGAGGGCGTCGGGGCGGCCGGTGCTGACGGAGCAGAAGCGGCAGCCGCGGGTGCAGGTGCCTCCCATGACCATCAGGGTCGCGGTGCCGGCGTAAGCGCCGCGTTCGCCGCCGCTCCAGCACTCGGATAGGTTCGGGCAGCGCGCTTCCTCGCACACGGTGCTAAGACCGCGTTCGCGCAGGGCGGCACTGATGGCCTTGTAGGCCTCGCCGCCCGGCGGTTTGACCTTGAACCATTCCGGCAGGCGGGGCTTGCCACTGGGGCTGAGCCCGGGGCTGCCTTTGGGGGCAGGGGTGCCTGCCGCGCCGGCCATGGGAAGGTTC
>JBFJNL010000124.1:0-5147 GCA_041618195.1 Thermoplasmatota archaeon | reverse complement strand
GTCGGTGGCTTCGCCGCTCGGGGTGTTGGCGCAGAGGTCTGCGCCGTCCATGACGCCGTCAAGGTCGGTGTCGGTTTGGGTTGCGAGGCCGCAGCCGTTGTCGTCGGTGGCTTCGCCGCTCGGGGTGTTGGCGCAGAGGTCTGCGCCGTCCATGACGCCGTCAAGGTCGGTGTCGGTTTGGGTTGCGAGGCCGCAGCCGTTGTCGTCGGTGGTTTCGCCGCTCGGGGTGTCCAGGCACAGGTCCGACCCATTGTCGGCGACGCCATCCGCGTCAGCGTCGACGTGGAACGATGCACCCACGGCCTTGGCGCCGCTCATCGTGAGCTCACACGAGCCGAGGCCGCTACAGTCGCCCGTCCAACCACCGAACATGGAGCCCGGCTGGGGGACCGCGGCCAAGGTCACGGCGCCGCCTTGGTTGAAGTTCTCGACGCACACGCTACCACTGCAAGCGAGGCGGCTGGGGGTGCTCGAGACTGTCCCGACGCCAGCCCCGTCGACCGTGACGGTCAACGATTGCTGGACCAGGGCACCGAAGGTCGCCGTGACCGTGCGCGCGGAGCTCATCGTCACTTGGCAGGTACTGGTGCCGGTGCAGCCGGCGCCGCTCCACCCGGTGAATTCCGAGGTGCTACTGGGCGTCGCGGTCAGCGTGACGACGGTGCCAGACGGCATGGCGGCGGAGCACGTGGTGCCGCAGTCGATGCTGGCGGGCACGCTGGAAAGCGACCCGGCGCCTGTGCCGGCCTTGGTCGTCGTGAGGGTGAACAGCGTGCGGTCGCTCACGGTCACGGTGACGGCCTTGGACTTGCCATTGTATCCGGCGTCACTGGACGTGGCCGAGTGGGTCAATGTGATGCTGGGGTGCGAGGCTTCGACGATGCCATCATCGATGGCGTTCACGGTCACCGTCTGGGCGCCCGCCCAGTTGCTTGTGGTGAAGCTGAGTGACAGGCTCGCCACCTCGTTCTGGGCGCCGGAGCTCAGGAGGACTTGGCTGGCCGGACTGGCCGCGACGTTGATCGTGACGGTGCTGGTCGGGGCCCGCGACAATCGGATCGTGTAGCTGTCCGTGTTGCTGGCGCCCGGGTCTTCCGTGACCGCGGTCGCGCCGCCAGACGCCACGACATCGAGGGATTGGACCGGCAGGAATGCGGCCGAGGTCATGGCGAACTTCTGGACCACGGTGAATGTCCAGCCGACAGTGGTGCTCGCCGTGGTGGCGGGCACATCACCTAGGCCGTACCCCATGCCGGAGGTGCCTGAGCCGACAACGCCGCTGTGGCGCAGCGCCAGGGGGCTCACGGCCTGGGGTGTGACGGCGGCGAGGGAACCGCTTCCGCCCCGGGTGGTGATGGTGGAGACGACGAGGGAGCCGGGCGTGGTCGCGAAGCTGGTGGACGCCGTCGGGTTGCCGGAGGATCCGGAATCCGAAGCGGATGCTATGGCCGGGGCCACCGGGTCGATACCGCGATAGCTGAGCGCCTCGACGGCGCCCTTGTTGTTCGCGTTCGCCCAGGTGACCAACACGGTGGCCGCGCCTTCGGTCGGCGCGAACCGGTACCAGATCTCGGACACCGAGTTCGAGGACTCGGTCTTCTCTACGGCTTTCGTCAAGGCGGCCCCGCCGTAGGTGACGGCGGTGGCGGCTTTGCCATTGTCGGACGCGATGGTGACGACGAGGAGGCGATCAGAACCCGTGGGGGTGGTGTGGGAGAACGACAGGCTCGCGGTCGGGGTCGTGTAGGTCTTGAGGGTCGAAGATTGGTACGTGCCGGCGGCTTCTGCGGCGGGGGATGCCATCAGGGCACCGAGCAATGTGACCACAAGGAGTCCAGCCAATAGGCCGGACTTCAGGGCGGTAGAGCGCGCCTTGCGCAGGCGGCGTGTGCGTTCGGGGGCAGCCCGCACTTGGCGAGCTGAGGCGTGAGGGTTTGTCGGGGTGTTGTCTGGACTCGATGTGAGCATGGAGAGGCCTCCGGCTGGAGGTGGGGTGGGTGCCGACAGGCGTTGCAACCGCGCCTGGTTTGCACTCTGCAAAGTGGGGGATTCCGGCCAATGACGGGCGATCAATTATCGCGGTCGGCGGAATGGGGGTGGGTCAAATCGGACATGGATGCTCCTGGCATCACGCGGCCTAACTGGTGTATGGAGTTCAGTGCTAAAACTTTTCGCCCTCCCGAAAAATGTTGGCACCACCCAAGCCGCCCGTGCCACGTGTTAACGCCATGGGGCCCGCCCAAAACGGACCGCGGCTACGGGGCCTTCGCCATAATAGCATGAGGCTCGCGGTGGATGAAGGGCTGGTGATTGACATGGCAAAGAAGGAATTGCAGCACCTGGGGAAGGAACGCAGCGTCGGGCGAACGGACCTGATGGGGTCTATCCGGGCGCAGATGGATACGATGCTAGACCAGATGGCCAAGTTCGAGGAAGAACTGGCGAACGCCCCCATCTTGCAGGGTCTCAGCATCTTCCCGCACCTTGGTGGTCTTGAGTTGCGCCCGTTCGGGCACCTGCTCGAATCCAGCGCCCTGGCCGAGGGGTGGCGGGAACCGTTCCTGCGTTGGGACGTCGAAGATGACAAGCGGCTCAACGTCAAGATCGAACTGCCGGGCGTCAAGAAGGAGGACATCAACCTCGACGTCGGCCCCGATCACGTCCGGCTCGAATGCGAGACGGCGGACTGCAAGTACAAGGCGTTCCTCGAGCCCGGCATGAGCCTCGATCCGGCCCATGTCAATGCACGCTACGAGGACGGCCTGTTGACGCTCGGCGTCGATCTCAAGGCAGAGCAGGCCAAGCGCGTCCGGCACATCGCCATCGAGTGAGGCGTCTCGGGGGCGCCTGACGCGGCGGCGAGATTGTCTTGTAGCCGCGACGGGACTCATATGCGCTGCGGGACGCCCCGGGGAAAAGGCAATCCTTCAAACCCGGGGCCGCTCCCCACCCCATGACCGGCCGCATCGTCGCAGGCTGCTTGGCACCCCACCCGCCGCACCTCGTGTACGCGGACAACCCGCCACAGAACGAGCCTCGCAGTGAAGGCGGCTGGGAGACCATCCGCTGGGGCTACGAGCGCATGCGCCACAGCTTGGCCGATCGTGACTTCGACGTCATCGTCGTCCACAGCCCGCACTGGCGTACGCGCATCGGGCACCACTTCCTCGGCGTCCCGCACTTCAAGAGCAAGTCCGTGGACCCGATCTTCCCGAACCTGTTCCGGTTCGACTATGATTTCGATTGCGACGTGGATCTGGCCCGCGACATCGCCGCCCGCGGGGAGAAGGCCGGCCTCGTCACCAAGATGATGGAGAACCCGGACTTCCGCGTCGACTATGGCACCATCGCCGCCTGCCACATGGTACGACCCGAGTGGGACAAGCCCATCGTCGGCATCAGCAGCTGCAACGTCTACAATGACTACAGCAACGAGGTGGGTCAAGAACAGCAACGGGCCCTCGGCGAAGCGACCCGCGAAGCCATCGAGGACAGCGGCAAGAAGGCCCTGTTGTTGGCCAGCAACAGCATCAGCCACCGCCACTTCACCCGTGAGCCGGCGGTGCCCGAGGACATGAGCCACGAGCACATCTACCACCATGGTCAGTACCAATGGGACATGCACGCCATCCGCTTGATGCGCGCCGGCAAGTCCAAGCAACTCTTCGACGAGATGCCGGACCTGATCGACAACGCCACGAGCGAGGCCGACGCCGGCTGCCTGAGCTGGCTCCTATCGGCCCTCGACTATCCCGATTATCCGGCCGAGCTACACGGCTACGGCACGGTCATCGGTACCGGCAACGCGGTCATGGAATGGAACCCGGACCCGAAGACCCGACGCGTCACGCCGATGCTGGCCTGATCACTTCTCCAGCCCCTGGGCTTGGCCCCGGCCGGGGTGCATGTCGGATGACGGCTTGCCGTGCGCACCGTCGATGCTGATCTCCAGCGAGTCGCAGCTCTCTTCGCCAGCCGCGTCCTGGACGCACACGGTGGCGGTCCAGTGGCCGCGGCCGCCGTAGTCGTGGCTACCGGATGCCAGGGCGCCGTCGACGGCCAACACTTCCATCGAGCCGTCGCCCCAATCGATGGTGGCGGTGTGGCTGTCGCCGGCATCCGGGTCGCTGATGAGGGCCGCGATGTCCACGTGCGAGCGCGACGGCAGCCGCTGCACGTCCGAACCAGCGTCGACGGTCGGGGCGGTGTTGCCGCCGTCGATGACGATCGCAAGGCTGCTTTCGCTGCCCTGGCCGGCCCATGGACCGCCGTCATGGCAGTACCTGGGCTGGCAGTGGCCGGTGTACGCCATGATTCCGGTGATGGTGTAGGTGCCGCCGGCTTCGTAGACGTGGCTCACCACTCGCGGTGATTGGCGGCCGTTGTTGGCGATCGCAACCGGCTCTGAGCCATCGCCGAAATCGATCGAACCCTCGTGGGCGTAGCCGTATTCGAACGGCGCCAGGTATGCGTAGGCGTAGACGGGTTGGCCGACTTCGAGCGGGGCCCAGTTCATGGTGCCCATCTGGAGATGATGCTCCTCGGAGGCCGACGCTGCGGGGATCGCGAGCGAGGCGGCCAAAGCGACGACCCACAGGAGGGTGCTCTTCCAGCTTGGCCTTTGACGCGAGGTGCGGTGCGGCATACAGGACAATGGTCCGGCGTCCTATATGACATGCGGGCGCAGTCCCCCTGGCGGGGCTGAAGGCAATGGTTGCGTTGCCCACACGAGTCTCTCACCTGGCCGCCGCCAGTGGACAAACTCAAAGGGCCGCCGCATCTGGCTGGCGTGTGGCCGGCATCGTCGCATCGTTCATCCTACCGGGTTACCCGCACCCCCTCTTGGTGCCTGAAGCCAACCCTGGCTACGCGCGCATCCGCGACGCATACCGCGTGGTCCGCGAGCAGATCGATGCTATCCAGCCCGATCTGATCTTGCTGTATTCGACGCAGTGGCTGTCCGTCATCGGCCATCAGGTGCAGGCCGATCGTGCACCCAAGTGGACCCACGTCGACCAGGAGTGGCATGAGCTGGGCAGCATCCCGTACGAGTTCCGCATCGACGCCGACTACTCCAAGGCGTACGTCGCCGCCGGCCTGGAGCGTGGCCTCGAGATGCGCACCGTCGCCTACGAAGGCTTCCCCAT
>JBFJNL010000123.1:0-5509 GCA_041618195.1 Thermoplasmatota archaeon | reverse complement strand
GTGGCTTCGGCAGCGACTGGTCTTGGATGTACGAGTTCCCCATCTCGCACGGCAAGACCTGGACCGGTTCCGTCGAGCAATTGCTCAACTGGAACACCTACAACTTCACCGACCACGCGCTGACGATGACCGCGACCTACGCGGCGCGCATCGACACCCCCCTTGGATTCTACCCCGGGTTCTGGATCGACGCCATCGACCAGAACGGTGAGCGGCTGGCACGCTACAACTACGTCCCGGCCATTGGTTGGTTCAGTCACTTCTGGATCTATGACCTAGATGCCGGCGGCGACACCATCATGTTCCACGCCATGAGCATGGGCACGTCCAAGGACTACACGGGGCCGTACCTCGTCGCCCACGCCGAGACCGTCCTGGACCATTTCCACGGCGTGTTCCCCGACCCGTCCGGCCCGGTCCAAGGCGACCCCGCTCCGCAGGCCTTCAACGTGGCCGAAAGCGACCGCTTGATGGGCTTCATCGTCCCCATCGCCGTCGTCGGCCGCACCGAGGTCACCCTCACCGATCCCACCGGCACCGCAGCCAGCTACAGCTACCAACAACTGGGCCCCGCAGGTCCAGGCTTCACGGTGATCTTCATCGACGAAGAACCGGTCCCCGGCGCGTGGCAGATGCGCGGCGTCGGCGTCGGCGTCGCCACAGGGGTGTACATCTGACTGAGCACCGTGACCGTCACCGAAACCGTGCTGTAGGGTCGTCGTCGTTCACCAGCGTCCCTATAAAGCGCCACGGGGGTCCAAATGGCGTGCGCCTGCTGTTCCTGACGCGTGAGCCCCGGCTCTACTCCATGCGACGGTTCCGTCAGGCCTGCGTCCAACAAGGCCACGCCTTCGAGACGTTGGACGTCCTGAAGTGCAACATCATCCTCCACGCCCAGCGCCCGCAACTGCGCTACCGGGGTGCGCCCATCGACCTGGATTGGGCCGATGTCGTTATCCCGCGGGTCGGCACAAGCGTGACCGACATCGGCGTGACGGTCGTGCGACAGTTCGAGGCCATGGATGTCCCGGTGCTCAGTTCCAGCACCGGCATCCTACGCGCCCGTGACAAACTACGCAGCCTGCAAGTGCTGAGCCGATGCCAGGTCGACATGCCGCGCACGGCGTTCATCCAGAACGTATCCGACGTCGACTCCGCCATCGAGCAGGTCGGCGGCCTACCCTGCGTCATCAAACTCCTACAGGGCACCCAGGGTATCGGCGTCATGCTCGCCGAGAGCCGCGACACCCTGGAGTCCATGTTGCAGGCGTTCTGGAGCCTCGGCCACAGCGTGCTGCTCCAGGAGTTCATCAAGGAATCCAAAGGCAAGGATGTGCGCGCCTTCGTCATCGGCGACCGCGTCGTCGCCGCCATGCGCCGTGAGGCCAAGGTCGGCGAGTTCCGCAGCAACATCCACCGCGGCGGCATCGGCCGTCCGCTCCACTTGGCGCCCGAAGACGAGCAAGCGGTGCTCGAAGCGACCAAGGCCATGGGTCTGCACGTCGCCGGCGTGGACTTCCTGGAGAGCCACTCGGGACCCAAGATCATCGAGGTCAACGCCAGCCCCGGATTCGAAGGACTCGAGCGCGCCACCAAGATCGACATCGCTGGCCAGATGGTGCGCTACGCGGCAGATTTCGCAAGGGGTGACGCGTGAGACAGACAGGCCTCAAGAACAACATGTTCGAGCGCAAGAAGATCATGCCCGGCGACGTGGGTCAAGTGGAGCTGAAGGTCAGTGAGACCGTCACCCACCAGGACGCACGCACGCCCGTCACCATCGTGCGGGGCACCAAACCAGGGCCGACATTGTTCCTGACCGGTGCCGTCCACGGCGACGAGATCAACGGCGTCGCCATCGTGCGCCGACTGCTTGACGTCATCGAGCCCGATAGTCTAGCGGGTACCCTCATCGGTGTCCCGGTCGTCAACCGTTTCGGCTTCAGCGAGCAAGACCGCTATCTCCCCGATCGCCGCGACCTGAACCGCTTCTTCCCAGGCGACCCGACGGGCAGCATGGCCAGCCGCATCGCCGACGTACTGTTTCGAAAGGTCATCATGATCAGCGACGCCGGCATCGACCTGCATACCGCCGGGCAAGGCCAGAGCAACCTGTGCCACGTCCGGGGCGAGGTCGACGTCCCTGCGGTCCGCGACCTGATGCGGGCCTTCGGTACCCCCATCGCACTTCATGGCCATGGCCCCAAAGGAAGCCTGCGTCGCGCCGCCACCGAAGCCGGCGTGCCGACCATCCTGTTCGAAGCCGGTGAACCCAGCCGCTTCGAACACCACGTCATCGAGATCGGCTACCAAGGCGTCCTACGCGTCATGAAACATCTGGGGATGACGGAGCGACGCGTCCGCCGCCAAGAACTACAGATCACCGTGCGCAAATCCGATTGGCTGCGCGCCGACCACGGGGGTCTTCTGGACCTCGACGTCACGCCAGGCGACCTGGTCAACGTCAACCAACGCATCGGCACCGTGCACGACCCGTTCGGCCGCCACGTCGACGAGATGGTGGCGCCGCACAGCGGTGTGGTGCTCAGCACCGCGACGGTGCCATTGTGCAACCCGGGCAACGCCATCGTCCACATCGGGCACTTGCAGAAGACCATGAAGGCCGCCCGCGAATACGTGCGTGCCGGCGGCGACCTTGGCCACGTCAATTGGGTCGACGCCAACCGACCCAAGCAACGGGCCGTCAAAGGCCGCGGCCGCGCTGCCACGTTGACCGCTGAAGGGCCCGAAGACGAGCCGGAGCCGGGGGCAGAACCGTGACCGCCGTCGGCACCCTCGCGCGGGGCTGGCGTCGCGGCGCCTTGCGCTGGTACATCGGCACGGCCGTCGTCCTCGGGCTGAGCATCACGCTGCTTCTGACCATCTCTGGTCTATTCGCCGGCATGCAATCCGAGACCCAAGACCGGGTGGCAGATTTCTACACCAGCGACGTCCGTGTCACGCCCGCCGGCGAGGGCGCCATCCCGAGCCGGACCTTCTTCGACCTGAACGCGACGAAGCACAACCTCGCATCGACCGGCGACATCGCGGTCCACTACGAATCGCAGGCCATCCTGAGTAGGCGTGCCTTCATCGAAGCGGCCCTCAACGAGGACGACCAGTTCCAGGTCGGTGCAGGTGGCCGCGAAGGCGACGGCGACGAGGTCATCGCTCTTGGGGCACTCGTCGGCATCGAATCCGAGGGTGTCGACCGCGCCCAGCTGCGACAACACCTGGTCGTCGGCAGCCTCCCACCTCGAGGCACCGGCCAAGGCAGCATGCCGATCGTCATGAGCCTTGATCGTTTCGAGCAGTTCCTGACGGCAGCCGAACGCGCCGACATGGGCATCTGGCCGCCACCGATCAGTCGCATCCGCGACCTCAGCTTCGAAGTCACCGCGGCCGTCGTCGTCGAGGACACCTCATCGGGGACCCGGGACGTCATCCGGCGCCCGGCACACATCGTCGGGCTGTACGATTCCGGCATCGATGTCCTGGACTCGTTCACCTACATCGCCGCCATCGAGGATGTGCGCGCCCTCAACGACCACCCCAGCAACGCGCCCGTCGCCAACGTCATCATGGTGGCTTCTGGCGACGCCGACGGCGTGCATGAGGTCGCGGCGCGCAATGGCTGGACCAGCCAATCCGCGGCCAAGTTCACCGACCGCTATCTGGGCCAGCTCATCGAGGTCCTGCAGACGCTTTCGCTGCTGGTCAGTATCTTCCTGTTCATGCTGCCGGCGTTCCTCATCCTGCACGGCGTCGGGCGGCAATTGGAGACGCATAACCGAGAGATCGCGGTCTGCCATGCCATCGGCATCCGGCCCAGTACCGTCCGTCGGGCTTTGGGCAGCGTCGTGGCACAAGTGACTGGCGTCGCCATAGGCTTCGCCGCGATCTTGACCACCATCATCGCGGCGTCGCTGCACTGGGCGTTGCCCGGTCGGCGCGATCTTCCGCTGCCCATGGATTTCCAGGCGACGCCGTTGGCCGTCACGTTGGCGGTGGGCGTGACTGTCTTGAGCGTCATCGCGGCGTTGTGGTTGGCGTTCCGCAGTCAAGCCAAGCAAGAGCTCAGCACGACGCTTCGGACGTTCTAAGAGAGAAAAGGGAAGAGGTGCCGGGTCGAGGCCATCGCCTGGCCCGGTGTGGCTGTTACGCTCAGACTAAGCCGAGGGCGTCAAGCACAGCGCATAGGCGGTGACCGTGATGGTCGTGGCCGCCTTGCTCAGGATGCCTGTGGCCGTCCACTCCGTCGTGCTCGACGGGTATGAGGACAGCAGGATCGCCTCGTGCTTGTTCGCCGCGGAGGTCGTCACGGTGCCGCCGCCGCCGACCAGGACATCTCCAGGGGCGCAGGTCGCCACGGCGCTGGTCGCCACGTTGATGGTGCCGGTGGCGGCGGTAGGCGTGCCCACCACACGGGTGATGGTGCCAGTGGGTCCCGACGGACCTTGCGGGCCTTGTTCGCCGGCGGGGCCGGTCTCACCCTGGGCACCGACAGGGCCCTGTTCGCCCTGATCACCTTGGATGCCTTGCGGTCCCTGATCACCTTGCGGTCCCTGTTCGCCAACTGGGCCTTGTTCACCCTGTTCGCCTTGGATGCCTTGCGGTCCTTGGAGGCCTTGCGGTCCCTGTTCGCCTTGTTCGCCAACTGGGCCTTGTTCACCCTGCGGGCCATCAATGCCCTGCAAGCCTTGCTCACCTTGTGGGCCTTGGATGCCTTGCGGGCCAGCCGGGCCCTGGGCAGCTTCACCAGGTGGGCCTTGCGGACCAGGCGGGCCGGGAGGTCCCGCGGGGCCAGGCGGGCCGGGCGGGCCGGGGATGCCGGGCCCAGGCGGCGCGACGCAGGACTCGGCACCGGCCGGATGCGTGAACATGCAGCTTTCGAAGTTACTGACGCCAGGGAAATTGGCGCGGAACTTCACCATGTTCCCGGGCTCGATGTGGAAACTCCCGGCCCACCACGTGTGGTCACCGCCCCAAGGTTGGGACGTCAAGGTGACCCATGGGCCCCCCGTGTCCATGGCCTGGACGGAGGTAGCAGCAGCACCGCCGCTGCCCGTGAGTCGCACCTGGACCCACCATTCGTTTCCCCCTCCATGGGTGAAACGGACTTCTTTCCCGTTTCCGATCGATTGTAGGTGGATGGCAGAGGCGCTGGCCGTCAGAATCAGGACGGCTGCGAGAATCGTTGCTAACCGGGTGGTTCGGCGCATGACCGGCACTCGGGCCCGGCGCACGACAACGGTTTGGGGACAACCCTGGGGCCTTGCCACCAGGAACGTCCGCCCGAAACGCCCAAGAGTGGATGGCGTCGTGGTCGGCCCATGGATTTCTCACCGACCCCCGAGCAGGAGCTCATCCGCCAGACCATGCGTGAGTTCGCCGAGACCCGCGTCCAGCCCATTGCGGCCAAGATGGACGAAGAGGACTGGTGGCCTGCGGAGCTGGTCCCTGAGATGTCCGCCATGGGCCTGATGGGCATGGTCGTCCCGCAAGAACT
>JBFJNL010000122.1:0-5602 GCA_041618195.1 Thermoplasmatota archaeon | reverse complement strand
GACGATGCCGGGTCTTGGCAGTTGTGCCATTGGGTGGTGATGCGTGCCCGCCCTATTGGGACGTTGCGACGCTTTCTGGGGCCAAGCTTAGGCGTACAGTTCGGCGGTCTGCGCCGCCCCGAGGAGCTCGCCGGTCTCGTACTTCTTGATGGCACCCATGAAGTCCGCGTGGGTCACCGAGGAGCGCTCCTTGCGCACGGCCCGCATGCCGGCCTCGCTGCACACGACGGCCACGTCGGCGCCGCTCATGGGGCCGCTGTGGGCGACGATGAGACCGAAGTCGACGTCGTCGGCGAGTTTCATGCCGTCAGTGTGGATGTGGAAGATCGCCTGCACGCCTTCGTGGCTGGGCAGTGGCACGTCGATGACGCGGTCGAAGCGGCCGGGCCGCAGCAGGGCGGGGTCGAGGATGTCTGCGCGGTTGGTGGCCGCGATGATGCGGATGTCGCCACGGGGCTCGAAGCCGTCGAGTTCGGCGAGCAACTGCATGAGCGTGCGCTCGACCTCTCTGTTGCTGCTGGTGCCGTCGTCCGTGCGGCGGGCACCGAGGGCGTCCAGTTCGTCGATGAAGATGATGCTGGGGGCCTTTTCGCGGGCGAGATCGAAGACCTCATGCACGCGGCGGGCGCCCTCGCCGATGAACTTCTGCACCAATTCGCTGGCGACGAGTCGGATAAAAGTGGCGTCGGTGGCGTTGGCGACCGCTTTGGCCAGCAGGGTCTTGCCGGTGCCCGGCGGGCCCTGCAACAACACGCCCTTGGGGGGCCGGACGCCGAGGTTCTTGAACAACTCGGCCTTGGTGAGCGGGTATTCGACCGTCTCGCGGATCTCTTCGATGACGTGATCGAGGCCGCCGATATGGCTGTAGGAGACGTCGGGGCGATTGCCGACCTCGCTGCGCGTGACGATGGGGTCACGGCTGCTGGGTAGGATGCCCACGACGGTGAGATTGTTCTGGGCCAAGGAGACCCGGGTGCCGGACTTCAGTTTGCCCTTGTCGACGAAATCAGCTGCAGGGACCACGAAATTCGGGCCCGTGCTGCTCTTGACGACGACACGGCCATCGATGAGGACATCGAGGACCTGGCCGACGATGAGCGGGGGATGCTTGACCTTCTCGAGCTCCACCGTGAGACGCTGGATCTCCTTTGTCAAGCTCCGGACCTCTTCACGCAGAATACGGATCTCTCCCGTCGCTTTGCGCTTGTCTTTGCGCAACTCAGCGTTGCGCTCTTCCAAGCTAGCGATCCGCCCCTGCATGGGGTCGGCGTCAGGAGTCGTCTTAGAGGCCACTCTCGGGTCGCATTCATATGGGGGACCTCTTTAGGGCTTGTTGTCCAGAAAGACGGAGCCGCATGGCTCCTTCTGGAGGTGTTTGTATGGAATGCGAGATGTGCGGCAAGACGGGCGGAACACGGCGCTACATGGTGGGCGGCGTGACGATGAACCTTGGCATGGAGTGTGCCAAGTTCGGCGAACCCCTGGATTCGCCCGCGACCCCCGGCAGCAAGGCCGCCGTGAGCCAGAACCTGGAACGGCGCCAACAGCGCATGACCAGCCGCGATGTGTACCAGCAAGAGACTTGGGATCTCGTCGACGACTACGGCACGCGCATCAAGGCCGCCCGCGAGAAGAAGGGCTGGACCCACGACCAACTCGGCAACAAGGTCAGCGCCCGCATCCCGCAACTCAAACAGATCGAGTCCAACCACCTGCGCCCAAGCGATGAGATGGCCAAGCGCATGGAGAAGGAGCTCGGCATCACCCTCTTGGAGAAGATCGACGCCGGCCCCGCCAAGGTGCAAGGCACGCAGAAGGCCGGTGCCGGCTTGACCATCGGCGACATCCTCAAGGACGCCCTGAACAAGAAATGACGCAGATGGATGACGTCATCGAGGCCCTGCGCGATGGTGGCCTGGCGATCTTCCCGACGGAGACGTTGTGGAGCTTGAGCGCCAGCGCCTTCGAACCCGCGGCGGCGCACGCCATCTTCGCAGCCAAGCATCGCCCCGAGGGCGTGCCGTTGGCCGTCGGCTTCCCGAGCTGGGGCATGGCGCGCCAGTACGTCAAGAGCACGCCACTGGCCGAGGATCTGGCCAAGCGTCACCTGCCCGGCCCGTTGAGCCTGGTCTTGGAGCGCGGCGACGACCACCTCGCCCACGTGGCGCCCGGACTCACGACGCTGTCCGTGCGCATCCCAGCAGACCCGCTGGCGTTGGAGGTGCTCGAGCACGCTGGCCCCTGCGTCATGACCAGCGCCAACTTCCACGGCGCGGCCGACCCGACGCGCCGCAGCCAAGTCGAGGAGCTGTTCCCTGACATCCCCATCGTCGGCGACTGGGTCCCCGGCGTCGGCAGCACCGTCGTCGATGCCCGCGGCACAGTCCCCATCATCCTGCGCCAGGGTGCGCTTTCCCTCGACCGCGACCCCGCGATGCAGCCGCGCTGAGTGCGCACGCCGCCCGACAAGCCTTCAATGCGCGTTCGGCGTCAGCCCCGCATGCGCAGGCTGGCGCCCCTTGTGCTCATCATCCTGGCAGGCTGCACGGACCCGGCGTATGCACCGCGCCTCGTGGACGACGTGCCGATGCCCACCAGCGACGGCGGACCGTTCGGCGGCGACGGGACCGCGCACGTCATCGCGGTCGTGTTGGCCTTCGAGGTCAAGGGCGAGGTCCACGGCGACATCGGGGCCCATTGTGGCTACGATGGCTGGACGCCAGACCCGGCCACGGCCCGCATCCACGTCGGACCTGACGACCATGTCCCGACACGGACCTTGATGCGGATGCTCAAGCCAGGCCAAGACACGGAGGGCGTCACCCACTTCGGCACGGCAAC
Source organism: Thermoplasmatota archaeon (assembly GCA_041618195.1). Classification (GTDB taxonomy): domain Archaea; phylum Thermoplasmatota; class E2; order JACPAO01; family JAHFTW01; genus JBFGSX01. The sequence continues at coordinate 2,761 of JBFJNL010000122.1, read as the reverse complement.
GTACGCCGACTGGCGCGGCGACTGGGCCATCAAGGCCGCCTTCGACCATGAACGGACCCTGGGGACGGTGACGTGGGACCCACCCCGGTTCAACGACCACGCCATCCCGCAAGGGCAGTGGACGGCTCTGCAGCATGTCTATGCGACCCCGGACGGCGTCGTGGTCCACGAGACCCTGTACCTCCGGGACTTCGGCGAGGTGCCCGTGGCGCTCGACCGGCACGAGAAACTGTGCTTCTGACCCCGACAACGGCCCACCCCACTACCGTTATCTGTCTCCGGGAAGTGGCCCACCTGTGCCCGCGATCGAGTCCGACGAAGACCTGCAGAAATGGGCCCGTTCGGGCCAGGTCGCCGCGCAGGCACTCCGCGTCGGCGAAGCATTGTGCACGCCCGGCCGTCCGATCAAGGAGATCGTCGAAGCGGTCGAACTGTACGTCCGCGATGCCGGCCTCAACATGGCGTTCCCCTGCACGGTGAGCATCAATGAGGTCGCCGCCCACTACACGCCGACGCACAACGACGGCCGGGAACTGCTCGAAGGCGACGTGGTCAAGCTCGACTGCGGCGCCGAACTCGACGGAGCGTTGTCCGACAATGCCCTGACGGTGGAGATCGGTGACTCGGACAAGTACGCTACATTGATCGAGGCCAGCCGCGCCTGCCTGCAGACGGCGATCGACATCATCGGCCCGAACTGCAACCTCGGCGATGTCGGTGCCGCCATCGAGATGACGGCCAAGGACTTCGGCTTCAAGACCATCCAGAACCTCACTGGCCACAGCCTGGAGCCGTACAACCTACACGCCGGGTTGACGGTCCCCAACGTCGGCATGCGCGTCAGCCGCCGCCCCCGCATCGGCGACGTGCTGGCCTGCGAGCCCTTCGTCACCGACGGCCAGAAGGCACGCGTCGAGAACTCCGGCCCCGGCAACATCTACCATTTCCAACGCGCTGCCCCCCAGCGCCTCCCCAGCACCAAGAGACTGCTTGGCGCCATCCAGAGCCGCCACCCCAAGTTGCCGTTCGCCGAACGGTGGCTGACGGACGTCATCGACCGCAAGAAGCTCGCCTTCAACCTGGCCCAGCTGCAGAAGTCGACGATGATCAAGCACTACCCGGCGCTCAGCGAAGCCAGCGGTGGCCAAGTGGCCCAGTTCGAGGCGTGCCTGGTCATCACGGAAGACGGCTGCGTCGTGACGACGGACCCCAACGGCCCGCTCGTCGTCAACTGAGCCCGAGCGTTCCGCATGGCACGGCAGCATCTGAGGCCAGCCTGGCCGCCGGGTGCAGCCGCTTTGCTGAAGCCGCCGCTCAACACGGAGAGTAAATGGGATGCGCGCCAGGCGGGGCTTTGCCCCGTCGGCACGGATCCTCAGGCTGCGACCGTCGTCGGGAAACGAGGCTAGTCCTCGGTCTCGTACGAACAGGTGTTGCAGTAGCGCACAACGAAGCGACCTTCGACGCGGAATAGCAGACTTTTGTTGCAGTTGGGACAGACACGCTTGTTGACGCCAGCACGCATGGTGGTGTCCGTGTCGTCGCTGTCATCGTTGAACAGCTCATCATCGCTGGCTTCTTCGTAGTCGTCGGACATGAAGTTCCCCTATGGGCGCGCCGCGAACCTGGGCGGCCAGATTAGATGTTTCCGGTCCTAGTCGACGTTGATCGTGACGCCGTCATCCTCGGGGGTGACCTTGCGGACGGTGACATCGAGGATGCCGTTCTTGTACGTCGCCTTGGTCGTCGAGGGGTCGACCTTGGCGGGCAGGCGCACGGTCTTGTTGTAGCGGCGCTCGTCGTTGTCGACGGTGACCTCCAGGCGCTCGGCGGTCATCTTGAGGTCGATGTCCTTCTTCTCGACGCCGGGCAACTCCATGGTGATGGCCACAGTCAGGGGGTCCTCAATGAGGTCGGTGAGCGGCTCGCGGTTGTCGGCGGCCAGGGTCGGGACGCCACCAGGGGTGCGGCCGACCTGGGGCTTGTTGCCGAAGCTGCTGATGTGGGGTTTGCCATCGGGGCCCATGCGGACGTTGAAGCCGGCGACGAAGCCTTTGCTGGGGTCGTCGCCCATGTTCTTGAAGGCGTCCTGGAGGCCGCGTTGCATGTCATCGAAGATGCGGCGGAAGTCGACGGGATCGATGCCCATCTGCTTCATCCACTCGTCCATCGATCGGAAAGGGTCGCCACCCATCGGGCCACCTGGGCCGAACGGACCGTTGGGCCCGAACGGGTTGCCACCGGGGAAATTGGCGAACGGGTCGGGGGTTTTCTCACTCATGCTGAGCTTTGATTGCCAGCGTTTCTACAAAGAAGTTTCGGCGACGTTTGTGCGGATGTCCGGTTCGTCAGCATGGGCGCCCCACCGGTGTTCTTCAGCCAGGTCGTCGGCTTCGTTGTAGTCGCTGGTCGGATCGGTGTGGAATTCACAGCCGCCGCAGTGGCCAACGAACGGCCCGGCACCGATTTTGTGGTTGACGGAGGCCTTGTGGTTCTCCGGCGCGACCATGATGAGCACGTCCTTGGCGTTGCGCAGGTGATGGCGCTGCTTGTGCAGCTTGCCAGCATCCATCGCGGCGCCGTCCGTGTGGAAGCGGCGGTGACTGAACCCGCCGAGCGGATTCTTCACGCATGCGCCGCAGGCCCAACGGTATCCGGCGACGTCGGACGTGGATTTGCTTCGGCGGCCCTGGGGTCGGGCCGGGGCTGCGGCCGGGCGATCGCGCTTGCTGTGATGTTTGGCCACGGTGACTCCGGTTCG
>JBFJNL010000121.1:0-5651 GCA_041618195.1 Thermoplasmatota archaeon | reverse complement strand
CGCGCCGGCGGCAACGCATGGGCCAGCTTGACGCCTGCGACGGCTCCGCCGATGGCGCCGATGGCCAATGGGACGCCGCGCATCCAGTCCAGTCCGATGGCCAGGTTGGCGCCGGTGGCGATGGCGGCGTTGGTGAACACGGCGACCAGGCTGGTGCCGACCGCGAGGTGCACGGGGACGCCGAGCAGGCCGAGGGCGGGGACGGTGATGATGCCGCCGCCGACGCCGAGCAATCGGCTGACCACGCCGGCGCCGATGCCGACGCCGGCCAGGACGGGCCATGGATGGGCGTCGGTGCGTGGTACGACCTTGCGCCCGAGCCGCCACGCGGCGACGATGAGCAGCAATGCGAAGGCCGCCTTGAGGATCGCCACGGGGATGTGGGGCAAGGCGAGGTGGCCGATGGCGACACCCACGGCGCCCGCCAGCGTCAACGGGATGGCCATGCGCCAACTGACCGCGCTGAGGCGGCGATGGCGCCACACGCCGATGGGGCTCTGCACGGCGATGACGAACAGCGACAAAGCCACGGCTTCGGGCCAGGTCATGCCGAGGCCGTAGTGCAGTACCGGCGTCAGGACGATGCCGCCGCCGACGCCGAGCAACCCAGACACCACACCTGCCAAGCCTCCGACCACGAGGTCGAAGAGCAGGCTGGCTTCCATGCGGTGAGAGTATCGGCTTCAGACTTGAGCGTGGCTACTTGCTCGCGACGACCATGACGGGCACCGGTTCGACCTGTGCCTGGACGGCGTGGGTGCTCGGCCGGTGCGGTCGGCGCGTCGACACTTCGTCGGTGGGTGGGTAGAACAATGGCACGACGAGCATGGTGGCGATCCACATGACGGCGACGGCGACGGCGGTCGCCAGCAGCGTGCGGCGCACCAGGAGGTCGGTCTGGTAGCTGAAGATCATGAACGCCACCAGCGTCGTGATGGTCGTCAAGGTGACCGCTTTGCCGACGTACCGGTAGACGCGGTTGTGGTCGCCGGTCTGTTCGGCGTTCCAGATCAAGTGGATGGCGTCATCGCTGCCGATGGCCATGATGAACACTAGGGGCAGCATGAGGCCGACGGAGAGGCCGACGCCCAGCAGCGGCAGGCTACCGAGCCACCACAGGCTGGTGCAGCCCATGACGACCGCCGTGCAGGCGGTGGCGCGCAGGTTGCGTGTCAGCAGGCCGATCATCAACACGACAAGGCCGAACGCCAATCCAGCCACGTAGTTGACCCAAGGTAGCTGTTCTTCGATGAACAGGTGGCTGAACGCGTTGTTGCCGAACGGATGGGCCTGCACGCCGCTGTATGTCGGGTCGCGTTGGTCGGTGCCGTAGACATCGCTCTGGGTCTGATAGACGACCTGCCAGGTGGCGTCCCAGATGCGTTCGACCTCGGAGTAGGTCAGGTCCTGGCGGGTGTCATAGGTCACGGTCGCCAGGTCGTACGAGCCGGGCTGCAGCAGGATCGTCATCAGGTTGGCGAAGGGACTGGCGAAGATGTCGTCGAAGGTCTTCTCGATGTCTGCTTGCGTCTTCGGGTACTCTACGTCCGCCAACTGCTCGTTGCCGCTGTTGGAGAGGATGAATTGGTTCAGCAGGGCATCTGGCGTGCCGCCTTCGATGGCCTTCCAGCCACGCACGATGCGCGTCAGGCTGGTGACGCTGAAGCCTTCGATCTCTTCGTGGGTCTCCAGGCCGAGCTCGAGGGCATCCAGGAACTCATGCGCCTTGGGTTGGGTGAGGTCGCCTTCGACGACGAGGAAATTGCTCTGCGTGTCGGTGGCGCCGCCGAAGAAGTCTCGGCCGATGGCGAGGCTGTCATCGTGGACCCGGTCGCCCTTGGGGTAATTCAGCTCAGGGTTGCCGAATGGCTCCGGTTCCAGTTGTTGCAGGCCGACCCAGGCGCCGCCGGTGATGGCGACGACCAGGACGATGCTGAATATGCGCTGCTTGTGGACGAGACGGGCCAGCGACAGCACCCACTCGCTGCCCTGATGCTTGTGACGCATACGCCGGCGTGCCGTCAACGTCAGCAGCGCCGGGATGAGGGTGAGGGTGAACAGGAAGGTCACGACGAGCGCCATGGCGCTGACGATGCCCAGCTGGGCCATCAGGATGCTCGGGCTGAACGCCATGAGCGCCAACCCCATCGCCGTCGTCACGGTGGCGATGCCCATGGCGATGCCGGCGCGGGCGCCGGCCGCTTCGAACGCCGCCGGGTTGTCCATGCCGTCGGACTTGTGCTCAAGGAACTCACTGATCATGTGGATGCCATAATCGATGCCCACCCCTAGGATGAGTGGCACGATGGTCATGTTGAGCGCCGAGAACGGGATGTGGAGCCAGCCCATCAGGCCGGCGGTCCAGATGAAAGAGATGAGCAGGTTGGCGGCGCTCACGAGAAGCACGCGGGCATCGCGGAACGCCAGGTACAGGACCAAGACGATGGCCCAGATGATGAACGGCGCCAGGCGGCTGATGTCGCGCTGGGTGACCTCGCTGGCATGGGCGTCCAAGGCACTGACGCCGCGTACCGGCATCTCGTCCTCGACATCGAAGACGTTCCAGCGCAGGCTACATCCGGTATCAGGCGCGTCATCGTCGCAGGCGGCGACGGCGGCCCGGTAGGCATCGACCATGCGGTAGACCGCCTGTCCCAGTTCGACACGGGTCTGGCCTTCGCTGGTATCAAAGAAGATGAGCGTGCGGCCGGCGGTGAACTCCGGGCTGATGACGTCGTTGATGCTGTCGTCCGCCGCGTTCGCGCCTTGCCATGCGCCTTCGTACTGCGCCGATCCGGCCGCGTCCGTGCCGGGCATGGAGAATGCGGCGAGGCGCGGTGGGACGGGCTTGCTGGGGTCGAAATCACCGGCCAGGATGTGGGCCAATGTGCCTTGCGGGTCGTCGTTGGCGACGCCCGAATTGGTGTAATTGATGACCTTGACGATCGTGGCCAGGTCGATGGCGTACTCGGCGAAGTCGATCTCGTCCTGGGCGAACTGCCAGAATTCGTCCATGCCGCGCACATACGCTTCGGAGCGCACGTCTTCGCAGCCGATGCTGCTGAGGCTGTTGGGCAATCGCTCCTGCACGTCGCCGCATTTGTCCTCGTCGATGCTGTAGTAGATGTAGACGAAATCGTAGAAGCCGCGGAACTCCGTGCTGGCGTTCTTGGCGGCGATGGTGGTGGGGTCGTCCTTGGGTAGGATCTTCAACAGATCCGAATCGGTCTGCAGGTCGAACATGCCGAACCCTACAGCGATCGTCATGATGACGATCAACGTCGTGGTCACCTTCGGCCTAGCAGCACACGCCAACGACAAGCGCCCCAGGGCCCGACCGACCCGAGGCGGCTCAACAGCCCCCATCGAGGTTTCCAACCCACAGACCCCTCAAGAGCGTTGCCGAATTGGTCTCGTCAGTCAGAACGTCGGGGTCCGGCGTCGTCGTCGCTGTCGCGCGGCGTCCATTTGCCCTGTTCGGCCCCACTTTCGCGGGGCGGGGGCGCACCGGCGGGGCCATCGTCGCGGGGCATCCAATTGGCCTCCGCGGCGGCCGCTTCTGCGTCGGCGCGGGCCTTGGCCTGCATGTTGCGCATCATCTTCTTGCCTTCGTTGATGGCGGTCCCGAACAGCAGCTCCTCGGTCTCGATGGACTCCTCGTGGAGCTTGCGGGCGATGACGCGGATGCCCATTTCACGGGCATTGGCCGGGTAGCCTTTGTCAATGAGCTTGGTGACGCTCTTGAGGCGAAGGGGCAGGATGAGGAGCGCGGCCCATGGCATGAGGCCGATGCTCAAGATCACGACGGCACCGAGATAGAAGTAAGCGGCCAGCTCAGGTCGGAAGATGGACGCCACCGCCAGGCCCCAGGAGCCGACGATGATCAGCACCATGAACACGGCGGCGAAGCGCAGCATGAGCAGGATGCGCTTGGCTTTCTTGTTGGCGGACGCCAGGGCGGCGTCCACGCTCTTCCAGAGCGCTGTGAGCCCACCCTTTTTTCCGGCCATACGATTCTGTGACTTCCTGCGAGCGCATTAAGGGTGGTGTTCCGGCATCGCGAGGGTCGGTGCAGGGCTCATGCGACGGCGTCGCGGGCGGCGGCGTCCGCCTCAGCGTTCTCTTCCCGGCGCACCCAGGTCAGCTTGACGCCGTCGAATTGCGCCAGCAGCGCCTTGGCCTGCTCGTAGAACGGGCGCAGGTTGGCGGCCTTGACGGCGTATTGGCCGCTGAGTTGGCGAAGGATGAGTTGGGAGTCGCCGCGTACGTGGATGGTGCGTGCTCCGCGCTTGGCCGCTTCCTCGAGACCCGCGATGAGGCCCATGTATTCTGCCTCGTTGTTGGTGCCTCGTCCTTTGCGTTGAGAGATCCGATACGTCTTGCCACCCACGCGCACGATGGCCCCTGCACCCATGGGTCCGGGGTTGCCTGAGCAGGCGCCATCGAACCACATCTCCGCATCCATGCCTTGGCCACGGTGCGGATGGATAAGATGAAGCCGGTGTGCTCGCTCCTTGCGGCCATGTGGAAAGAGACGATGGCGATGCGTGCGTGGGCCGTGGCCAATGTCCCGATGATCGCTTACGTGCGCCCGACGATCGTCTCGATGTCGCCGCAGCACATCTCGGTGCGCATCCCGCTGACCCGCCGGACCCGCAACCATCTCAAGAGCATGTACTTCGGCGCGCTCAATATCGGCGCCGATCTTGCGGGCGGCTTCATAGCGCTACGCCGGGCCCAAGAGAGCGGCAAGAAGATCTCGTTCGTCTTCAAGGATTCACAGGCCCAGTACTTGCGGCGCGCCGAGGGTGATGTCGTGTTCACGTGCGAGGCGGGGGACAGCATCCGTGCGCTGGTCGACAAGGCCGTCAAGACCGGAGAGCGACACGAGTTGCCCGTGGCCATCGTGGCCCGCGTCGGTGACGAGATCGTCGCACGATTCACGCTGACGCTGTCGCTGCGTGCCAAGATCGATTAGACCGCGCCGTCGGCGCAGGTTTCGGGCCGCTTCGGGCACGAACAAAGGTGAGGGGGAAGGGGAAAAGACTCCCAGCGAAGCGGTCTAGACTGCCAAGCCGGGGACGAGGCCTGCCTTACAACCCGGCCAGGATGCTGTCGACGTCGCCGAGCAGCTTGGCCAACAGGCTGGGGCCGCCGACGGAGTCGCCGCCTTCGGGTTCGGCTTGCGCTTCGATGCTCACCGATTGGACGCCGCCGTAGGTAGCCGAGATGGTGTACGTGGCACCGGCGAAGTAATCACCCTGGTTGCGGTAGCTGACAGACCATGAGCCGAACTCGTGGCCGCCGGCATCGGCGCCGTAGTGCGCAACGTCGTAGGAGCTGAACACCTCAGAGTCACCATCGGCATAGTCGACGGTGAAGCTGTCGCCCAGCAGGATCGTCGGGATGGTCTCCCAGGCCTCGACGCTGATGGTCATCTCTTGCAGGCCAGCGTTGACCGGGAACTCGTAGGCCGCGCAGGTGGTGCCGATCAGGCTGAGGCTGCACTTCGCTTCGACCTCTTCGTGCCAGTCGGCGACGACGCGGGCCTTGGCGACTTGGATGCCGCTGGGGCCGCTGACCTTGGCGACGACGTCGTAGACGCCAGGTTCGTCGACCTTCAGCGCGAAGCCGTCGTTGGTACCGGTGTG
>JBFJNL010000120.1:0-5713 GCA_041618195.1 Thermoplasmatota archaeon | reverse complement strand
CATTGAACGCATTCCCGAAGACAGTCCATGCTGGAAGGTCCTGCAACCGGATGACGAGATCGTCGCGGTGGAGGATTACAAATGGAAGCCGGACCGTTTCAAGGAGATCGCCAACATCCGCGGCATCGACGGCAGCGTCAAGCTGACGGTGTTTCGCGAGGGGCGCATGCGTACGTTCGATGTGCCGTTGCGTGAGAAGGCGAAGGACAAGGTGTCCATCAAGATCCACAAGGGCGATGCCGCGGCGACCCGTCGTCGCAAGGCGTGGTTGCGCGTCTAGGCTGTGACGAGCAACGCCGGCAACGACGCCACGGCAGCCCGTAGCACCGCGCTGGCGCGTTCCAACTCCGCGAAGTCCAGGCGCTCGTCCGGCGCATGGTCCAGCGTCGAGTCACCAGGGCCATAGGCGACGATGGGGACGCCTGGGAACCGCATGGCCAAGTGGTTGAAGTCGGAAGTGCCGGTCTTGTGCAACAGACGCGGCTCGCCGCCGGCGGCGCGGATGGCCGAACGCAGGGTCGTGGCGATGGGGCTGCGCGCGTCGCTGACGGCGGCAGGCAACGCCTCGTCCCAGGTGACCGAGACTTGTCGGTTCTCCGCACAATGCAGCAAGCGCAGGAACGTCTCTTCCGGGTCGATGCCCGGGGGCAGGCGGATCTGGTAGCGGCCGCGAGCGACCTGTTCGTGAGCGTTGGACTCGTGCACCAGGTCGTCGAGCCGCATCTGGATCGCGGCGAAGCCGTGGGAATCACCGAGCGTGGCGCGGGCAGCAGCCCACCAAGCCACGACGCGGTCCAAGGCCCCCGGGTCGGGGTGGCCGCCGTGGGTCGGCGTCCCGGCCGCTTGGAAGGTGCCGCGAAGGATGCCCTTGTAGCCGAGCGTGATGCCCGACCAGCCACTGGGCTCGCCGTTGATGATGATGTCGGGTGTGTCGAGGCGCAGGCCCCTGGTGCCGCGACTGTCTGTCTCTTCACCGACGGCGGCCACGAACGTGAAACGGACGCCCGGCGGCGGGTCGAGAGCGACCTGGTAAGCGGCAACAAGGCACCCCTTGGCATCGACGGCGCCGCGTCCCCAGATGGCACCATCGCGGCGCTCGACGACCAGGTCGCCGGGGACGGTGTCGATGTGGCCGACGAACAACACATGCAGCGGGCCGGACCCCGATTCGATGATGGCGTTGCCCACCTCGTCCACGCGTGCCGCGAGCCCGTCGTCGGTCGCTCGAGCCACGAGCCATGCCACCGCATGGGCTTCGCCGCCCGAGACGCTCGGGATGGCGACCAGTTCGTGGAGCATGTCGGCGGGGTTCACGAAGCCACCTTGGTGAGTGCAGCAATAATGCGGCGGCACGCTTCGCTAATCTCGATGTCCGTCATGGTCAGCGGCGGCAGGAAACGGATGTCCCGCGGCCCAGCGGGGAGTGCCAGGATGCCCTCGGCTTCGAGGGCCGCCATCACTGGCGCCGCCCGGACGTTGAGTCTGACCGCCAACATTGCGCCGACCCCACGGATCGCCGCGATCACGGGATGCTCGAGGCCATGGCGGAACTGGGCGGCGATGCCTTCGGCGCGCCCGAACGGGAGGTCCTGCCACACGGCAAGCGCGGCGTCGCCGGCCGCCGCGATGAGGGGTGCGCCACCGTAGGTCGAGCCGTGGCCAGCCGGGGGTAGCGCATCAGCGACCGCCTGGGTCACGCAGGTGGCGCCGATGGGCAAGCCGCCGGCGAGACCCTTGCCGAGCACCACGATGTCCGGTTCGTAGGGCGCGCTGGCCAGGGCCGGGCCGGTGCGGAAACCGGTCTGCACCTCGTCCGCGATGAACAATGCGCCGGCGCGCCGGGTGGCGTCCCGTATGGCGTGCAAGAACGCCGGGGGCAGCACGTGGACACCGCCTTCGCCGAGGATGGGCTCGGCGATGACCGCAGCGGTGCGTGGGCCGATGGCGGCCTCGAGGTCTTCGATGTCGCCCGGGCGCACGAAGCGCGTCGGTGCAAGCCGGCCGGCGAAGGGTTCGCGGTAGGCGGCTTTGCTGGTGACGGAAAGGGCACCCAACGTGCGACCATGGAAGCCGCCGTCGATGGCGACGATCTCGTCGCGGCCTTGGGTGAGCGCGAGTTTGAGCGCGCACTCGACGCCTTCGGCACCGCTGTTGGAGAGGAACGTCTGGGTGAAGCGCGCGGGCAGGATGTCGTGCAGGCGACGCAGGAACGCGGTCCGGTCCGGGTTGGGGACATTGCCGTTGACGTGCAGGATACGGCCAGTGGCTTGCTGGATGGCCGCCACGATGGCCGGGTGGTTGTGGCCGATGAGCGCAGTGCCGTGACTGGCGCCACCCAGGTCCATGAAGCGCCGGCCGTCGGTGGCCGTCAACCACACGCCGTCGCCTGCGGCGGCATCGTAACCCTTGGCAGGGAATGCCCGGAGGAGGTGGTCCATCATGCGATCACCGTCCCTTGGCCGGCCAGCGCTGCCTGCAGGGGGTGGTCGCCGTGGGCGGTGCCGATCGTGACCTCTTGGACACCACCGGCGAGCGCTTCTTCGACGGCCATCATCTTCTTGCGGAAGCGACCGAGGGCGAAATCTTGTGCCTCACAAAGCGCGGCGCGGGGGATGCGCTCGATGAGGCTTGTGGGGTCGTCGACGTCGCGCAGCAAGCCGGGGACGTTGCTTAGGATGATGAGTCGCGTGGCGCCCAACGCCGTGGCGATGCTGGCGGCGGCGCGGTCTCCGTCGACGTTGACGGCGCTGCCGTCGTCGGCCAATGCTGGCAGGGTCACGATGGGCCGATGGCCTGCATCGATGAGGAGTCGCAGGAGGTCACCGCGGACCTGGGTGATGGTGCCGGTGTGGTCGCCGCGCAGGAGCATCTTGGTGCCGTTCTCGACGACGCGGATGGCCTCTTTGCGGCGGGCCTGGATGAGCCGCCCGTCGACGCCGCTCAGACCGATGGCCGAGCAGCCGAGGTTGTTGAGCCGGCGCACGAGGTCGTTGTTGATGCGGCCTCGGTACGCCATCTGGATGTGGCCGACGGTCTCCTCGTCGGTGTAGCGGCTGACGTGTCCGCTCGGGCTGGTGACGAAGCGTGCCGGGTGCCCAAGGCGCTGGCTCAGGTCGGTCAGTTCTTCGTTGCCGCCGTGGACGAGCACCCATGGCTCGTCAAGGGCCGCCAGGTCCTCGAGCAAGGGTTGCGGATCGATGTCGGCGCCGCCGCCGAGTTTGACGATGATCATTGTGGACCCACGGGGATGGTCCACAGGCCGGTGGTCTCCGGCTGGCCGGTCATCAGATTGAAGCACTGGACCGCAGAACCGGCAGCACCCTTGACGAGGTTGTCGATGGCACACGTGGCGACGATGCGGCCGGCGGTGGCGTGGAAGCCGACGTCGGCGAAGTTGCTGCCGGCGACGAGCTTCGGGTCGGGGCCGCGGTGGATGCCTGCGCGTTCCTTGACCAGGCGCACGAAGGGCTCCTCATTGTAGGCTGCGCGATAGGCTTGCCAGAGCTCCCGTTCCTCGGGGGCGTCGGTCAGGACGTGGCAGGTGGCGAGGACGCCGCGCACCAGTTCGGCGGCGTGGACGGAGATGTCTGGAGCGATGCCGCACTCCTGCTGGACCTCGGCGCCGTGGCGGTGGCCGGTCGGGGCGTACAGGCGCAGGCTGCGACTGCGGTGGGCGTGCATGCCGGCCTCGTTGACGTTGACGCCGGCCGCGCTGGAACCGATCTTGGCATCGACCACGACCCGGGCGTCGCCCAGCAGTCCAGCGCGAGCGAGGGGCAGCAGGGCCAGGTTCATCGCGGTGGCGACGCAGCCGACGCCGCTGACCAGGTCGCTGGTGCGGATCGCTTCGCGGTGCGCTTCTGGCAAGCCATAGGTGGCGGGCAGAAGCTGGGGCTGGGGGTGCGGGACGCCGTACCAGTCCTCGTAGGTTTGCGCGTCGCGCAGGCGGAAGTCGGCGCTCAGGTCGATGACGCGGGTGCCTTGCTCCCGCAGTGCGGCGACCACGTTGGCGCTGTGCTGGTGTGGCAGGCAGGTGAACACCAGGTCGGCGTCGGGCAGGCCGTCGCGCGGGGTGAAGCGCAGGTCGGAGAAGCCACGCAGGTTCGGGTGGGCGCGATGCAGGGGCTGGCCTTCGTATTGGGCGCTGGTGGCCCCCACGACGTCGGCGCCGGGGTGCGCCAAGAGGATGCGCAGCAGTTCGCCGCCGGTGAAACCGGAGCCGCCAAGGATGCCCACCGTCGTCATCCGGGCGGACGTGGCCTGGGCCAGTGCTTGGGTCATCGTTGACTCCGCGACATGCCGCCATGCCTGAACCACGGGTCATCGTCGTGCGCATCGTCGGGGGTGGCGTCGGTGTTCATCGGCGGGCGGTCTCCACGGCGAACTGGATGATGCGGCCAGGGATGTCGACCCCGGTCGGTGCGATGGTGTTGCGGAACTCGAGGTTGTGGTTGACCTCGTGGACCAACCAGCCGTCGGGCCCATGCAGGAGATCCATGGCCAGCACGCCGCCGCCCATGGCGTCCGCAGCACGCAGACAGATCTCGGCGAGATCCGGCGTCACGGGTTGGTTCTCTGTGGTGGCGCCCCGTGCCGTGTTGGTCGGCCAGTTGGGGCTGACCCGGCGGATGGCGGCGATGACCTCGTCACCGACGACGACGGCGCGCACATCGCTGTGCCGGCCGTTGTGGAAGGTCTCGACGAAGTGCTGCAGGTAGTAGATGTGCTGGATGGGGTTGGGGAGCATCTCACGGTGTTCGAGGATCTGGCGGGCTTCGTCGCGGTCGCGGACGCGGCTGACGAGCCGGGCCCAGGAGCCATTGACGGGCTTGATGACAGCTGGGTAGCCCAGGTCGTCGAGGGCATCGAGGGCGGTCTCTGGGTCGAAGGCGATGCGACTGTCGGGGGTCGCGACCCGTGCACGGCGCAATCGCAGGCTGGTCTCGGCCTTGTCCATGCATGCGGTGATGGTGCTGGGGGTGTTGACGGCGGGCCGGTCCCAGGCAGAGACCGCACGGCTGACCATCAAGGCGCGGGTGGAGCTGAGGCTGCGCACCAGGACGGCGTCGCCATCGATGCCGCCATCGAGGGTCATGGTCAGTTTCTCGTCGTGCTGTGGCAGGACCTGGACGCCGAGTCGGTCGGCGGCGGCGATGAGGAGCTTTTCCTCTTCGCGCATGCGCCCGTAGACGAGGCCGACGCTGGGCATCAGAGCCTCTCAGCGAAGCGGTCTGCCCCAACGGCCAGGTAGGCGAACAGCACATTCTCCATCTATTCGCCCCAGTCTTCCTCGATCTCCGGCGCGAGCGCGAGGGTCAATGGGGCAAGTGCAGTGACCTCGAGTTCCGCGCCGCAGTCGCCGCAGTCGATGATCTCGCCGGTGAAGCGAGGGCTGGCGTTGATCTCGCCTGCACATTCGATGCAGGCAAGGATGTTCACGGTCTCCATGGTTTTGTCCTGCGACATCCGAGGCGGAGCCTGCGGATACCGTCGCTATGGGTCCGAAAAACGTGACATACTTAGCGTTTTGCGTGGGAAAAGCTCGCCGTAGCGTGGCTGTGCTGCCCTGAGCCTGCGGAAAGCGCGGCGAGAACCACGATATCTGCTGCCACGCTATCGTTCCGGCCGTTCTAGCTGGCCCCCATCCGGGTCCGGCCCCGATGACGGGTTGTGAACGCAGCGGTCAAGGCATTGCTCTCCTGTGCAGTCTTCT
>JBFJNL010000119.1:0-6044 GCA_041618195.1 Thermoplasmatota archaeon | reverse complement strand
TTGCGCGGGTTGGTCGTGTCGGTGTGTGCATTGGACATTGGGCTCACCAGGCCTTGATGTCTCGTTCGCACCGCATGGCCAGATTGGAGAGCGGGCGGAACGCTCCCTTCAGCGCCCTCCTTGCCGGCCATCGCAAACTCGGCTCCCGGCCCGGTGCCCACATCTTGCCCACCCCTACGTTCCGGGGATTCGCCAGGACAGACATCCAGCCCGCCGACCAGAATCCAAGCAGTCTATGCGTACCAGGATCATCGCAGCCGTCTCGCTCTGGCTGCTGGCCGGCAGCGGCGCCGCCACCCTCGCCTTCTTCCATGATGCCCTGGCGCTCGTGCCCGGAGCCTTGTGGCTTGTCATGTCGATCTACGGCGCGGCGAGCATCGGCTACAAGGTCGCATGGTTGCCCGCCGACCGCGTCATGATGATCGCCGGCCGGCTGCTCAAGTTCGGCTTCATCGCACCCCTCGTCGCCCGCTTCGACACGTCGGCGCTGGAGAACCAGAACCGCCTGAAGATCCTCGCATTCCTCGAGGCCAATCCGGGCGCGTCCATCCAAGAGGTCCGGGTCGCCAACGAGGTGGCTTGGGGCACTGCCGTCTACCACCTGGACCGCCTGCGCCGCCAGGACAAGGTCGTCAGCCATCGACAAGGCAACCACCATCGTTACTGGGTGGCCAACACGCCGGAGGCACGCGTGCGTCGCGGCTGGTCGGTGTTAGAGCAGAGCACGGCCCGCGACATCGCCATGGCCGTCGCCGCCCAACCCGGCGTGCACCAAGGCGCCATCTGCGAAGCCGTCAACGTGCGGCCACCCAGCGCCAGCAAACACCTGGCTCGGCTGGAGCAGAGCGGCCTGGTGGAGAAGTTCCGCATCAGCCGCTACACGGTCTATCAACCGACGGAAGAACTGGAGCGCATCCTGGCCATGCAAGACCAGGCGGCACCATGACCGAGGCGGCCTGGGGAGCACGTCCAAGCGACGGGTCTCGGCCGGCCCGTATAAGTAAGCCATCTCCTTACTGCGCCATATTGAGAGTTGGGTGCCATGCATGACACCAAGCCGAAGATCGGCATCACTGGACTACCCAACGTCGGGAAGACCGCGACGCTTGCCGCTATCTGCCGCAAACTAGAGCGTGACGAATTCGTCATCGGCGGCATGATCACGCGGGCATACCGCCCGGGTGATGGCACGGTTCGCGTCGGCTTCTACGTTGAGGACTGGCAGACTGGCGAGAAAGAGGTCTTCGCCAGCAAGGAGTTCGACCACAACATCCGTGAGAAGACGGAGACGGACGACGGCATGTACTATGTCTTGATCGATCCGCTCGACCGCATCGGCGTCAAAGCCGTCCGGAACGCCATCCACGATGACGAGGTCGACATCATCATCATCGACGAGGTCGGCAAGATGGAGATGCACTCCGAGGAGTTCAACAAGGTCGTCAAGGAAGCCCTTGACTGCCCGAAGCCGGTCATCATGACCCTTCACAAGAAGTCCCGCAACCCGTTGTTGCAGGACCTGCGCCGTCGCGACGACGTGCGCATCCTCGAGGTCACCGCGGTCAACAAGAACCTGCTTCCGTACAAGATCGAGAAGCTGCTGAAGGACCACCTTCAGACCTCGTACTACTGAGGCCTTCGTGGCCGTCGTCGAGGGGCTCACCCGACTCCCCCTGCAACACGATGCACTCAGCGGCAGCGCCGTCGGCCCCGGCACCCATGACCGGGACCGGCCGTTCTACAATCCTGCCATGCAGGTCAACCGCGATCTGTCGTTGATGGTCGTCGAGGCGTGGGCCAAGCACCGGGGCCGCCAATTGGACGTAGCAGACGTCATGGCCGGCGCCGGCGCACGCAGCCTGCGATTGGCGCATGAGGTCGACGCCGACATCGTGGTCCATGCCAACGACGGTGACCCCAACGCCGTGCGCACATTGACCGAAGGACGCGATGCCTTGGGCATCAGTCCGGAGCGCCTCGACATCCAACGAGGTGCCGCCCACACGTTCCTGGCCACCCGTCGCTACGACATCATCGACATCGACCCCTTCGGCAGCCCCATGGGCATGCTGGACGGGGCCATGCGGTCGGTCCGCCACGACGGCTTGCTCTGCCTGACCGCCACCGACACCGCGGCCCTGTCAGGCACTTACCCACGAGTGTGCCGACGGCGCTACGGCGCCTGGCACGGCCTGCACCGCATGCCGTGGCGTGCCGAGGTCGGCCTGCGCATCCTCACCGCTGCCGCCATGCGTTCCGGTGGCCGGTTCGAACGCGGCGTGCGCCCCATCCTTTCGGTGTCCCAGGGCCATTGGATGCGTGTGTTCCTGCACGTCACCGACGGCCGCGACCACGCGGACAAGGGGTTGCGGGCATTGGGCTTCGCGTGGGGCGATGATGCCCGCATGGCGCACACCGGCGACCGGGCCCCTGAAGGCGATTGGGCCGGTGAGATGTACCTGGGGCCGCTGCACGACGGCAAGGTGACCGCCGCCATGGCGCTGAAGGATGGCATGGACAAGCGCACCGCCAAGACCCTCCCGATCCTGCAGGCAGAGGCCGGCCTCCCGCCGTTCTGGGCTGCCATGCCCCAGATGCACCGCGCCGCCGGCCATGATCTGCCGCGCAAACCGGTCATCATGGAACGCCTCGAGGCGGCCGGGTTCCAGGCCGGGCCGACGCACATGGATCCTGAAGGCATCCGGACGGATGCCGATTGGGAAGAGATTCGGCCGCTACTTGCGCCACAAGACCTCTAAAGGAGGCGACCCGGTCCCAAGTTGTGCGTAGCGGTGCCATAGGCTTGGTCATCATCGTGGTCCTTGCTGGCTTGCCCGTGCAGGCCGCGGAGACCGCATCCATCTGGATCGTCAGCGGCGAGCAGGCCCTGGCCCCGGACCTCCTCGCAGAGTTGGCCACGCAGGGCATCGAGACCCATGCCTATCCCAACCTGGGGATGTTGGCGATCGTGGCGCCGGCCAGCACGGCGGCGTGGCTACGCTCCGCTGGGCTCGGCGTCCACGCCAACGAAGTCCTGGAGCTGCACCTCGACCAATCGGTCCCGAAGATCCGCGCCGACATCGTCAAGGAGTCCCTGGGCCCCGTTCGTAGCGGCCCCACCGTGTTCATCATCGACACCGGCTTGGACTCGATGCATCCAGACTTCACCATGGGCAGCAACCTGGCGGCCAACCTCGGCGTCGACCGCAGCCCCAATGGCCTGGTCAGCGGCATCGCCCCGGACCGACCCATCAACGACCGCAGCGGACACGGCTCCCACGTGGCCGGTATCGTCGCCGGCAGCGGCGAGGCCTCCGGCAACAACGACCCGGACCATGGCCGCTATCTGGGTGTCTACAGCAACGGCCGCATCATCAGTTTCCAAGCCGCCAACGACGCCGCCGACCCGGAAGAGATCGGCGTCGACATGCAGGCAGCGCTGGAGGGCTTCGAATGGGCCCTCGCCAATCAAGCACGCTACGACATCCGCGTCATCAGCAATTCATGGGGCAGCGCCGGCGACATCGTCCCCGAGCACCCGGTCACCAAGGCCACCCTCAAGGCATACGCCGCAGGCATGACCGTGTTCTTCTCGGCCGGTAACGAAGGCACCGAAGGCACCCTCAACAAGCACTGCCTGCCACCGTGGGTCGTGTGTGTGGCGGCGGGCACTTTGGACAAGACGCGCAGCAGTTTCAGCTCCATGGGCCATCTCCCGAGCAAAGCGTTGGGCTCCTACGACCACCCGGACATCACCGCCCCCGGCAGCGCCATCCGCAGCCTGACGCCCGGCAGCGATCTGTCCAAGTTCGGTCGCCTAGCGTCTGGTGACTCGGCATTGTTGTACCGGGACCGCAGCGGCACCTCGATGGCCGCGCCCCATGCAGCAGGCGTCGCGGCATTGATCGCTGCCGCCAACAGCGAGCTTTCCCCTGACCAGATCATGGACGTCCTGATCGCCACCGCAGACCCCATGTCGGAGGAGACGCATCGCGTCGGCGCGGGCTACATCAACGCCCAGAAGGCCTACAATCTCGCCATCCAGACGGTCGGTCAGTTGGAAGACTTCCTCGCGGGCGAGGGCGTCAAGTACGGCGGCCTGGCGACCGGGGACGGCAGCTACAGCGACGACCCCATCACGGTCGGGTATGACACCCGTTCGGGCGGTACGCTCGATGCGGCCATCATCCAAGGCCCACCGATCAAGGCATGGATCCTGACGAGCCCGGTGCCCCTGATCCTACTGGGCCTGGGCGTCTTGCTGGCCGTTGTTGGTGTGCGCTGGCGCCGCCCAGCGACCGCCGACGAAGCCCCAACTGGCTAAGGCGCATGCCAGGCAGGCAGCGGCGGCCACGGCCATGACGACGTAGTCCAACGGCTGCACGCGCAGGGAGGCCAGGAAGCGCCAGTCGACGCCAGTGCCTCCGACTTCGGCCACGTGCCCCGACGTCCGCCAGCCGGCCATGACGGCGGTGAGGCCGAACACCCAGCCCGCGATGGAATACAGTGGGTAGTCGATGGCCGTCGCGGGGCGGCCAGGCCCTGGATCGTATTGGTAGACGAAGAACAGCACGATGCCGGCGACGGTGAGGAGGAGGCCCGGGATGAACGTCGCCAGATGGGCGACCCATTGATCGGGCGTGGTGAAGGAGACCAGGATGCGCCAGCCGCCTTCGATCTTGTCCGCCTTCGGCGTGAAGTGCAACATCAATGGCAAGCCAACGAAGAACATGGGCGCCCAGGCAAGCTTGGCAGGCCAATAGACCCAACGCGGGCTGCGGCGACTCAGCATAAGGCAACAGCCGTCGCCGCGCACTTCACGCTTGGGGTCCTATTCCTCTTCATCGAGCTTAGGGACGGGTCGATGTCCCTTGGCAATGAGGTAGACTTCGCTGCTGGCCTTGCGGCTGGCGGGCGGGTGAGCCATGCGGACCGTCTTGAACTGCCGGCGCACATCCTCACGGAACTCATGGAAATCGGCTCCCTCGAATACCTTGGTGACGAAGATGCCACCGGGCTTCAGGTGCTTGGCGCAGAAATCGAGCGCCAGACTGCAAAGGTGGACGCTGCGGGCCTGGTCGAGGCTGTAGGTACCGGACATGTCCGGGGCCATGTCGCTGACGATGACGTCGACGTCCGTGCGGCCTTGGTCGCTGAGCAGGTCGGAGAGGCGGTCGCGGGTCGATTCCTTGGTGAAATCGCCGCGGATGAACGTGGCGCCGTCCACGGGGCGGGTCCGGATCAGATCGACGCCCAGCACGAGGCCGCGGTCGCCGACGAGCTCCACAAGGACCTGGCTCCAGCCGCCGGGGGCGCAGCCAAGGTCGATGACGGCGTCCGCTGTCTTGACCAAGTGGTAACGGTCCTGCATCTGCTTGAGCTTGAACGCACTGCGGGCTCGATAGCCCTGCTTCTTGGCATCCTTGTAGTAAGGATCACGGCGACGTTCGTCGAGCCATCGGCTGCCCACGATTGTCGCACTTCGGCCTGAGCCTTAAGCTCAGGGGGCCAGCTGGGGTTTGCGGCGCAACTAGACGTCCGCCTAGGGGGTCGCCCCGAGCCGACCCAATCGCGCACCAACGCGACGACGCCGGGTTCTGGGCGATACGGATGCAGGCGGGACGCCCTCCAGGCGCAGCGGCCTGTCGGGGGGGGGGGCGCCGGTGTTGCCGCGACTGGTGGAGCGGGGCCTTTGTTGGTGCGCGAAGCCGACATCTGGTACCACCAGAGCCCCGACAGATTCATTACGTGGCGTAACTTAGTGTAATGTGTGCCCAAAGCTGTCGTCGACTTGTCCGAGCACACGGATCGCATTGTGAACGTCGTCAAGGCACGTGACGGCCTGCGGAGCAAATCCGAGGCCATCGCCCGCATCGTCGAGGACTACGAGGAGTTCATCCTCGACCCCGCGCTCAAGCCGGACTTCGCCCAGCACCTAGAACAGGTACGCGCCGGCAAATTCCAGGCCGTCGATAGCTTGGATGAGTTGCTGTGACTTGGCACCTCGAAGTCAGCGACCACTTTGCCCGCGACTACCGCAAGGC
>JBFJNL010000118.1:0-6130 GCA_041618195.1 Thermoplasmatota archaeon | reverse complement strand
GGCGGGCTCGTCATCGCGATGGCCGCGGTGCTTTTCCTGGCCGTGCTGCCTTTCCTGCGCCCTGCCCCGATGCTGGCCCTCGTCGTGGTCATGGTGCCCCTTGGCCTCGCGGCGTTGGGGGCATGGATCTATCGCCGCGGCCCGCGTAGATTCGGGGGCTGGTCCGGGCATCGTACAATCGCCCCGTCCGGAGTCCTGCGCCGCTATTCCTCTTCGTCGGCCAGGGCCGTGAGTGGCACCAGCTCGACCTCAAGCCGGTCCGCCGTGGGGTAGACCTCGCTGAGCCAGCCCTCGAGGCCAAGCTCGTCAAGGACGCCTTCCTCGGCCAGTTCCTCGGCGACGGCCGGGGCGGTCTCGATGCGGTCGTCAATGATGACGATCCACTCGGGCGGGACCTCGAAGTCAGCGCGCAGCACTTCGGCAATCTCGCCGGGTGACTCGCCAGTCTTGCTGCGCAGGATACCGAAGACGAGCGTGCCTTCCTCCGTCTGTTCTTCGAATGGTCGGGCCGTGCGCTCGGCGCGGCGGCGGAGGCGTTGCATGAGTTGGATGGCGTCCTTGTAAGGACTGCTGCAGAAGTGGACCGTGAACTTGGAGCCCGTGGCGCGCCATTGCTCGAGCACCGACATAGCGGTCTCGCGGCTGCCTTCGACAGCTTGGCTTTCGTCGTTCATCGGTCGGTACCCGAAGCGCTTCAGATTCGCGATGTTGGGTTCTGAGAACTCAAGCTCGTTCATGTTGATGCCCTCGGCGCCAACCTCTTCGAGGTAGCGGCACAAGGCAAGGATGTCGTCTTCTTTGCCGGGAACCGCGGGGATCTCGACGTTGGTGGTGAGGCCGACACGGATGGCCTCCTTGATTGCGGCGTCATGCCACGATTCGGTCATGCGCTTGTACTCACGCAGTTCGGGGTGGAAGCGGATCTCGTCGAGGCCCGCGTCCTTGAGCTTCTGGATCTCGGCGATGTCGAAGGCGCAACTCGTGTACAGGTGGGTGTGGAAATCGGGCCCGAATTCGGCCTTCATCACCCGGATGGTCTCGCAGACGCGGTCCGGCACGACCATGGGATCGCCGCCGGTGATGCCGGCACCCTTGGCGCCGATGAGGCGACACTCGTCCAGTAGGTCGTCCCACTGGCCGGCGTGGATGGGTCGCTCATTGGCGTACATCACGTCGCGGTACATCTTGTCCCGGCTGACCGGGCAGTAGAAGCACTCCTTGTCGCACAGGCCGGTGATGAACAGCACCAGTTTGGCGCCTTCTCGGCATTGGATACAGCCCATCGGCAGGACGCCGACGTGCTGGCTACCAGCGTACTTCTGAGCGGTCGGCACGCGCTCTAGAGGCGCGGTCGCCAGGGGGTGGGCCACAACCCTGCCACACTTCCTGTTCTTAAGAACCGGGGGCTGGGGCTGACTCGGGCGCGCGGGCCCACGGCCGCGTTGCTTTGACTACGGGCGCGCCGAGATGGGCATGGCTGTGTAGGCCGACATGGGCACCGTCGGGATGACGAGTGCCGCATTGTCATCGAGCGATAGCATGGCGGGCTGTGGCTGGGCAAGGCCGATCGCCTCGCCGGCCTGGACCCCGCGCACGACGAGTTTGAGCTCGCTGCCGGAGGCGACGATCATCTCGGTGGGGCGGAATGGCAGGTCCGCCGTGAACGCGGTCGCGGGGGTCAGCGGTTCGTAGGTGGCGTAGCTGTTGCGCAGCGCCAGGTTCTGCATGCCCCAGGTGAGCAGGCGTTCACTGCCGTCGGCGAACACTTCGCTGAGCGAGGCATAGACGAAGCCGTTCTCGCCTGCGAGCGTGCCGGAGATGTGCAGCTTGGGTGCGATGATGGGCAATGCGCCGTCGAGCACGAAGCGGTACTCCCTGCTGGTCGTCGTCGGGGGCTGGGGCACGGCACCGCTGGCGTCGAGCAGGATGTCCGAGGCACCGAGTTTGAAGTTCACTTCCTCGCCGTCGACAGGCGGCCAGGCGTCGGCCGTGCGGTGGTAGTCGCTCTCGGCGCTGATGACGGCGTTGGGGACGTTCTCGAAGCCCATGTCCTTGCCCTTGACGTATTGATCCATCCAGGCCACGAAGAGCGCTTCCTGGTCCATGCGGGCCGGGTGTTGGTGCAGCCAGTGGCCAAAGACACCGAGCTTGGGGGCGGTGATCTCGTTGAACCAGCCGGGGATCATGGCGGACTTGACGTTGGCGTCTTCGAAGCCTTCCGTGTAAAGGACGGCGGCCTTGATGTCGCCGGCGCGCAGGGAGAAGTCACGCTCTTCGTAGAACTCGTTGTAGACCGCGCGGGGGTCGTTGGCGCGGGGCAGCAACGACGGGTCGCAGATGCCGCTGGTCGCCTGCGCGAGGAACGACGCCATGTCGGTGCGACCGGGTTCGGGTGCTGCGGGGGCAGCGGTCAGGACCTGGTATGCGACGGGGCTGAGAGCGGCTTCGCCGTTGGGGACGCCGCCGTAGTGCCAGTCGTTGTACGAGTTGATCACTGGGGCGACGGCGATGATGGCCTTGAGGGCCTCCGGGGTCTGCACGGCGGCAGCCACCGGCGTGGTGCCGACGTAGGATTGGCCGTAGAAGCCGACGTTGCCGTCGCTCCAGGATTGTTGGGCGACCCAGTCGACGATGAACGCCTGGTCCTTCTGCTCGTTGATGCCCCAGACCTCGACGCAGCCGCCACTCATGCCGTAGCCGCGCACGTCGACGTTCACTGCGACGTAGCCGCGCATGGCCCAGTCCTGGGTCCAGTATTGCCACATGGCGGGGTTGACGCCGCGGTTGACTTCGCCGTTGTAGGGGCTGCTGGCGATGATGGTGGGCCAGGGGCCTTCGCCGACGGGCTTGGTGACCTCTACCCAGAGGGGTGTGCCGTCGAAGCTCGGGACGGGGAAGTACGAGGTCGGTTCCAACTCGTAGGTGGCTTGGCTAAGGTTGCTGAGGTTGAGCATGCCGGCGATGCCATCGACTGGGCGCACGAGGAATTCGAGGCGGGCGTTGGCATTGCCGGTGCCGGTGGCGCTGGCTTCCCAGGTGGTGCCGGCCGGGTCAAGGGCGGTGATGCTGCTGCAGCTGCGGGCGCCGGTCAAGGTGCTCGAGAAGCCGTCGACGCTTTGCTGGTTGCAGCGGCGGCGACCGGTGTCCAGGTGTTTCATGGAGACGCCGATGGTCGGCGCGTCAAGGGGATCAGCCACGAAGCGGACCATGGTGGCGCCGGCGGGGATCTTGAAGGATTTTTGGAACGGGAGGGAGACGGCATCGAAGACGAGGGTGGTCGCTTCGGAGGTGATGTTGACGACGGCACCGGTGGTGTCGAGGTCATTGGTGTCGATGGCTGGGGCCGTCTGGGGGCCTTCCGTCGGCTCGGCACCTTTGCCGGAACATCCACTCAACACGACGGCCACCAAGAGGGCTGTCACGAACAAGACACGCATGCTGTGCAGGCAGTCAAACGGGGCAAAAGGGTTGTGGGAGTCTAGAAGACCATCTCGAGGCCGGTGCGGGGCTGCGCGAAGCCGAAACTCATCAGGCCGGCGCGGTGCCCGAGTGCTTCGAGGGGTACGCGTCCGGGGCCGTATTCGAGCCGGCCATCGCTGGGGCAGACGTACGTCTCGCCGAGCGGGGTGATGAGGCGGGGGACGGTGCGGTCACATGCAGGGCAGGCGCCCGGGGCACGTTGGAACTGGGCCATGTGTGGAAGGAACTCGGCCACTGGCTTGAACGGCGCCCAAAGGTGAGTGAAACTACCTGTGGAGCCTATGGAGCCTGTGGAGCCCTGCAACGAGCCGCCCCCGGCGCGGATGCTGATCGAGCGCGGCGGCGCCACCGCTGATGGGTGCTATGGGTGGACGGAAGGGGAGGGACTCAACGGTAGGTCGAGTACTTCTTGACAAGGTTCCAGACCTTGTTCTCCATCGGCTCATCGATGCGGCCTTCGTCGACCTGCACCTTGAGCCAGTCCTTGGCCTCATCGAGGCCCTGACGGTTGCCCTGCGCCCAAAGGGTCTGCAGGAACGGTCGCCATTCTTCTGGCTCCATACCAGACGCGACGAGGAGTTCCTCCACGTCGTAACGGAAGTGGGATTCGCGCCGGGCGTCAATCATCTTGCTGCGAGACCTGGACTCCCGGGTCTGCTTGTTGGCCTCGTTGTGGCCAGGTCCCTGACGGCGCTTCCCCATTTTCCTTCGTCGGCGTGCCATGTGTAAGTCTCCCCGAGGTGTTCGGCTATAAGGCACTTGGCCACCGGGTGTCGATGATCGACCCCCCAAAACCATCGGGAATGGTCGATGTCTGACCCACAGGTTTTATCCGCGTTTCTTGGGCTGGGTCGACCCATGGCACCCGATCGCCAAGCCCAACAAATCGTCGGTTACGTGTTCCTCGGCCTGATGGCGTTGTTCGTCATCCTTGGCGTGACGACGTTCGAAGGCGCTCCCACGATCATGCTCATCATCGGCGCCCTGGTATTCTTGGCCGTGTCCCTTACACTGCTGACCGGCAACGGCATCGGCGTCGGTGGCGGCGGTGGCGGTGGCCAGCAGCAGTCCGTGGTGCTCCGTGGCGGCCG
Source organism: Thermoplasmatota archaeon (assembly GCA_041618195.1). GTDB lineage: Archaea > Thermoplasmatota > E2 > JACPAO01 > JAHFTW01 > JBFGSX01. The sequence continues at coordinate 1,559 of JBFJNL010000118.1, read as the reverse complement.
CGTCATCACCCAGAGTGGCAGTGGTATCCAATCCGTCTGCGCCAGCTGCAAGGGCCGCATGCCAGACGGGGCCCGCTTCTGCCCTGATTGCGGCGCCGGTGCCTAGATGAATCGCGGGCTCGCCATCTCCGGCGCGGTCATCCTTGGCCTCGCCATCATCGTCCCGTTCGCCATGCTGGATGCGAGCAGCGATGGCCTCGAAGACGCCATCGTCATGCTGTTCATCGTCGTGCCCATCGCGGTCCTCAGCGGCCTGCTGGGGCTTGTGCTCCTCATCGTCGGCCTGTCCACCGGCGGCCGGCAACAGCAGCAACAACAGATCGTCGTCGTCACGGGCGGCCAGTTCTGCACCGGCTGCGGCCAGCCCAAGGCCGGCGGAGCCTTCTGCCCAGCGTGCGGAGCTGCTGCATGAACCAGCAACAACGCATCCTCATGCCCGTCATCGCTGTCGCGGTGGCCGTGCTGCTCATCAGCATGCTCATTGGCGGCGTGGCCGACGGCGCCGAGGTGCTCATCGGCATCGCCCTGTTCACCCTGTTCAACCCGCTGTTCTGGATCATCTTCTTGGTCGTCGTGCTTGCCCGTCGTGGCGGCCGAGGCCAGCAACAACAGCAACAAGTGGTCATCGTCACCGGCGGCGGCCAAGGTGCCCCGCGCCTACGGTGCCCAGGCTGCAAAGGGCTGAGCCCCGACACTGCACGCTTCTGCGGACACTGTGGTGGGGCGTTGGCATGAAGACGTGGGCGTGGGCCTCCGCATTGTTGGCCGTGGCCGGTGCCGGAGGCTCCGTCTGGGCGCTGTGGTTCCGGGCCGCCACATACTGTTCCGGCCCAGACACCTACGACATCGCTTGCGTTCTGGCCGCCACCGACGCGACCATGTGGTCGTGGGTGGCTGTGGGCGGCGCGCTGGTGCTATCCATCATCGTTTTGTGGTTCGGGCGAGAGGCCCGCCGAGGCGCGGCCCCCGCCCCAAACCATCTATGAAGGCGCATCCGTGCGGAGGATGTGCCTGAACTGCAATTGACTCCCAAGGCGACGCCCGAACTCCTGGAAGAAGGCGTGCGCCGCATCGAATGGGCCCGCCGCCACATGGGCGTGCTGGGAGCCATCCGCACCCGCTTCGAAGACGAGCAGCCCCTGGCCGGTCTCCGCATCGGCATGGCCCTGCACGTCGAAGCCAAGACATGCAACCTCGCTCTCGCACTCCAGGCCGCGGGTGCCGACGTGCGCCTGGCCGGCTGCAACCCGGACTCCACTGACGACCGCGTCGTCGTCGCCATGAACGACCACTACGAACTGCCCACCATGGCCAAGAAGGGCCAGAACGGCGAAGAGTACTATGCGTCGCTTGAATGGATCCTCGACCACAAGCCGCACCTCGTCATCGATGACGGCGGCGACCTAGGTTTCCTGGCACACACCAAGCGCACCGACTGCCTCGAACACCTCATCGGCGGCGCCGAAGAGACCACGACGGGCGTCATCCGCTTCCAATCCATGCATGACGAAGGGAAACTCAAGATCCCCGTCATGAACGTCAACGACGCGCTGATGAAG
>JBFJNL010000117.1:0-6137 GCA_041618195.1 Thermoplasmatota archaeon | reverse complement strand
GGTCTGCGTCATGCGGCGGGCGATGTCAGCATCGGCCACGCCCAGGTCGGCGGACGTCTTGTTGTGGATGGGCTTCTTGCCGGCCTGCAGGATCTGCATCAGAGCCGGGAGGCGTGGGTGGTTGATCTCGTCGTTCATCGCGCAGGCGACGGGCAACGGGACCTCGACGATCTCGCTCTGGTCGGCGTCGCGCACGGCGGTGAGTTTGCCGTCGGCGACGCTGGTGATGGATTGGGTGTTGTAGATGCTGGGCATCCCGAGTTCGGCGGCGACGCGCAGGACGATCTCGCCGGCGACGCGGTCCAGGGACTCGGTGGCACCGAACACCAGATCGGCGCCGTCGGCCTTGATGGCGGCCGCGAGCACCTTGGCGATGCCGCGCCCGTCGGTCTCGGGGCCGGTGATGATGACGGCTTCATCGCAGCCCATGGCGAGGGGCTCCTTGATGAGGTTCCCGCCGTTGGGGCCGGGGTTGTAGGAATACGCGATGATCTTGGATGCCTGGCCGGCTTCCTTGAGCTTGACAGCAGCCTCGACGGCGTGCTTGTCGAAGTCGCTGACCTTCCACGGCAGACCCGCCACCTTGGGCTCTTGGGTCGCGGGATCGATCTTGAGCTGGCTGACGTCAGGGGACATCTTGACCATGACCGCGATGGATACCATACAGGGCCGGCGACTGGGCCCGGCGTCAAAAGGGTTCGTGGGGAAAAAGGGGGAATGGGGGCGCGGCGGGGGCCGCGTCGATCGGACCGTGGCGGCCGGGTCTAACGGTTGCCGATGGCCAGGATGTTTCCGTCCGGGTCCTTGAACCAGGCGGCGGACCAGTTGCCCGTCGTGGCGATGCCATTGACAGTCTTCAGGCCGGGGAGGTCGTACTCCTCGAACTTGATGCCCTGGTTGCGCAGGGAGGTGACGGCGGCCTTGAGGTCCGGGACCTTGAAGGACGCGACCGTGTTGGTGGCGCGCGGTGCTTCGCTTCGCTGGTAGACGTAGAGGTGCGTGCCGTCACCGCAGGCGAATTCGATGCCGTCGCTCTCGGCGCTGGCGACACGCAGGCCGAGCTTCTTCTCGTAGAACTCTCGACAGTTGGCGAGGTTGGTGGTGGTCAGGGTGCACGAGATCGGGGCAGAGGTGAGGAGGGGGCCACTAGTGGCGCTGGCTTGAGCCATGCGGGACCCACAATGCGTTCCGACGTTACCCCTTACCCTCTGGAATCGCGGCTACTGGAAGCCGGGTAGGATGGCGCGCATCCGGCCGAGTTGGGTGTGCATGGCCTGGAACAGGACGCCCTCCTCGGAAGCGGCCTCGTCTGCGGTCTCCGGGCCGTAGTCCAGACTCGTGGTGACGCTGGCGTCTTCCAAGAGAGCGGCCTGGCGGTGCCAGGTCGCGATCCAGCCGTCGGCGTCGATCAGCAGCGTGCTCAGCTCGTCCAGGGTGAAGCCGTCGCCGTCACTGGCGGTCTTCTCCACGACGGTGCCTGCGCTGTCGGTGATGCGGAACGTGCCGCCCAAGGCTGCGGAGTTGTCGGCGTTGATGGTGATGGAGACGCCTTGCAGGCCCTTGGCGCTGGTCACCGGGATGGCCGTGCTGGTGCACGACCCACTACCCGGCACGGCGGCCAGGATGACGTTGCCGCAGGTCAGTGCGGCGGTGCCGTCGTAGTCAGCTGCGACGACCATGGCGTCGATGGCCTGGACGACGCCGGCCGGGCTGACGGCCTGCACGACGACCTGGTAGAGGCCGGCGTCGGCGAACGTGGCTTCGAAGGTGGCGCCGACGCCAGAGTCGACGAGTTGGCCGGCGCTACCTGAGATGGTGTATCGGATGGTGTCGGAGGCCGGCAAGGGCGGCGTCGCGGTGACGGTGAACGAGACGGGCACCTTGTCGGCCACGTTGAATTCAGCGGCATCCGCGGTGACCTGGATGGCGTACGTGCCGATGTCCGTGGTGGTGCCCGGTCGCTTGATCGCCTGTGCTCCGTCAAAGAACGCGAAGATGCTTGCTTGGTCGAGCTCGGGGTCCTGTTCGAGCGCGGCGGCGGCCAGCGACATGGTGAGGTCGGTGCTGGCGGCGAGGCGGGCGACGAATTCCTGGCCTTCCTTGGTGAACGAGACATCCATGGCGATGTTGCTGCGTGACACTTCGCGGACCACGTTCTGGTAGGCTTCGGCGTAGTAACTGTCGATGCGTCCGTCAAGCACGAGTTCGACGGTGATCTGCTCGGCGCCTTCCGCGGCCATCTCCGACCGAAGGGCGTCAGCGAAACCGCTGCCCGACGGCAAGCGCAGCGTGTGCTGCACGTGGATGGCCTCGACGCTGGAGTTGCCCACCTCGAGGTTCTCCTTGCCCAGGACCTTGGAGTCGAGGATGGCGTGGACGCCGGGCAGGCCGAAGCCGAAGTCGACCTGGTTGGTCCAGGTCTTGCCGGCGACCAACGGGAAGTCAAGGTATGGGTCCAGCAGGGTCTCGCTGCTGACTTCCATGGAGGTCGTGGCGAGGCGGCAGCCTGGGTTGCAGTTCTGCGTCTGGCGTGTGTTGACGCTGAATTGGGACAGGTCGCTCTTGCGGATGGCCACGGGGGCTTTGCCGAAGATGCCGTCGGATGGGTCGCCGAACAGTGCGCTGGCCGGCGCTTCACTGTAGCGTGCTGCGGCGAGGTAGAAGCTGCCGTTGGGCCCGAACGACGTGTTGAGCACTTGCATGGCGAACAAGGGCGTCTGCGGGATGGTGATGCTGTTGGAGTCCTCTTCGATGGGCTCGCCATCGAGGTAGGCGTTTGCCTCGAACTCGACGTTACCGGCGATGTCGTAGGCATAGGCGTAGCCGGCCTGGAGGGTCGGGGCTTCGACGGCGCCGAAGTCTTGGACCGTCTCTGTGCCGGCACAACCGGCCAGGGTGATCGTCGTGAACATGAGCACCAGGGCCCAACCTCGCAGCATAGCGACGACTCGGAACCACCGTATTTAGACGATGTGGGCGAAGGTTCGGTATGGGGGCCGCAACGGCTCTCCGAGTCGCCTGACCCGGCCGCCACGCACCCACGCCGCCGGTTCTGCGTAGCGACGGTTTGAAGCCCCCTGCGGCCTGGCCTTGTCCTATGACCCAAGTCGAAGCCCGCGTCGAAGCCCTCGGACTCGCCGTGCCGGCGCTCGTCAAGCCCGCCGCCAACTACGTCCCGTGGACCATCAGTGGCAACACCGTCTACGTCGCCGGGCAGATCCCGGTAGTGGACGGCAAGATCCACGCTACCGGCAAGGTCGGCGACGGCGGCCACGACATCGACGCCGCCAAGGGCATCGCGCAGATCTGCGCGCTCAACGTGCTCGGTGTGCTGAAGGCCGCCGCGGCCGAGGCTGGCAAGACGCTGGATGATGTCCGCGTGGTGCGCCTAAGCGGGTTCGTCAACACGGCGCCCGGCTTCACCGACATCCACATCGTCACCAACGGCGCCAGTGACCTCATCGCCGAGGCCTTCGGCAAGAACGGCATCCACGCCCGCAGCGCTGTCGGCATGGCCGAGCTACCGCTCAACGTGCCCTTCGAACTGGAAGCCATCGCTGAATTCATCTAGCTCATCGTCGGCGGAGCCACGCCAACGTGGCCAATGCCGCGACCCCGGGCAGCCAATTCAGCGGACTGTCCTTTCCTGGCGTGCGGATGGACGGCGCCTCCGAGAGGTCTACTCCTGCGGCCTGGATGACAAAGTGGGTTCGCAGGAGACCCGCGGACCGGCCCGTGGTGGCCTCCACAATCAGGTCGACGACCTGGCCGTCGGCTGCGTCAGCCGGCACCTCGACGACCAGTTCAAACTCGCCGGTGCCATCCTCGTCGGTCCATAGGCTTTGGCCGGGGAGCAGGTATGAGTACTCGGCGCCATGGCCAAAGAGGCGGACCTCGTATTCCGTGGATGCCTCGCCCGCCAGCCGGTGCAGCCGGACAACGGTGCTCCCAGGGGCCACTTGTGCGGCCACAGGCTTTGCCACGAGTAATTGGTCGCCGACGACCGGAAGCGCATCGTGGTATCCCAGCAAGGGCAATTCCAAATGCCCGCCGGGGGCGACGCGGGGCCCGATCAGTTGGCATGCGCTCAACGAAACGTCTTCTGCAAGGATCTCCAGAATGAGATCCATGTGATTGTCAGGGTGGAATTCGACTCTGTCCGCGGAGTCTAGTATCGAGAGCTCAAGCGAAACCACATTGACTTCGTCCGGCTCTAGTGCTTGCCCGTCGGCCAATTCGCCAGTGGCGACCACGTTGCCACCGACGAGAAGTTGGGCGGTGACTTCGTTGAGCGACATGGATCGGGGCGTGCTTAACGGAACGTGCAGGGCCGCGGTTTGGTTCAGATCAAAATCCAGCCCAATATTGAGTCGGGGGTCCAGGGCCGCGTCCCAGTGGTAGCGGGTCTGGCGGCCTTCAGTGGTGCAGAAGCGGGGCCCTACGGAATACGACTCGTCCAGCGGGTCGTCTTCGATTGCATTGAAGAAGAGGCGGCCGGGGGAGACATCGTCGCGGTACGGATTCATCCCATGGAGCCACATTGTTGGGTGGTGCCCGGCCGGCTGCGGGATGTTTGTATACCGAACTGCCAAGTCGACGGCGCTGTACGCGTCGCCGTCTTCGCCCGTTGCGTGGATGGAGACGAAGTCGAACGCTCCATGTTGATGGTTGAACGGTACAGAGACGAGCGCGGGTAGCTCGCGGCGTTCACCCGGCGCAAGCCGGACAACGTCGATTGGCAAACGAACGGCCCAGCCGTCCGGACTGTCTCCCACCCCGAGTAGTGCCACTTGATCAGTCGCCTCCAGATTCTGGAGCGTGAGCGTGAATGCGTATGTCGTAGCGGCGCCATTGGATACGCGGGTCGGGGTGGGGCTGGCCAGGCTCACAATCTTTGGGGCTTGGCCTCCATCGGCCAAGACAATGGAGATCCCCGGGGCCATGGCGTCCATCAGGTAACCGTACTTGTCCTCGCCAGACGAAGCCCCGCCGCTTGGAATCAGGGCGGCCGAATCGACCGAAATGAGCATGCCGAGTGCCCCCGCGGTGCCGTCAGCCCCGATGAGCATCGACTTCGGCACTCGGATGATTCTTGACGCGTCCTCACGTTCGATAATCAGGTCCTCTTCCAGGGCGAATTGGTCCCGATTGGCCCAGACGGCTCGGCCCGGTGCCACGCTGTCTTCGATTCGAAGTATGTATGGCACGCCACCCACGGTCACGTTGAGCTGCGCTCGGAAGTCAGGTTTCTCCTCCAGCGCAGCCGTTTCGAGTCGGAATACGAGTTCATGCCTAGACTCCTCGAGGTAGAGGCCGATGAGGTCGTGCTGGGGCGAATCGTACGGTATGCGAGCATCGCCGTCAAGCACCAGCACAACGTCTCCGGCGGAGTCCGCCATCTGGGCATGCCCGACGGGGGCCAACAGCAGCAGAATCCAGATTGCTCGCATGATTTTAGGGTAGAGGGAGATGGTTGCTTGTAGACTATCCGTCGATGATACTTTGCGCTGTGACTACGGGGTCTGCGACGCAGGTCCCCCTGTAGAAAATTGTGCAGAACATTAAGGGTCGCTTTCGGAGCTCCCCGTTGCTACAATTTTCACCCGGATCTCCTCCGGGCTCGTTCGGGCTGCAAGTATATGTGTAGATCCAGCAGTTTCCTTGAATCGCATCGTCCTCGAAATCGCACTCGTTGCCCCCATTCGAGGCGGCAACCCCTGGGGTTGCAAGCAAGCCGACAACCATCATCAGACCTAGTATCACACCACTTGTTTTCATTGTAATATATCTGTCGGCAGTGGGCCGACGCCACGCATCACCCCCCTGCGGTATAGCATGTTCCATCTGATGAATCCCTGGGCTATGACACGCCGATATCGAAGCTGCACGTCCCATCGCAACCGATCTTCAGGGTCCATTCGCCCGCCGACAAGCCATCGGCCCGGCTCTGGTACTGCCAGCCGCGCGCCCAGGCGTGGTCCATGTTCCACCAGCCGGCCTGCTTGCCTTCGGAATCAAAGATCTTGAAGGTGATGGCCTCCTCGGAGTGGAAGTCGATGACGATCATGGTGTCGTTGGTGATGCGGTCGACGCGGAACGGGATCTCGTCGCCGTCATCCGTAAGCGTGCCGCTCGCC
>JBFJNL010000116.1:0-6141 GCA_041618195.1 Thermoplasmatota archaeon | reverse complement strand
CTGCACGCGCACGATGGCAGGCTTGTCGACACCCGCCTCGACGGGGGCCGAAGCCTGGACCTTCTTGAAGCCGAGTTTGGTGACCTCAAGGAAATACGAGCCGGGCTCGAGGTCGCTGAAACCGAAGCTACCGTCGGCCAAGGACGTGGTCTCGACGCCCAGGGATTTGATGCGGATGGTGGCGTCCGCGATGGGCGTCACGGTGGCATCGACGATGACGCCGCGGATGACGCCGGTCGTCTTGGTCGCCTTGACCGTGTCGTCGGCGGCGGTCGTGTCGTCCTGGGTCGGGGCGATGCTACCTTCGTCCGCACAGCCGGCAAGGCCGACGACGAGCAAGGCAGCGATCATGAGAAGATGTCGCATCAACCATGGCCCTTCTTTGACCATCATAACCTTTGCCGCTTTCTCCCTACCCGCGCAACTTGGCGGACGACTGGAATTGCCGCAGGACCAGCCAGAACAGGGCCGCTGTGGCCAGCACGAGGCCGATCAGGCTCGGGCCGACGGGGAAAGCGTAAGTGCCCAGCAGCGCGCCGCGTTGCAGATCCACGATGTACAGGATCGGGTTGAAACGACTGGCCGCTGCCAGACCAGGGCTCAGCAGATCCACCGGGTAGAACACGCCACCCATGAAGATGAGGGGCGTCATGACGAAGGTCTGGGGCACGAAGACGTGGTCCCAGCGGGTCGCCACGAGGCCGATGAGGACCCCGAGCAGCGCGAAGATGGCACAACTCAGCAGCAAGACCACAGGAAACAACAGCCAATTGACGTCCCATCCGGTCGCGACGGGGACGGCGATGGCGATGGTCAGCACGCCGATGAGGCCGCCGCGCACGATGCCGCTCAGCGTGTAGGCGATGACGATCTGCCAATCCTTGAGCGGGCTGGTCAAGATGTCGTCGATGTAGCCAGCGCGGCGGGCATCGAACAGGCTGCTGCCAGTGTTGGCGAAGGCATTGGTGAGGGCCCCTTGGATGACCAGGCCAGGCACGATGAAGGTGAGGTAGGGGACGCCATCGAACGCCTGGATGCGGTCGCCAAGGGCGTGCCCGAAGACGAACAGGAACAATGCCGCAGAGACGACGGGCGGGACGATGGTCTGCACCCAGACGTTCATGAAGCGCGCCGACTCCCGACGAGCCAACATGAACGTGGCATACGTGGTGCCCCGTTCGCGGGCGCCCACGATGCTCATGGGACCTCCATCTCGCCGCGGCGGGTCAAGTGGACGAACACGTCTTCCAGGCGACTCTGCGATACTTCGATGTCCACCACGTCGACGTTGGCGTGGTCCAGGTTGCGTAGCATCTGGCGCATGCCGAGTGTCGGTTCGGCGGATTCGAGGACGAGCCGACCGCCGGGGTCGACGGTGAAGTCGCCCATGTCCAAGGTGTCCGGCATGTGCTCCGGCGTGATGATGACCCGGCGCACGCCGTACTTGGCGCGCAGGTCATCAGGGCTGCCTTGTTCGATGACGCGGCCTTGATCGATGACCGTGATGTCGTCACACAGCGCCTCGGCCTCTTCCAGGTAATGGGTGGTCAGCAGGACGGTCATGCCGTCGTCGTTGAGCTTGCGCACGTAGTCCCACAATCCACGGCGCAGTTCGACGTCGACGCCGGCGGTGGGCTCGTCGAGGATCAACAGGCGTGGCTTGTGCATCAGGGCGCGCGCCAGCAACAGCCGACGCTTCATGCCGCCACTCAGCGTGCTGGTGCGCTTGCTGCGGTAGTCGTAGAGGTCGAACACGCGCAGCAGTTCGCGGGCGCGCTCGAGGCTCTCGTCGTAGTCGTAGCCGAAGTACCCGGCGTGGTACGCCAGGATGCGTTCCAGGCCGAGGAAATCGTCGAAGTTCGGCTCCTGCGGGCAGACGCCGATCATCGACTTGGCCCTGGCCGGTTCCTTCCACGCGTCGACACCGAAGACCTCGATGCTGCCTGCTGTGGGACGCACCAGGCCTGTCAGGGCGCCGATGGTGGTGGTCTTGCCCGCGCCGTTGGGTCCAAGCAGGCCAAAGAACGAGCCCTCTGGGACGGTCAGATCGATGCCGTCCACGGCGCGCTTGTCGCCGTATTGCTTGACGAGGCCGCGGATGCGGATGGCGTCAACCACAGGTCAGCACCTTGAGGCGGTAGGACTCGCCGTCATACAGGACGTGCAGTTCCTTCATGTCGCCGGTGACGTCGTAGTGCTCCCAGAACGCCTTCTCCGACGCACTGGTCCATTTGGCGTGCTCGTGCTCGCCGAGTTCAGCCTTGACGATGAGTGCGTGGAAGGCAGGCCACATCTCGGCGTCCGCTTGGGTCCAGTCGACCATCACGGCGTCGGGACTGGCGGCGCAGGCATCCATGCAGTGGCGGACCTCGAGCATGGGCACGCACTGTGCGCAGCCGGCGAGCAGCAGGGCCGCGAGTGCGGCCAAGGCGATGGCCTTCACAGGAATCGGCGGAACGTGTTGGCGCCCCGGTAGACGGCGGCGGAGCCGAGGCCTTCTTCGATGCGAAGGAGTTCGTTGTACTTGGCGACGCGGTCACTGCGAGCGGGTGCGCCGGTCTTGATCTGGCCGGCGTTGGTGGCGACGGCGATGTGACTGATGGTGTTGTCTTCCGTCTCGCCGCTGCGGTGGCTGACGACGTTGGTGAAGCCGTGGTTCTCGGCGAGGCGCATGACGTCCAGCGTCTCGCTCAGGGTGCCGATCTGGTTGACCTTGATGAGGATCGAGTTGGCTTCGTTGTTGGCGATGCCGTCCTCGAGGCGCGGTCGGTTGGTGACGAACAGGTCATCGCCGACCAGTTGGCAGCGGGCGCCGAGGCGCTTGGTGATGGATTGCCAGCCGACGTGGTCGTCTTCGCTCATGCCGTCCTCGATGGAGACGATGGGGAAGCGGTCGCACATTTCGGCGTAGAAGTCGATGACCTCATCGGGGCTCTTGCGGCCGTCTTCGCCGAAGTCATACTCGTTGGACTCGGCGTTGTAGAGTTCGGTGGCCGCCACGTCGAGCGCCAGAAGCAGGTCGCTGCCGAGTTCGTAGCCGGCGCTGCTGACGGCTTTCTCGATGTAGCTCAGGGCATCGACGTTGCTGGGGAGGTCGGGTGCGAAGCCGCCTTCGTCACCGACCGCGGTCGCGAGGCCGTCGTTCTTGAGGGCCTTCTTGAGGTGATGGTAGACCTCGACGCCCATACGCAGGGCATCGCGGTAGGTGTCGGCGCCGACGGGGGCCACCATGAATTCCTGGACACTGACGTTGTTGGCGGCGTGGGCGCCACCGTTCAGGATGTTCATCAGGGGGACCGGCAGGACGCGGCCGACCTGGCCACCAAGGTACATGTGCAGCGGGACCTGCAGTTCTTCGGCGGCGGCGCGGGCCGTGGCCAGGCTGACGGCAAGGATGGCGTTGGCACCGAGCTTGCTCTTGTTGGGGGTGCCGTCCAGATCGATCATCTCGGCGTCGACGCCCTGCTGATCGAAGACGTCCATGCCGCCCACAGTGTCTGCGATCTGATCGTTGATGTTGCGCACGGCGTCCATGACGCCCTTTCCGAGGTAGCGGGCGCCACCGTCGCGGAGTTCGACCGCTTCATGGGTGCCGGTGCTGGCACCACTGGGGACGATGGCCGTCCCGCGGGCGCCGCTGTCCGTGATGACATCTGCTTCGACAGTAGGGTTTCCGCGGCTATCGAGGACCTCGCGTGCGTGGACGTGGATGATGCTGCTCACAGGACTCAGGTGAACCGACCCAGGACATGCGCAAAAAGCCTCCGAGCGGCCCGGCGGGCCGACCGGGTCTGACGAAGTTCGCGGCCGGCGTCGCCTGCGTCCGACGCCAACAGGAGAAGCCGGGGAGAAGGAATGGCGTCGCCTCAGTCGAAGCTGTGGGCGTTCTTGGAGGCCAGCGCGGCGACGCCGCCGGCGTGGTCGAAGAGCACGCGGACGGCCCTCATCTGCATGACCGCCCAGATGGCCAGGACGGCACCGACGAAGATGGGTGCCGCAGGCCAGACCCAGAGCTGGAAATCCTTGATCTGGGTGACGCCGAAGGCGGCGCCATCGTCCCAGTTCGGGCGCCACATGTAGCTGCTGGCGAGGATCCACATGAGCGCGGACCACAGGGCCATCGGCAGCGTCAGGCCTTGCAGCAGCGAACTCCATTTGGCGGCGCTGGGCAGTTTGAAGGCGCTGCCGAGCACCGGGCCCGCGGTCGCAAGCGCCCCGAGCAAGAAGCCGACCCAGCCGGTGGCGGTCATGACCTTGAGACTGAACGCCAGACCGGTGAACATGCCCTGGTCGAAGTCCTTGGAGGCCTCGGCGATGCCGATGATGCCGCCGAAGTTCTGACCGGTGTAGGCTTGGCGTACGATGTCGTTGTCACCGTGTCCGAACGCCGTGAAGAAGGTGTAACTGGCCGAGCAGCTCTCATTGGGCGAGCAGGCCCCGGTGGCGCGGGTCTCGTCGCCGCTGAGGATCTGCAGGCTCCACGGCACGATGAGAACCAAGGCCAGGAGCACCGCGGCCAGGGTGGCTCCCTTGAGCTGAGCGGTCGCCTGTAGACGCAGGCCGTCGCGCTTGGCGACGACGCCGGCCATGACCTTGAAGAACACCATGATGAGCGCGCCGGCGCCGATGAACAGCAGCAAGGGGCTGATGATCCAGAGGCGCTGAGCAGGATCCGGGTTGGGCGTCAGGACGCTGAGGAGCGTGGTGAACCCGGTGCCGAGCCAGTACGCGCTGCTGGTCAGGGCCATGATGCTGCCGACCGCCCCGACCAGGCCCAGCAACCAGCCAGAGAAGCGCGCTGCCACCACGGGCATGGGCACGAAGCCGACGGCGACAAGCAGCAGGCCCGCGACCATGGCGATGATGACGCCGGCAAGGGTGACGCCGGGGCTGGCGGGCCCATAGCCGTCTGCAGCATCGTGGATGTCGGCCATCTCGCCTCGGGAGATGGTGTCGTCGGCGATGCCGACATCATTCGTCTGCTTGTTGAAATCGAAGACGCCGAAGGGGACCGCCAGGTGCATCACGAGGAGTGCGACCGCGAGTCCGCCTGCCACCAGGGCGGGCGTGCCAAAATGTCCTATCTTGTTCATGTTCGACCACCGGGGGGGGTTGACCAACCCCAGCGACCAAAAGAGGGTTTCCTCAAACGGCGATGGCGTTGCTTTCGGCTGCCGGCATTGGCGACGTCACGATGCCCCATTGGCCCTTCAGGACGACATAGGCGGCGATGGGCACCAGTACCGGCCAGAAGCCTGGCAGGAAGGTGTCCGTGATGCTGCTGTCAGGCTTGGCGAAGAACCACGATAGCAAGTAGAAGATGGCGGCGGCGGCCCAGACGAGACCGACCGGGTAGAGCAGCATGCGGATGGTCCGTTCGATGCCTGCCCCGACGCCGACGCTACGCAGGGTGCCGATGAAGGTGCCGAGGGTGCCGACGATGAGGCTGCACCAAGCTGCGGCGAGCAGGATACTGATGGTGGCCTGCATCCAATCCCAGTCACCTTGGCGCGCGTAGCGCAGGCGTCCATGATCGTCCATCTCGGCGACGGTGACACCTTGGATGTCCTGTGCCGAAAAGAACATCGGCGCCGTGTCGTCGCCTTCGATGCGGAAGTTGACCTCGTCGCTGACGCCGTCCGGCAGTAGGCCGATGGCCCACGGGACGGCGAGCAGGATGCCCATGAAGGCCAGCGCGGCTCGCGTGGTGTTGGCATGGGCGGCGGCGTGGTCACGGATTCCATCACGGTTGGCGCTGACGCGGACCATGATGGACAACCCATTGTGGGCTGCCACGACGGCAGCGATGGCGACGATGACGGGGCTGATGGCCCAGAACTGGGCACGGAACTCGGTGAAGAGCAGTGTGCCCAGGAAAGTGGAGAAACCGGTGCCGACGTGGTACATGCACGCCATGAAGGCGATGGCGCTGCCGGCGACGACCAACAAGGCGCTGCTTGATCCGATCCAGCGTGCCGCATCGACCTTGAGCGTCTGTTGACCCATGACCATCAGCAGGGTGGCGCCGATGGCGGCGATGAACAGGCCGATCCAGACGAGGGTCGTGGACCAGGAGAACAAGGCAAGGGCGTCGGGCCCCCGTTGCATCAGCTCTGCCGCTTCATCGAAGCGTACCCAGTT
>JBFJNL010000115.1:0-6189 GCA_041618195.1 Thermoplasmatota archaeon | reverse complement strand
GGCAAGGCGGTCGCCAGCATGGTGCTCGGCATCTCGACCATCATTCCGGGCCTCGGCCTGGCTGCAGGGATCACGGCCATCCCGCTGGGTGCCCGCGCCCTACGCGACATCCGCCAAAGCGGCGGCGAGCTCAAAGGTCGCATCCAGGCCAACACCGGACTCATCACCGGCATCGCCGGCATCGCATTACAGGCGGCGTTCTTGAGCGGCGTCGCTGCGGCGGCATGGCAACGCTGGCGCGAGTGACCGCCGGTCGCCGTCAACACCCATGGTTCGCGGCCGCCGTTATTGAAGTGAGCTGGTGAGCCGAGCCAGATTGTCCAGGAGCCTGCTCGGTGCGCTCAAGCCTTCCCACTCGCCCAGGTCGATCTCTCGGCACTGGGCGATGTACGCATCCTCGACCGCACGCAGCGGCCGGACCACTTCGGCGCCGTAACACAACAGGCTCACCTCCAGGTTGAGTTGGAACGATCGGATGTCCAGGTTGCTCGACCCGATGACGCAGGCGTCGTCATCGATGCTGATGGTCTTCGTATGCAGGTTCCATGGCCGTGGGTGCAGGAAGATGCGGACGCCGGCACGCAGAAGGTCGCCGTAGAACGACCGCTGGGCGTGGCGCAGCACCATCTGGTTGCCCCGTTCAGGCGTGATGATGGAGACGCGGACACCCCGCTGGGCGGCGGTCGTCAGCGCCATCATGAGTGTCTCGTCGGGCACGAAGTACGCGGTCACGATGACGATGCGTTGCCGCGCTCGGTACAGCAGGGCATTGAAGACACGCAGGTTGGCTTCCGTCGTGTGGCCCGGCCCGCTGGGCAGGACCTGGCCCACGGTCGTCCCTTCCTGTGGCTGCACGGCGGGAGGCATGAAGGACTGCTTGCCGGTCTCGGCGTGCCAATCAGTGAAGAACACCGCGTCGAGCTGCTGGACCAGGGGGCCGCGCACACGGGCGACGAGATCGAGGTACTCGTACTGAGGCGTCGCTCCTCGTCGGGTCACGTATCCGGAGCCGATCATGTTCTGGGAACCGATGTACCCCACGTCGCCGTCCACCACGACGATCTTGCGGTGGTTGCGGAGGTCGGGCCGGGCCATTTTGCCGCGCAGGGGGTCGAACGGGAGCATCAGTTCGACCTGGGCGCCAGCGGTGCGCAGCCTGCGCTTGAGGGCGCCGTAGCCGGGGTAGCCGCGAGAACCGAGGTGGTCCATCAACACGCGCACGGTGACCCCCCGCCGTGCCGCGTCCTCCATGGCCTGGATGACGGGTTCGGTGGTGTCGTCTTGGGCCAGGATGTAGTACTGGAGGTGCACGAACCGCTGGGCCTGCCTGATGGCTTTGGCGATGTCGGCGATGGTGCCCGAGTAGTCCGAAAGGACCTCGACGCGGTTGCCGCCAAAAGGCGGCAATACTCCGAGCCGCGAACCCATCTTGCCGAGCCCGGTATATGAGTCGGGGAGCACGCCGCGGATCCATGGCTGTGCCCGCGGGTCCTCCAATGACTGCGAAACGACCTCGCCGAAGATCTGCTCCATCTCCAGCTGACGCCGCCGCCGGTCGCGGGGCAGACGGGGATTGCCGAGAATCAGGAACAAGACCAAGCCCACCCAGGGGAGGATGGCGATGACCAGCAACCAAGCGATGGCCGAGCTGGGCTTGCGATCGCGGGGCACGATGAACAACATCACGAACGGCAATGCCAACGTCGCAGCCGTGAGGCCCAGCGTCCACCAAGCTTCCCAATCCACGGCGTCGGATGGATGTCGACGCCTTAGACCCACGCGTCGGCTTTTTCAAACCGGGCCGTGTGGGCAGCCGTATGTCTGCGGAGCAACTGACGCCCCTCGTCACGTCGACCGACCTGCCCCTGCCGCTCTTCCGCCGTGGCAAGGTGCGCGAAGTCTACCATGTCGGTGAAGACCACCTCCTGATGGTCGCCACCGATCGCATCAGTGCATTCGACGTCGTGCTCGAGCCGGGCATCCCCGACAAGGGCGCGTGCCTGACGCAGATCAGCAACTTCTGGTTCGAGCTGCTTGAGAAGGAAGGCATCGCTCACCACATCGTCGCCAAGCGCGTCGACGACATGCCCGCTGAGCTGCACCCGCACAAGGACATCCTGGAAGGCCACGCGGTCCTCGTCGAGAAACTCGAGCCCCTCGAGGTCGAGTGCATCGTCCGCGGTTACATCACCGGCAGCGGCTGGAAGGATTACAAGAAGACAGGCCAGATCTGCGGCATCGACATCCCGGCCGGTATGCAGGAATCTGAGATGTTCCCGGAACCGCTCTACACGCCCAGCACGAAGGCCGCCATCGGCGACCATGATGAGAACGTCAGCTTCGACGTCACCGTCGACATCGTCGGCCGCGAGACCGCCGAATGGCTGCGCGACACCTCCCTCAAGATCTACAAGTTGGCCCGTGATTACGCCGCCAAGCGGGGCATCATCCTAGCCGACACCAAGTTCGAGTTCGGCCGCCGCGCCGACGGCACCATTGTCCTGATGGACGAAGTGCTCACCCCGGACAGCAGCCGCTTCTGGCCAGCCGACCAATACAAGGTCGGACAGGGCCAACCGAGCTTCGACAAGCAGTTCGTCCGTGACTGGCTCGAGACCCAAGACTGGGACAAGACCGCCCCCGGTCCGGTGCTGCCCGACGACCTCGTCGCTGGCACCAGCGCGCGCTACAAGGAAGCGTTCGAGAAGCTGACCGGCAAGCCGTTCCAGTTCATCTGAGCCGTCTCGACGCCTTGCGATGGTCTGGCCACGCCGGCCTCATTGCCTGCCCGCGCGCGGAGCGCAGCATAACACGACGGCGTCGTAGGCCCATGCGTTGGCATGGTGGAGCTTCTGCTCGGTGCCTGGCCTGGACCGTCCATCAGACGCGGCAGCGCCATCGTGTTGGCCGTGTTCCTGGCCGTGTGGTTCGTGCTGCTGCTCAGCCTGGGGTCAATGGGCGTCGGTGCCCCCGCCGCGGTGCTCACGGGTCTGTCGGCGGCCATCATCGCCGCCATCGTCGTTCCCATTGTGTTCAGAGG
The DNA here is from genome assembly GCA_041618195.1 of Thermoplasmatota archaeon. GTDB lineage: Archaea > Thermoplasmatota > E2 > JACPAO01 > JAHFTW01 > JBFGSX01. The sequence continues at coordinate 3,149 of JBFJNL010000115.1, read as the reverse complement.
CCTGGTTCGAGCGCCATGGCCTGGCGTTCGGTTGCGGCGTGTGGGGCATGGCCTTCGCCTATGCGGCCAACGCGACGATGCACGCGCCTTGCAGCAGCGTCCTCGCCGTTCGGCGGACCGCGCCGGGGCGTCGAAGGACTGCCGCCGCCGCGTCGATCCCAAATCGGTAGCGGGAGGCCACCAGCCCAGCGATGGTAGCGATGAGGGCGGCGGCCGAGAACCACGCGTCTCCGTTGCCGATCGCTGGCTGGTATGGGCCCGTCAGTGGCTCGCTGCGGCTGACGGTCAGGGTCTGGCTGGCTTGCAGTCCTGAGGCATCGGTGGCGAGGATCTCCAGTTCACCGGTAAGTCCGGCGACGTCGAGGGAAGCGCCCTCTGCGATGACCACGCCGTGCTGGAGCCATTGGATCGAGGCGATGCCTCGGTTGTCATGGGCGTCGGCCACTGCCTTGTCGCCGTCGAGGCGGACCTTGAGGCTCGGTGCGATGTTGTCGAACGCGAACGCGAAAGGACTGAAGTCGTCCAATCCGAAGGCAGTGAACGTCGCGGAAGCCGCGTCGTAGCGGCCGTTGGTGACATCCCACGCGCCGTGGTGGAAGTGCAGGAGAACGAGACGTTCGGGGTCTCCGCTCGCTACGAGCGCTGCAAGATGTTGGAAGACGATGTCTACCGGGCCAGGTGCGGTGAGCTCGAGGTCCATCACGTATGGCGAACCTTCGAAGCCCTCTGGCATGGGCGCCGGGGCCTCGATGACCGCGTAGGTCAGCGTGGCCGCGCCCGGGGGGGCGTCTTTGAAGGAGACGCTGCGAACCATGCCCTCGTCGGCACCGGACGCGAAACGCTGCCCAGCCGCGACGTGCAGCTTGTCCGTGGTCAGGCTCCCCGTGGCCGGGTCGATGGTGGCGCTCGCGACGACCACCGGGTAATGGCTTCCGCCGCCGCGACGCTGCACGACACTCTCCGCTGCGGGGGGCTCCCCGGCAGGCTCGGGCATGGGCGTGCCCAAGCCGTAGGTGCTGAAATGATCCAGCTTGATGGTGATGGTGTTCGCGTCCAGGTCGTGCACGTAAGCGTGGACGGTGTTGTCGTACGCTGCGGTGGTCCCCTTCACAAGGCGGGGCAATGCATCTGGTGCGGTCTTCATGTCGACCCAGCGGTCGCCCGCCCAGTAGAAGATGCGCAGGTCCTGTTCGGCGGCATCGTCGTCATACGACAAGGTGAACGTCGCTTTGACGCCGGCTGGCAGCGTCAGGTCGAAGTCGTAATACTGGCCAAGCGTCGATTGCGCAGGCACGTCGTCCAACATGGACGGGTCATCCGTGCTGAGCACCGTGCCGACCACTGGTTCTGAAAAATCTCCCTCCAGGGCCAACGCGATGCCCGCCATCACGGTCGGCTGATCGTTCGCGAGGGCCACCGGCTTGATCGCCTCGGACACGATGACCTCCAAAACGGCCTGGGAATCGTAGACGTGATCCGCCACTCGCAGCGGGAGTCGCCACGTTCCCGACTCCGGTGCCGTGACCGTGATGGTCGGCTGCACGCCGTCCGTGGTCGTCAGGGTGAGTCCTTCGGGAACATCCGACACCGAGACCGTCAGCGGGTCGTTGTCTGGGTCGAGGCCCGTGAGTTTGAGTGTGCGCGTGGCTCCGGCGGCCACGACGATGCGGCGGTCGTTGAGCACGGGTGCATTGGTGATCCGGGTCGGGTCACTGGGGTATGCGTCTTCGCCATCGAGGACGCCGTCGTTGTCATCGTCCTCGTCGACGCAGTCTGGCACGGCGTCGGCGTCGGTGTCTTGGGCTAGCGATTCAGCGTCGAGCGGATTGCTGCCGCATGCTTCTTCGTGGACGTCTTTCTGGCCGTCCTTGTCGGTGTCCACGCACGTGGTGGTCGCGTGTTTGTCGGCGTCGTCGCAGTCGGGGGTCTGGCCGGTGGTGTAGAATCCGTCGCCATCTCCGTCCACGCCTTCTGGGACGACGGTGTCACAATCGTTGTCCAAGCCGTCCTCTAGTTCCGGAGCGCCGGGGTAGATGGAGTCGCGTGTGTCGTCGCAGTCATCGTTGAGTCCAACGTGGCCTGCGGGCTTTGCCGTCGCGTATGCGGGGTCGCCTGCGCCGTGGCCATCGCCATCAAGGTCCGCGTAGAATGGTGAGAATGCTTCGTCGATGTCGCCGTCGCAGTCGTCGTCGATGCCGTTGTAGGTCTCATCGGCGTTGGGGTGGGTGGCGGCGTTGTTGTCGTCGCAGTCCGAGTTGTCGGCGCTGTAGCCCTGGAGGATCTCGGTGGCGTAGGTGGCCGTGGCGTCGGCTTGGCCGTAGGAGTCGCCGTCGGTGTCTGGGTAGTACGCGGAGTAGTCTTCGTCGATGTCGCCGTCGCAGTCGTCGTCGACGCCGTTGTAGGTTTCGTGCGCTCCGGGATGCGTGGACGCCTTCGCGTCATCACAGTCGTCGGCGCTGGCGACGTGCCCGTCGGGGGCTGTGTTGCCGAGTTGGTCCGCCGCCGGATCGCCGTGCCCGTCTCCGTCGGCGTCGCGGTACCAGGCCTTGAGATCGTGGCCATCGCAGTCTTCGTCGACGTCATTGCCGACGATTTCAGGGTTGCCCGGGAATCGGTGCGCTGCCTCGTCGTCGCAATCATCGGCCGTGCTGACGTGGTCATCTGGCTGCGTCGTGGCGTACGTGGGGTCGCCGGCGCCGTGGCCATCGCCATCAAGGTCCGCATAGTACGCGGAGTAGTCTTCGTCGATGTCGCCGTCGCAGTCGTCGTCGATGCCGTTGTAGGTCTCATCGGCGTTGGGGTGGACGGCGGCGTCGTGGTCGTCGCAATCATCGTCGAGGGCCACGTAGTTGTCGGGAGCCACCTCAGCGACGCGGCGATTCTTCTCGTTGCCGTGGCCGTCTCCGTCGTGGTCGCGGAACCATGTCTTGCTGTCGGCACCGCACTTCTTATTGGGGTGGTTGGCGGCGTGGTCTGGAGCACAGTGATCGTGCCCGTCCGGGCCCGCAGACGCGAAAGTGATGGCTGACAAAGGGGCAAGCAGGGCGACGAGAAGGACGCACAAGATGCGTCCCAGTGCACGACCGCCCCGGCGAGCCATGGCGTTTCCCAGACGTGCTCGTTGATAAGCTTTTGGCATCGCTGGCGGT
>JBFJNL010000114.1:0-6226 GCA_041618195.1 Thermoplasmatota archaeon | reverse complement strand
CGGCGTCAACATCGACGGCTTCTCCGTCGAGCGGGGCATGGTACGGTTCATCACCGGCGACGTCAAAGGTGCACAAGCCGTCGTGGAGGCCTCCGGATTCAAAGCCAAGCCCATCACGGTGTTTGTGCTGCAGGTGCCCAACAAGCCCGGCGCGCTCGCGCACATGGCCCAGGCATTCTCTGATGCCGGCGTGGACATCATCAATACGTTCGGAGTCACCCATGGCTCCATGGGCACCATCTACGTCCGCGTGGAACACATCGAAGCAGCCCGCCAGGTGCTCTCCGATCTGCAAGGCTTCACCATCAAGCGGTGAACAAAGGAGGAAGGGGAGAAGGCAAGAGCGCCAGAGCGCTTACTTGTTCTTGAGGACGGGCACGCCGTTGGGCATGCTACCGACAGCCTTGCCGGAAGGGATCTCGTAGACCGGCGTGAAGCCTTGGTCCTTCATCTCCTTCTGGGTCTTCTTGCTGAAGTTGTAGCGGTTGCCCTTCTTGTAGAGCGCGTAGTCGCCTTCCTTGTAGACCGTGCGGCGAGCGGCGGGGGCCGTGTCGCGGGCCTTCTTGGCTGCGGGCTTGGTGTCCTTGGCAGCGGCAGCGACGGCGGCGGTCGGGGGGCGGTAGCCCTTGTGGCGGCCGCAGTACTTGCTGGTCTGGCGGGCGCTGGACTTGCACTGGCCACCGGCGGTGGTGATGGCGCCGCACTGGGGGCGGGCGGCCGGCGTGCTGGTGCTGGCCTTGCGGGCGGTAGGAGCGGTGTCCTTGGCGCCCTTCACGACGGGCTTGGTGTCCTTAGCGGCCGCGGCGACGGCGGCGGTCGGGGGGCGGTAGCCCTTGTGGCTGCCGCAGTACTTGCTGGCGTGGCGGGCGCTGCGCTTGCACTGGGCGCCGGCACCGGTGAGGGCTGCGCACTGCGGCTGCAGGTCGGCGTCAGCCTTGGCGGCGCCGTTGGTCGGGGCGGCGACGGGGGTCGCCTTGACGGTCGTCTTAGCGACGGTCTGCTTCGTGTTACGGCTGAACAGGCCTTTGATCCAAGCGATGAAACCCATGGTACTCGGAATTGGCGAGAACGCTCTTGCTCTTGACTGTTTTCAGTCTATCAGGTCATCTTTGCCCAATTCTACGCGCATTCCGCGCAGCGGATCGAGGCGGCCCAGCAGGCACGCCAGCGCGGTTTTAGCCTGCAATGGACAGGCCTCCGATGAAGCCGAGGGCGACGAGCAGTGCGGCCAGGGCGGCGCTGACGATGGGCACGCGGTCGGCGCGCAAGCCGTCGAGCGGTCGGGGGGAGACGAGCAACGCCAGTAGGGCAAGGCTCGAGACGGTCAGGGTGCCGATGAGGAAGGCGATGAATGACATGGGGATCGGGTGGGTACAGACAGCTGCCTCCAGCACCGGTTGCCTGGCCCCTTGGCCCGGCGGTGGTCGGTGGTGTGATGCGTGTTCCGGTGGCTGATAGACAGCTGCCTGTATTGGGGTGTGGTGGCATGTGCCATACACCCTATACCCTCATTGGGTCGGCGGCTTAGATATACTCGCTCTCCGTATAGTTACGTACTTTGCCAAAAAGTATGCAGGTGGGTGTACCCAAAGGCCCATGCTGCGGCCACCGCTGCCCCCATTGTGCATTGTCGACGCTGCGGCGCGCTCACTTCACAAGACGTCCGCGGCGACGGCCACCCGTGGTGTTCCGCGTGCCAGCGCCCCGATTGGGTCAACCCCGCGCCCGCTGTCGGCATCGCCATCGTGCGCGACGGCAACGTGTTGCTCGCCAAGCGCGGCCGAGCGCCCTACGAAGGCCAATGGGACCTGGTCGGCGGCTTCATCGAGCCCGGCGAGACGGTGCCTGAGGCGGCCCGGCGCGAAGCGCTCGAAGAGACCGGACTCACCATCCAGCGGCTGCGCAGGCTGCACCAAGCTGCCGGCGAATACGTCCCAGGACAGCCGACGCTGAATTTCATGTACGTGGCCGAGGCCGAAGGACAACCAACGGCGGCCGATGACGTGGCGGAACTGGCATGGTTCCCGTTCGACCGGCTACCCGAGATGGCCTGGCCGCACGAGGCCGAGGCGTTGGCGAAGTTGACGCTCTCCAAAGTCCAATAAGGTCAGTGCCGAAGCTACCCCATGATGTGCCAGATCATCGCGTCAAGCAAGCGAGGCCGCCATCGGGCATAAGGGTGCAGGGCGATGGCGTACCAGCCTCCAGGCCGGGTCGATGGCCGAAGCCGATGGTTGCAGGTGTTCGAGCCGAATGCCAAGCATCGGCCCTCGCCTGTCACCCTGATGAGCTCCAAACTCGGACTCCGCTACGCCCCGAACCTGAACCCTGCCATCGCGGCCAACCTCGAACTGGCCGGACGCCAGAGTGGCATGCCGCTTGGCGAACTCGAGCTGCTTGGCCAAGACGAGGCCTTCGCGCTCGACTTCATAGCCAGCGTGGTCGCCAACCGGGCCCGGCTGTTCCTGGTCGGCGTCGACTGGGAGCACCTCGAGGACCTGTACCAGCGCAACCATGCGATGATCGCGCCCATCGTCAACTGAGCGTCACAACGGGATGTTGCCGTGCTTGCGTGCCGGGCGCTGCGCCTTCTTGTTGACCAATGTCTCCAACGCCTTGATCAACACGGGGCGCGTCTCCTGGGGCTCGATGACATCATCGATGTAGCCGCGCTTGGCCGCGATGTAGGGGTTGGCGAACTTCTGGCGGTAGTCGGCAACCAGTTCGCTGCGGCGCGCATCGAGAGCGTCGCCCTCGAGTCCGGCCAATTCGTTGCGGAAGACGATGTTGACGGCACCCTCGGGGCCCATGACGGCGATCTCTGCCGTCGGCCAGGCGACGTTGAAGTCGGCGCGGATGTGCTTGCTGCACATGACGTCGTACGCGCCGCCATACGCCTTGCGCGTGATGACGGTGAGCTTCGGCACCGTGGCCTCGGCGTACGCATACAGCAGCTTGGCGCCGTGGCGGATGATGCCGCGGTGCTCCTGCGTGACGCCGGGCAGGAAGCCGGGGACGTCGACGAAGGTGACGAGCGGGATGTTGAACGAATCGCAGAACCGTACGAAGCGCGCGGCTTTGCTGCTGGCATCGATGTCGAGCACGCCGGCGAAGACCGACGGCTGGTTGGCGATGATGCCGATCGGACGGCCGTTGAGCCTGGCAAAGCCGGTCAGGATGTTCTTGGCGAACTCCGGCTGCACTTCGTTGAATGCGCCGTCGTCGACGATGCGCGTCAGCACCTCATGCATGTCGTACGGCTTGTCGGGGGAGTCTGGGATGACGGTGACCAAGCCCGGGTCCATGCGATTGGGTTCATCCTGGGGCTGGACGAACGGCGGGTCGGTCAGGTTGTTGCTCGGCAGGTAACGCAACAGATCGCGCACGCCGGTCAGCATCTCCTCCTCGTCGTGGAACACCTGGTGGCAGACGCCACTGATCGCCGCATGGGCATGGGCTCCACCTAGGTCGTCGAAACTGACCTCTTCGCCCGTGACGGTCTTGATGACCTCCGGGCCGGTGATGAACATGTGACTGGTGTCCTCGACCATCATGACGAAGTCGGTGATGGCAGGTGAATAGACGGCGCCGCCTGCACACGGGCCCATGATGCAGCTGATCTGCGGCACGACGCCGCTGGCCTGGGTGTTGCGCCAGAAGATCTCGGCGTAGCCTCCGAGGGAATCGACGCCTTCCTGGATGCGGGCCCCGCCGGAGTCATTGAGCCCGATGACCGGCGCGCCGTTCTGGACCGCGAGGTCCATGACTTTGCAGATCTTCTCCGCGTAGACACGGCCGAGGCTGCCGCCAAAGACGGTGAAGTCCTGGGCGAAGACGTAGACCAGTCGGCCTTCGATGGTGCCCGAGCCGGTCACGACGCCGTCGCCGGGGATGGCCTTGTCCGCCATGCCGAAGTCGTGACATTCGTGCTCGCGCAGCGCATCCAGCTCCTGAAAAGAGCCGGCGTCGAGTAGCAGATCGATGCGCTCGCGCGCGGTGAACTTGCCTGCGTTGTGCTGCTTCTCGATCCGCCCGGCACCGCCGCCCTGCAGGCCGCTGGCCTTGCGATTCCGGAGGTCCGCGACCTTCTCCTGGACTGTCACGACCCGTCGTAGGATTGGCCCCTACATGAAGGCCCAGGGGCGAAACGGGCGCCAGCCCTGCAGCACAACCATATTAGCACCGGGCAAGATGAGGGAGAGTGCAGATGCCACAAGGTCGACCGTTCCGGGTCCTGGCAGTGGATGATGAAGAGGACATCCGGGAGTCCATCAAGCAATTACTTGAGCTGTCGCTTGAGAAGGTCGAGGTCATCACGGCCAAGGACGGGGAGTTGGCCTTGGAGGTCCTCAAGACCGGTGAGTTCGACTTGATCCTCACTGATTACAAGATGCCCAACATGGATGGGCTGGAGTTCTTGCAGAAGGCGATGGTGTCGCACCCCGACGTGCCTCGGCTCATGCTGACGGCGTACCCAGACCCCATCCTCGCGGCTCGGGCGGTCAAGGAGGCCGGTGTTGGCCTGTTCATCGCCAAGCCGTTCGACATGGAGTACTTGGTCGACGTCGTCCGGTCATTGCTGCGCGAAGGCCGCGCCGAATAGGCGTGCTTCGCCGCGTCGTCTGAGCTTCGGCGATGCGCGTCCACGCTGCTTAGAGCCTATGGCCCTTCAGCACTTGCCGCGGCGGTCGCCGTGGTGGCTGTGGCCCTTCCAGGACTTCTCGCTAGCGTACAGGCTCTCTTCCTCGTCGCTGCCCGGGTGGTGGCAGATCCAGAACTTGGGGGCCTCGAAATCGGGCTCGAACCAGTCGTCGCCGTAGCCGGGGCCGCCGATGGCAGCCGGTAGCGCGGGGTGGCCGCTGGCGTGGCAGTATGCTTGGCGTTCGGCGGTCGTGTCCTCGTCGTTGGAGGCCAGGCCGCGCGCGACGGCGCCGGCTGCGGCCTCGATGCTGGCCGCGACGAGCGCGCGGGTCGCGTCGTTGGGTGCGGCGGCCAGTGCCTGGGCGTTGAGCCATGCGGCCTCGCGCCAGCTGATCAGCAACTCGACCGTGGCTTCGTCCGCCAAGGTGAGGTTCTGGTCAGGGTCGCGGGTCGTGCCGGGCTGGTAGCGCGCGGCGAACTCGTTGCCCTGGGGGATCGGCACATTCCAGAACGCGTCGTTGACGCGGTCGTATTCGTCCTTGAGCCCGCGTTGGGGCAGCTCCATGGCGTAGGCGCTGAATGCGAGGTCGTAGTTGACGTGGGCGTTCATGCCAAGCAGCAGGTCTTCACCGACCGTGCTGGTGCCGCTGGCGGCGTGCTCGAAGGCGACGCGCCAGGGCTCCGGGGTGGGCTGCCCGTCGTGGTAGGCATCGTAGGCGGCGAAGTAGCGGCCGGCGAAGTCGGCGTCCCATGCGACCAGGTATGGGTTGTCGGCGAAGTGGTCGGCGGCCACGAGGTCACCGACGGCACCGGTCGTGATGAGGTAGAGGAGACTGAAGATGGCGTCTGGGTCGCAGGTGGCGTCGAGGGCCTGCCAGCGGGTATGCATGGCCTCGGTCACGTCGACATAGGTGCGCAGGTCGCTTTCCTCGGCGACGATGGGGTCAAGGGCTGCGCCCGGGGAATTGACGGCCGCCAGGCTGCCGATCAAGAGCGTTGAGAGGATGACCGCAACCACGCGCATAATGGGCACCAATCATCGGATGGTACTTAGGGCGTCCTCATAGGGGACAGTGCCGAGGTCCCATGCCCCTGTCTGGGCCGCGAGGGATGGTGGCCGTGGGCCGGGGTTGCGCGTTTCCGCGGGTTTTCTCGACCTTGCGGCGCTGCCTGGGCTGGGTGCTGGGGGGTGTGGTGGCGGGCCTTGCAACACGATGCCGCCAATAGGTTCAAGTACGAGCACATATGCAGGAAAGTTGAGCCCGGGATGCTTCCAAGCGCCCCGAGCCTCTGGTGATACCATCGAAGGATTCGTACCACAAGGAGCTCAAACCATGAACGGAAACCAACAACCGATCTACATTATGAAGGAAGGAACCGAGCGCACCCGCGGTCGCACGGCCCAGTCCAACAACATCTACGCTGCACGCCTCATCGCCGAGACCGTCAAGACGACGCTCGGCCCGCGCGGCATGGACAAGATGCTGGTCGACAGCATGGGTGATGTCGTCATCACCAACGACGGCGCCACGATCCTCAAGGAGATCGACGTCGCCCACCCCGCCGCCAAGATGGTCATCGAGGT
>JBFJNL010000113.1:0-6289 GCA_041618195.1 Thermoplasmatota archaeon | reverse complement strand
CTGCAAGACGCTGGCATCGACCCGCAGTTCGTCGTCACCGGCAACATCCCGATGGTCATCCGCGAATCCTTGCTACCCAAGGTCTTCCAGATGGGCGAGGGCGTCGTGCAGGAATCCTACAAGCGCTTCGGTGGCCTATGGGGACCGTTCTGCCTGGAGACCATCGTGACCCCGGACCTCGAGTTCAAGGTCTTCGAGATCAGCGCCCGCATCGTCGCCGGCACCAACCCCTTCATCGCGGGCAGCGCGTACTCCGAGATGATCGGCCCCGGCCTGTCGACCGGCGTGCGCATCTGCCAAGAGATCCAGAAGGGCGCCCGCGAAGGGCGACTGCCGACCATCCTGACCTGATGAGCCACGATCACCACCACGGTGACGAGGACCCATTCCTGGGTGAAGAGGGCGCAGCCTTCATGACCGCGTGGACGCCCATGCTGGAGACCGGCACGAGCGCGGTTTCCGAGGCGCTCCTCGACGCAGCCCGCGTCGGCCAAGGCACGCGTACCCTCGACCTGGCGTGCGGCCTCGGCCCGACGACCGTCGCAGCGGCCCGCCGCGGTGCCATCGTCACCGGCCTGGACCTGAGTACGCACATGCTGGCGGAGGCCCACCAAGCCCCAGGCATCACCTACATCGAGGGCGACATGACCGCGCCCCCAGCCGGCCCATGGGACGCCATCGTCAGCCGCTTCGGAGCCCACCACGCCGACCCGGCCTGGCTGCAAGCGGCGGTGAAGGTGCTGGCCCCTGGAGGCAGGGTCGCCATCGCTGAATGGGCCTTGGACACGGCGCTGTTCGACGTCGAAGGCGAGTTCGAATCACCTGCCGAGGACTCGGCGGAGGACTGGATGGCCCGTTTCGAGGCGGCCGGACTCGAGGGCGTCCAGGCATCCGAGGTGTCGTTCACCATCGACTTCGGTGATGAAGCGACGTTCGAGGAATTCCTGACCGCCATGCACGAAGGCACGGCCAGCCGCACCGGCGCACCGGGCGGCAAGCAGGTCAACAAAGCCTTCATCGTCGCCGGCCGCCGTTGACGCGGGACAGGTTCTTGTTCGCGGCCAGTGCATGACGGACCATGTCTCGCTTCGCCCCAAGCCTTGCTGCCCTGCTCGCCGGCTGCGCCCTCTGGGGCGGAACGAAAGAAACCGCCACGGGCGTCCCCGTGGACGCGCCGAGCATGACGGTGACCGCGCCGTGGCCTGACGGCGCGACGATCCCGGACACGTACACCTGCGACGGGGACGAGTTGTCCCCACCCGTGAGCCTGCCCTCCCTCCCCACCGGCACGACGCATCTGGCGCTGTTGATGGACGACCCCGATGCCCCACGCGGAACCTGGGTCCATTGGCTATGGTGGGACGGGCCGGCAGGCGACATCGACGCCGACACCGAGCCCGGCACCAGCGGCAAGAACTCCTGGGGCAAGCTGGGCTACGGCGGGCCATGCCCCCCGGCCGGCAGCCACCGGTACTTCATCCATGCCTATGCCCTGAGCGCCCCACTTGGCTTGCCTGCAGGCAGCGACCGTGACGCATTCGCGGCGGCTTTGCCGGGCAAGGTGCTCGGGCACGGCGTCGTCACTGGCACGTACGCCCGCTGACTACCAACCCATCGAACCGGGGATGCCCTTGAAAGGACCCTTGACGCGGGCCGTGATCCAGCCACCGTAGAACCCCCCTGGCTGTGGCACCACTTCTTCGTCGCCGACGAAGCAGGCCCCGACCCGGCCCGCGTAGAACGCCAAGTGGCCCGCGATGGCTTCGAAACCGGGCGACGGTGTGCGATACTGCCAGGCAAGCCCCGGCGACGCTACAGGCTTGACGAGGTCGTAGGACGTGGCCACCCCCTTCCACTCGCAGCGGGTCTGCCGGCCATTGGGCCGCAGCCACTCCATGCGGACGTCGGCCTGCGGGAAGTAGTAGACCGGGGGGTGGCTCGTCTCAAGGACCCGGTGGCCATGGGTCGTCTCGGCCAGCACCTCGTCGCCGACCATGACACGCAGGCGCTGGTCCATCGGCTCGCACGCCGGGGGTCGAGGGTAGTCCCAGACCGATTCGTCGCCCGGGCGCAACGTGTCGCGCTTGACCATAGCCCACTGTTGGGTAGTCGTCATTGAAGAGGTCTTGCTCAGCCTGTGACGAGCCAGTATCCGATGAAGCCGAAGCCGACGGCCGTGTACAGGGTGCTGATCCACCAGGCATACTTGATGATCAAAGACCTGCGATGGGCGCTGTCGCTCGAAGCGCCGTGCCCAGCTTCCTCCGGGCGGGTCGGATCGAACTTGCTGAATGCCATCGACAGGCGTGCCTGGGCGGCCGCGTCGATAAGCCTTGTGTGCCGGGCAACGGACCCGCCGGGTGCCGGCCTGGTTCAAATGGGGGCGCCCCGTCGCAAGTCTGTGCTCCGCGTCATCCTCGCTAACGTTGAGGTCGAACTGGTGCCTGAAAGCGTCGCGGGCCACCCCGCCGTGCGCAACCAGGCCAAGATGCTAGGCAAGCAGCCTACGCGCCTCCTTCTCGATTCTAACGCGCACCGGGCCGCTCTGCAGCAACTGGATGGTGGGGAGCGCCGCGGGCGCCCGGACATCCTGCAATACTGCCTGCTGACCCTTCTCGAATCCCCGCTCAACAAGCAGGGAGGCCTCGAGGTCGGCATCCACACCCGCGACGGCCACTGGATCCGCGTCAAACCCGAGACCCGCCTGCCCCGCGGTGAAGCCCGTTTCCAGGGGGTCTTCGCCCGCGTGCTGGCTGAAGGTCAAAGCCAGGACAAGGATCCGCTCGTCTGGTCCCAGGGCATCTTGACGCCGGAGCAGGTGCTCGCCAAGTTCGGCACCGGCACCGTGCTGCGGCTCGACCCGGCCGGCCCGCCGGTGACCTTCGAGGACCTGCCCGGCCGCTCCGAGGACGATCTGACCCTGGTGGTCGGTGGCTTCGCCCACGGCGAGTTCACCGACGATTGGCAGGCGGCCACCCCCGAGTGCATCAGTCTGTGGCCGGAGCTGTTGACAGCGTGGGCCGTGTTGGGAGAGTGCGTGGCGCATTGGCGAGCACAAAAGGCGCCGACTCCGAGCGGCTCCACAGCCCCAGCGTGAACAACCAGATTCCCTGAAGCGCGACGACGATGCGCTCGCTGACGGCGACGTCAGGGGTGCCCTCGATGAAGCCTTTGACCATCCACGGCGTGATGGCGAAGAAGGTCAGACCTACCAGAAGACTGCCCCAGGCCAGCGGTTGCCAGCCCCAGCGCAGGGCCGGGAACAAGGTCAGCATGGCGAACCCGAGGGTGCAGAACATGGCGATGGCGGCGACTTCGTGGACGCGGCCGACCCATGTGGTGACAGCCCCCGGGGCAGCGGCCGGGAAGACTGCGACGATGATGACGAGCGGGCCGACGGACCACATGCACGCCAGGGTCGCCTTGCTCCAGCCCCCCGGCGGCATGGCCGCCTGCAACGACAGGCTGAGGGCGATGGCGCCGGCGGCGAACAGCCCCAGACCGACGAGCCACAACCAGGCGAACGGCATCAGCCGAAAGTGGCTCAGGTAGTACGGGACGGTGCTCCAGGTGGCCGCCATGATGTGCAGCGCGAGGAGCACGAGGCCAAAAGCGGTCATCAGACTGATGGCGAGGAGTCCGCTCCAGTATCCCATGATGGCACGACGCCGGTCCATGGGTTGGACTGGACGCGAAGCCGCATGGGGCTCGGCTAGAACGACCGGAACCTTGTGGCCTGGACAACACGGGCCCGAAGGGTCCGATACGGGTCGCGAGGGTTATCCTCTCTGCCTTGTTGTCGTGGCATGGATGCCTACGCGGACTGGGTGACGATCCAACAAGTACTCCCGTTGCCGAAGAAGAAGCGGCACTGCGGCATGCCCGCCGCGGCGGCCTAAGGCCAGGCCAGCGTCAGGACGTGCACCAGGACGCCGCCGACGACGAACGGCGAGTGGCGCCGGGGCACCAGCGGCCATTGGCGTGCCCACCAGGTCCCGGCGGCCAAGCCGGCCGCGATCTCGGGCGGCAGTTCGCCGGGAGACATGTCGGCGATGCCGTGCAGTTCGAGCGCCAGACTCATGCGCAGCGCATCCCGGGCCAGGTCGTCGGTGACGAGGTGGCGGTGGGCCCTTCGGAAATCCTCGTGCAGGCTGGCCTCCATGACGACGATGGCCGCGGATTCGCCACGCGGCCCGACGAGCGAGATGGGGACCGGCACGCCGATGCCGGCGTCGCGGGTGCGCCAGACCCGGCACAGTTCGTCGCGGAAGGCGCGTTGGGCCGTGCGGGCGGCATCGTCGAGGAGGGCTTCCATCTGCATGCCCCGGTACCAACCAGGCACAGCCAATAACATCCTCTGAGAGGCAAGCGAATCCACGCCGAGGCACCCCCCCGGAGTTCCTTTTGCTTTCATCAATAGAAATGCTTGCAGTTCGCAGGACAGTCGACCCATGCCGGCACGGGCACTACACACCTCCGCGCGCGGCCGGGCATCCGCCCGCCACCGGGTACCGTGCCGACCAGGCCACCGCGAGCACCCTACGGACCAAAGCCGTCGCTCGCTACACTCACTCCTTGGCTTTGATGCGCACTCTCAGGCGCTCACGCACCCGCTCGACGGACCAAAGCCGTCGCTCGCTACACTCACTCCTTGGCTTTGATGCGCTTCATCGTGAACAACGACTCGCGCTCCATCTCTTCCAAGCGGAAGGCAATGAACTTCTTGACTTCCTCGAGCTCAGGCAGCACCTTGAATTCCAAGGCGTTGACACGGCGCTTGGTCTTCTCGACCTCGTCAAGCAAGCGCTTGATGCTGGTCTCCAGTTCAGCCGCCGCGATGATCTTCTCGACGAGAGCCTCGTAGGCCGTGACAGCCTCATCGATGGCCGGCGACGTACCCACCAGACCGTAACCGCGCTCAGTGAGCTCACGGCGCACCTGGTCGGACTCGATCTTAGGGACGCGGACGCCCATGATGTTGTGCTCGCGCAGGGTCACCGTGGGCGGGTTGCTCACGGTGTTGGCGATGCTCCGGACGGTCAGACCGCCCTCGACGGCGGACGCGAAGTCGATCGCTTCCTGGGCCTTCTTGTACTCAGCCACCAACTCGTTGCGGAGCGTCTTGACCTGGTCAATGATCTCGAAGATCTCGAACATCAAGCCATCCCGCTTCTTCTTCAAGAGGTTGTAACCACTCTTGCTGAGCTGGATGCGACGCTTGACGTTGATCAGCTCGCTGCGGGTGGGTGTGACGTTTTGGGCCGCCATCCGAGTCGCGCGACAGGAGGGTTGTGGATAAACGTTCAGGCCGGGCCACCGCGGGCCAGATGCCCAGAATCTGGCCACAATCGGCCCCCGTTGACCACATATGCTGCCATAAAGTTCATTTCTGAAAGACTTCTTGGAAGCTCGTTCATGCGTGTTTTCGAACTGAACCGCAAGCAAGTCCTAGGCGAAAACGCCTGGCCCCTCAAGGGCCTCCACGCGCGCGTGGATGTCGAGCTTGACTTCGGCGACGTCGAGGTCCCCCCCAAGGCAGCCCGCCGCATGGCGCTGCTCGCCCTGCGCGAACTCATCGAGAACGCGGAAGAGGAGGAGCTACAGACCCTGTCTCGCCCTATGCACCGCACCGGGGGCGTTCCCGACGACGAGCGCCGCGAGGAGAGCGAGGCCAACGGTTGGGAGAAGCCGGAGGAGCTCGACCTGCGCGTCGTCAAGAGCGCCCACCGCGTCATCCAGGAGGTCGCCAAGCGCGGCATGTCCGGTCGCTCGGTCCTGGCCGCCGACCTGGTGGGCGCCATCGGGCTCAGCGCCCCGACGCTCGGCCGTCTACTGCGCGACGGCGAACCCGCCAACTCCTACCTGGCCAATTTCATCGTCGTGACGCCGCACGGCCGCACCAAGGCGCTCGACCTGACACCCCACGGCCGCATGCTGGCCAGCAAGATCCGGGCCGGCGTCGTACCCAGCTGACCCCCCAGCGGTTCCACGGGAAACAATGCTGGGCCACGCTTGATATACAACCTCTGAGTCGGCAGACCTGCCCTCCATCCCTGGCGTGGAGCCGGATGAACGCTACGCGTCGTCCGCCCTGCGTCTAACACGGGAGTCCCGGCCTCGGCCGGAACAAGACGGGTAGGAGTACTCAACATGGCACAAACTATTGAAGCAGTCGTCGACGGCGGCAAGGCCTCGGCCGGCCCGCCCCTTGGACCCGCGCTCGGCCCCGCCGGCGTCAACATCGGTGAGGTCATCGCGGCCATCAACGAGAAGACCGCCGCCTACGCCG
>JBFJNL010000112.1:0-6351 GCA_041618195.1 Thermoplasmatota archaeon | reverse complement strand
CCGGTCACGTCGTAGGTGAACGTCGTCGCACCGGTCGACGTGCTGGCGGCGGTGTACACGCCACTCAGTTGGGTGCATCCGGTGGGGATGCAGCCTGTGAGGCGCCAGCCGTCGTTGATCTGCGCGTCCTTGATGTAGCCAGAACCCGAGATGGTGACCTGCTTGATCGTCGTCGTAGGGGTGCCTGGGCTTGGCAGATTGAAAGTGATGGCGTCCTGGTTGGGGAGCTTGTACTTCGCGTAACTTGTGTCCAACTCGGCCGTGCCCTTGGAGGCATCGTTCTGGTTGCTCCAACTGTTGCCGACGGTCCACGCGTTGGCGAACATGGTCAGTGTCGTGTTGGGGGCCGACGAATAGGACTCGGTCAACGTCGCGAAGGCACCGTCATCGGTATCGTTCTGGGCAAAGGCGAAGCTCAGCAATTGGCCGGGGCTGGCGCTCCCGCTCGCCACCAGAAACGACTGGGGTGGGAACGGATCGATCAGGTCGCTCGTCGTGGGCGAATCGCCGACGTTGCCGATGAGGTCCCGCATGCCAGCGATATGGTATTGGAGCGTCTGTGAGGCCGCGTCTGACCAGCCGGCTGCAGGTTGCAGGATGGTGCCCACGAAGGTCGTGCCTGTCGTGTGGGTCATCGCCACGGGGCTCCCGAGGCCCACGGTGTAGACCAGGGATGGAGCGTACGTGATATCCACGCCGTTGCAGGCGTCCACCAGGACCGCGGTCACGATGACGTCGGTGGTGGTGGAGGCCTCAAGATTGGCCGGCGATTGGGTGACGACCGCCCGTGGGGGCGAGGTGTCTGTGGTGCACGACGTCTTGCCGACGATCTGCGTCGAGCTGGCGATCGTCGTGGTCCCGGTCTCGGTACCGACGACCAGGCCCAACGTCACCTCGTCATTGAAGTTCAGCAGCACGGTCTTCACCCAGCGCTCACCGGCGTTGAGCTCATTGTCGGAGAAGGCCAGATCGGCGCCGGAATACCTGACCACGACCCCGTTGGTCGATACCAGGATGGACGTCTGCCGGACTGGGATGGGCTCCCCGTACAGGTGCTTGAGTTGGACGATCTCATCGCCGGTCCCCCAGGCCTGGTCTGGCCCGGGCAGCGCTTGCAGGTTGACCTGAGCGTGGACCGGGTCGGCCGGTCCGGGGATATTGAACACCAGAAGCGACAGCCCGGCAAACGATGCGACCGTGATGCCGACGAGCAAGATTGACCCCAGGACATCGGAAACCGCCAGGGTATCTGCCGACATGCGGTCAGCCATGCCGCCAACAAAGGAGAATCGGCCTTAACCTTCCGCCCGATTGGCGGCGGTGCGAAGCCAAGCGCCGGGCTCGGGCGGATCTCGAGTCGAGCCGCATGGGATGGTTCCGCGGGGGCATAGCCTATTCATATTGCAGCCCCGGTCCAACAGTAGTGATCGACGTCGACGCGGTGATGCCCCTGCGCACGCTCTTGGTGGAGGACAGCCATTCTGAGGCTGCGCTCATCGCGCGGTTGCTGCGCATGGCCGGCGCGCCTCGTTTCGATGTCACCACGGTCCACAACCACGCGGAGGCCGAGGCTGTCATCGGTCAGCGCCGGATGGACCTCATCGTCCTCGATCTGGGCTTGCCGGACGCCTTGGACGAGCTTGATGCCCTCAAGCGCCTGCGTCGTCAATCCAGCAACACACCCATCGTCGTCCTCACCGGGGTCGCCCCGAGCGAGGAGCTTCGCCAGGACGTCATGGATGCAGGGGCGTCGGCATGCATTTTCAAGGAAAGCCTGAGCCCCGAAGGCCTGCACCGGGTCCTGCACATCGCGGCCCGGCGCGGCGAGGCCCAGCCGCGAGCCGAAGACCTGTCGCGGAACGTCCCCGAATGAGCGAGCCACGCGCCGGCCGCAGCGTCGCAGCGGTCATCGGCGTGATCGTCATCGGCATCGTCCTTGGCCGCTTGGTGCTCGAACGCACGGGAGTCGGGCTGGCACTGTTCTTCGTGGCGCTCCCTGCCGTCTTCTTGGTCTGTGCCGCGCTGCTAGGCATCGGGCGCGCAGCGCTCCTATTGGTGCTGTTCTCAGGTACTGCGTTGCTGGTGCGGGTGCTCGTCACCGAGACCGGTTGGTTCGTCCTCGTCGTGGCGCCCGCGCTGGGCATCACGGCCTACGTGCTGGCCAACACCCTCCGTGCCATGCGCGTCAGCGCAGGTCGACGTTGATGATGGTCTGCTGAAGCCGGGTCTGGACATCATGCACCGATGGGGTGTTGCTGCTACCCTTGACGGAGATCGTGACGCGGTCGGCGAGTTTGTTGATGTTGTACTCCTGTGGCGCCGTCAGGCCGGCATCGGACAGCTTCCGATCGAGGAAGTTGGCCCAGATATCCGGGAACTGGGTCTCGATGGTCAGATCGAACTCCGGGCCGGTACCCAACACCGTCTCTTGGCGGATGGTCTTGGTGACGGCCAACGCCGATGTGCGGCCGCCCACGTTGTCGGTGCTGCCTTGGTAGATGGGCAACGCCATGCTCACCAAGGTCATCGTGCCGGATCGTTCCACGTCCACGTGGGGCTCCAGGACCATCGAGTTGCCTTGTTCTTGGCTGACGATGAGGGCACCGTGCTCGAGTACGATGTCCACTTCGGGCAGGTGCCGATAGGGGATGCTATACGCGAGTCGGCCGCCGCTCTTCTGGTCGTTGTAGTTCGTCGCCGTGCTTCCGCCGCCGGCTCCGATGAAGACGTCTTGGCCGGCGTCGGATCGTTTCATGTAGGCGCTCGAGAACTCGACATCGTGCTGCTTCTTCGGGTCTGGGCTGTTCCAATCATAGGTGAGTTCTAGGCTGAACGGCGCTGATGCGGCATTGAGCACCTGTTCGAACGGCCAACTGGGGTCCAAGGTGTCGATCCAGAACTGGTAGTGTTCCTTGTATTTCACGTCGGATGCGTACTCTTGGTCGATGAGCACTTCGCCGCTGGCGGCCGTCACTTCGACCCAGATGTCGTTCTTCTGTTTCACTGGGATGTAGGCGCGGAACCAGCCTGCGAAGTTGCCGTCCGAATCCGTCACCTCGAGCTTGACGTACATGCCTTTCTCGAACTCGAATTTGTCCTCGGTCCCGGTCTGCTTCGTGATCCGGATGCGCAGAGAATCCAAGCGCTCGATGTCCTCCACGGAGGAACTGGCGCCCGCCAAGGTCCATGCCTCGTTCAGCTTGCCAAGGGCCTTCCCGTTCTTCTCCAGGATGGTGAGGATGGGTGCGAAGTAGGTCGTGTTGATGGTGGCGGACTGGAACTGTAGCTCTCCACGGACGCCGGGCCCGGCAAGGATGCCTTTGCTGGTCGGCGGCGCCAAGTGGAGCGGGTTGCTCACCGGCGCCAAAGTCCGGTTCTCGGTCTGTTTCTCGGTCTCCGCCTTGAGGTCGGCGAACTGGTTGAGGACCTGCTTGAAGTGCTCTGCTTCTTTGTCCTCGTCCCAGATGGGTCGGTAGTTGGTCTCGACGTTCGCCATGAAGGTGAACAGCAAGGCGACGACGAGGATGGCGCCCAGGACTGTGGTAGTCCCTTCTTCGTTCATGTGGCCAGCCTCGCGTAATCGAAGTAGACATCGGCTTGCTTCGTGGCGTCCGTGTGCAGGCTGATGACGCGGATCTTCACATCGCCCGTGTTCCACTCATTGGTCGTGAGGGGGTCACTCCATGCAGTGGGCGTGATCGCGGTCAGCGGCTTGCTGGTCCTCGCATTCCACTGGCTCAGCGCCCAGTCCCAGACCTCGACCTGGAAATGGCCCTGGTTGGTGTAGTAGTTCAGCTCGAGCGTCCCGGTGGTGGGGATGATCGGATTGTCCCATGAGAGGTGGTGTTCCATGCTGAACCCGGGGCCGTGGGTGATTTCGAGGCGCACCGTCTTGACCTGCCAGTCCCCGTCGCGGATACCGTTGACGATCTGGCCGTTGACGAGGACGTCGAGGTTGTTGATGTCTGACCACTTCCACGAGCCCCCGCCGGGTCGCTTGCCGGTGATGTCGTACGCGAGGTCGCTGGCCTCGCTCGGGATGATGTTCGTCAAGACGCCGCTCTTCTGGCTGCAGTCGCTCCCGGTGACGGTGGCTCCGGTCCAGCAGGCCTGCAGTCGCCATCCGTCATCGTTGTTGGCCACGAGGTCGTCCGGTCCGGTCTCCGCCCAGAGGACGATCTTCACCGCGATGATCTGGTCCGAGCTGGGAGGGGGGTTGGCCATCACCGTGCGCAGGTAGTTGAGACTGGGGTCATTGTCGTGCTTATACTTCGCTTCCTGGGGGTTGTTCCCCAAGACGTTGATCGGTTTGTCCCACAAACTGTTGCCATTGCCTGCTACGGTGGACAATGATTGAGCCAACACGGTGACGACGCCCGTGGCCCCGGACGGCAGGGCTTCGCGGAGCCGGGCGGCCGCGCCGGAATCCGCACCGCTCTGCATCTTGGGGAACTCCTGGATGTCGCCAAGAATCGCCGTGCGGTTGGTGACGTAATGATATGTGGGCGGCAATGGTTCGATGAAGTCGGTCCGGATCGGTGAATTGCCGATATTGCCCAGATCATCTTGCATGGACGTGACCTGATAATGGAATTCTTGGTTGAACCTGGTCCCCCAGCCCCCCGCCGGTGCCGGGACGTTGGTCGTCCAGCTGTCGCCACCTTGCGGCGTCATGACGATCGAGGTCCGAGGTTCGTTGCCGAACCAGTATTCCAAGAGTGGGTCGTTGAGCTTGTCCACGTTGCTACAGATATCGACCAGCAGCGCCGTGATGGCCACGGGCGTGTTGCCGGTCAGAGCCTCCAGGTTGCCGGGCACCTGGTTGCTGATGGCGTGCGGGGGATCGTTGTCGCTTGCGCAATTGGTCTGCCCGGTGATCGCCTCGGTAGACGTCATGATATACGTCCCCGAGCCGCGTGAAATGCCGACGTCGACGTTGATCTTGTCATTGAAGCTGAGCAACACGGCGTGGGTCCAGACCTCGCCGATGTCGAAGCGGTCCCCGCTGAATGAGAGGGCTGCGCCTGAGACCCGTGTGGCGACGCCGTTGACGTTGATGTTCACCCACGTCCCGGCCTCTGGGATGGACTCGCCGTACAGGTGGCGCATGACGATCATCTCGTCGCCAGTGGCCCACGAGAGATCCGGGCCTGCCTTGACGGTGATCGCCAGCTCCGCGTGGACGGTGTCGGGCGGCGGCGGGATGTTGGCCACCAACAGGCTGAGGCCGGCAAAGCTTGCCACGGTGATGCCTACCAGGAGGACACTGCCAAGAACATCGCTGACGGCCCATTCATCGTGGCGCACGAGTCGTGAAAGCCGGCGTTTGGCCTTAAGACAGGAGCTTAGAAGTCGCGGGACTCGAAGGGTAAAAGGGATGGAGAGGAAAAGAAAAAGTCCGAAAAGCGCGGTCAGGCGTTCTTCAAGAACGGCAGGCCGGTGCGACTGTTGATGCCGACCTCTTTTCCAGACGGCAGATCGCAGGCGTGGCCGCTTTTCGCGGTGTTGCCTTTCTTCGTGAAGAAGTAGATCGTCTGCGTGCGGCCGCCCTTCAACTCGACGTCGCGAGTGTGGAGAACGTAGGTTCCCTTGTCAGTGGTGTGTTCGTAGGGCATAGTGCATCCCTACGTGATGACCCGACAGGGGGTTCTTGACTATATCGAATTCCAACAGGAGGCTATCAGGAGGGGCCCGGCGTTCATTGCAAGGTCTGCGATGTACACATGTGGTGCTTGCCTGCCTGGCGCCCACGCCTTCGGATGCGTCGCGTCGGGGCGCCCGACGGGCACCGCCTACTCTGATGGCTCCCCTGAGCCTTACAGTCCGGACCACCGGAATTGAACCGGTAACCTGCGGATCTACAGTCCACCGCTCTACCTATTGAGCTAGGTCCGGGAAGAGGGGGCACAACGATGTCGTGCCGGGCCCCCGTAGCAGGAGCCCGCCCCCACAGGTGCAGGGGCATTTCCCGCCGACAAGGGGCTTCCATTTACCCCTTTCGGACCCGGCCGCCTGCCCGGCGCGAGGGTCTAAAAGTGGCAGCACGGCTGCCCGCATCCGTGTCCGAGACCCCGTCCGACCTCCGCTACAGTGCCAGCCATGAATGGGTCCGCCTCGAGGGCGACGAAGCCGTCATCGGCATCACCGACCATGCGCAGGCGGCGCTCAACGACATCGTGTACGTGGAACTGCCCCAGGTCGGCGACCATTTCGATACCGAGCAGGACTTCGGCGTCGTCGAGTCGGTCAAGTCGGTCAGCGACCTGTACATGCCCTTGGCGGGCGAGGTCCTCGAGGTCAACGCGGCGCTCGAAGACGCCCCCGAGACCATCAACGACGACCCGTACGGGG
>JBFJNL010000111.1:0-6380 GCA_041618195.1 Thermoplasmatota archaeon | reverse complement strand
GACGCGAAAGTGATGGCTGACAAAGGGGCAAGCAGGGCGACGAGAAGGACGCACAAGATGCGTCCCAGTGCACGACCGCCCCGGCGAGCCATGGCGTTTCCCAGACGTGCTCGTTGATAAGCTTTTGGCATCGCTGGCGGTCATGGCGTCCATTCGGCGCACCTTGTTTTCCGCCGGCTGCTGGCGATGTCGGATTCCTCCTTGGCGCGCGGGCACCCCGACGCCAAACCCTCGTCGATGCCGTGGGCGAATCAGCCGCCCCTGGACGGCGGGCCATCTCCCGCCTCGGGGCAAGCCAAGCAAACGGCGCGGACCCGGCCCAGCACTCGGCTGGCGTGGCCCCGGTATATGGCCGTCCCAGGGACTCGGTCGCAAACCCGTCTGGCCATAAGGCAGACGCGGGTCGAGCGCCTATGGATGTCGGCATCGGCGGCGTTTTCTTGACCTCGGAACAACCGGAGCGCCTCGCGACGTGGTACGCAGAGACCTTCGGACTCAAGTTCGAACAGATGGACGGAAGCTTTGCCCACACCTTCGGGCAGGCCCATCTCCCACGCACCTGGACCAGCCTCAGCATCCTGCCGGCGCGTTCGGCCCTGCCCGCCATGGAGCGCAATGGCCCCGGCGAGCACTACGGCGACCAACCGGTCATGGTCAACCTGCGCATCTCCGACTTGGAGCACTTCCTCAAGATCTGCACCGCCCCCGTCGAAGGCACCGAGACCCATGCTGGCATCGGTCAGTTCGTCTGGATCCGCGACCCCGATGGCAACCGCGTAGAGGTGTGGGAGCCGGCGACGCCGAGCACCCAGATGGTCTAAGCCTCCTCGCAGCGGAATCCCTGGCTGCTCCGGGGCGCTACGATGAGCCTATAAGTGGCCGGGAAATCGAATGCCAAGCATGCGTATCAGTGGTGGCGAACGAGCATTGGGGATTCTGAGTTACTTCCCGCTGCTCTGGCTGATTCCGTTGAAGGCCAGAAAAGACAGCCTTTTCGTCCAGTTCCACGCCCGCCAGGGCATGGTTCTGTTCCTCTTGTGGCTGGCCATCTGCATGCTCATGGTCATCATGTTGCTGACGCCTATCGCCGGCCTCGCCGGCGGCCTCGGCAGCATCATCCTGTTCGGCATCATCGCGGTGGCGTCGTTCTTGTACCTCGGCCTTGGACTCATCGGGGTCTTCAAGGTCGCGCTCGGCGAGCGCTACCGGATGCCGGTCGTCGCCGACGTCGCTCTGATGCTACGGCTCTGAGGCAACGCTTTTCATGATGCTGACGGAAGTGTGGGCCATGCGCCGGGCACTTCGCCCAACTCTCGCGGTGGCCTTGCTGGTCATCACCATGAGTGCCGGGTGTCTTGGCACTGAGGCCCGCTCCGAATGGGCCTTCCACGCCACCCAACTTGACTCATTGTACGCTGACGGCATGCGAGGCGACGGCATCATCGTCGCCGTGCTCGACACCGGCGTCAACGTCGGCCACGGATCATTGGCCCACCTTCGCGACGGCAACAACGACAACGGCGAGTTGATCGGCTTCAAGGACTACGTCAACAACAAGGACGGCGTCGAGAACGCCTACGATGACTCCGGCCACGGTAGCCACATCGTCGGCATCATGAGCGCCCGAGGCACGAGCTTTGGAGACAAGCTCACCAATGGCGGCGTCGACCTGCTCGGTGCCAGCCCCAATATCCGTCTCCTCGTGGCCCGCGTCTGCAGCGATGACGCTGGCTGCCTCGAAAGCCGCATCGACGACGCCGTGCGCTGGGCCGTCGGCCAAGGTGCCGACGTCATCAGCATCAGCCTCGGTGGCAGTGGCGGCCTCGGCACCCTCAGCGAGGTCGGGCCCCTCCAGGACGACATCACCCGCGAGATCAACAACGCCATCGACCGCGGGATCGTCGTCATCGCCTCGGCCGGCAATGACGGTGCCAATGCGGGCGACGTCGCCTTCCCCGCGGTCATCTCCGGCGTCATCGCGGTCGGAGCGGTCAACGAAGACCTACGCGTCGCGAGCTTCAGCAATCACGGCGACGCCTCGGCAAACCGCTGCACCCAAGGCAGCGTCCTGGTCCCTGGCAGCGGCCGCTGTACGCCCAACCAGAAACCAGAGATCGTCGCCCCGGGCACGGACGTGCTGAGTGCCTGGACCGGCGACAGTTTCGTCCGCGCCAGCGGCACAAGCCAGGCCACGCCCTTCGTCACTGCGGCCGTGGCGCTCATCCTGGAAGGGAAGCCGGACCTGAAGAGCCGCGCCGACGTGGAACAGGTCAAGACAGCGCTCAAAAACTCGGCAAAACCAGTCGAAGGGCAGCAACGCCCACACGACAATGGGGCCGGATATGGCCTCCTTCAGGCCCGCGCAGCCCTCGCGGCCTACGGCTAGCACCCACCCCAACCGGTAAGAACAGGTGTTCTTGTAGTACACCTGTGAGTGAGCAGCAGGACCCTTCCTCCGAGGGCCAAGTGTATGACACGATCATCATCGGCAGCGGCCCCGCAGGGTGCACCGCAGCCCTGTACAATGCCCGTGCCGACCTGAAGACCCTCGTGGTCGCCGGGTTCGAAGCAGGAGGGCAACTCATGCTCACCAGCGAGGTCGAGAACTTCCCCGGTTACCCGGATGGAATCACGGGACCCGTCATGATGGAACAACTGCGCCGCCAAGCCGAACGCTTCGGCGCGACCTTCGTCGAAGACGACGCCACCGAGGTCGAACTCGACCAACGTCCGTTCACCGTCAAGACCTACGGCAAAGCGTACCAAGGCAAAGCCCTGATCATCGCCACCGGCAGCAGCGCCAAGTGGCTCGGCCTCGAATCCGAGACGCGTCTGATGGGCAAAGGCATCAGTGCCTGCGCCACCTGTGACGGCTTCTTCTTCAAGGAAAAGGACGTCGTCGTCGTCGGCGGCGGCGACACAGCCATGGAAGAGGCCCTCTTCTTGACCAAGTTCGCCAAGAAGGTCACCATCCTGCACCGCCGCGACGAGTTCCGCGCCAGCAAGATCATGCAGAAGCGTGTCCTGGAGCACCCGAAGATCGAAGTGCTGTGGAACACGGAGCTCATTGAAGTGCTCGGCAAGGACCACGTGGAAGGCGTCCGCGTCGCCCGCCACCCAGACGGTGCCCCCACGCAGGCCATCGCTGATCTGGACCACCCCGAAGCCAGTGGCGGCGAGGTCTTCACCCTGGAATGCCAGGGCTACTTCGCGGCCATCGGTCACACCCCCAACACGGCGCTGTTCAAGGACAAGATCATCCTCGACGCTGCCGGCTACATCGATCCCCAGCACGGCCGCACCCACACCAACATCGACGGCGTCTTCGTCGCCGGTGATGTGGCCGACACTCGCTACAAGCAGGCCATCACCGCGGCCGGTCATGGCTGCGCTGCGGCCATCGATGCCGAACGCTGGCTCGAGAACCAACACGAAGCCGACCAAGAAGCGGCGGCGACGGCGTGACCATGTTCGGTGTCCCTGAGGAAGGCCTCCCCGTCGTGTACCGCGTCGGTGGCAGCCAAGTGTACCACTTGCATCTCGACTGCGCTCGCCTACAACGCGCTCCCAGCAAGGGACGCAAGGTCAAGCGCCCTAGCCCGTTCGACGTCGAACAGGCCAAGGCCCTGGGCTGGACGCAGTGCGCGTCCTGCTCCAAGACCGCCTGACACCCTACTCGGGCGTGCCTACAGCAGATCCATGGCCTTGCCGTACTGCGGCAGCAAGGCCCGTTGGCCGGTCCTTGCTTCGTAACGCTCGGCGGTGACGCTGGGATGCAGGCTGTGCACCGGCACCAGTTTCTTGGCGCCGATCTCGTCGATGACCCAGTGCAGCATCTCTTCGTCAAGGTGGCCGCTGACGTGGGTGTCGGCGCGCCGTAGCCCGAACAAGTCGAGCCAGCGGCGCAGTTTGCGGTCGCTGATCTCCATCTCGTCGTTGAACGGCTGCGTCATCGAGTGGATGTACAGCCCGCCAGGCTTGTCCTGGGGGGCTCCGGGGAAGATGTCGAGCAGATCCGTGATGGTCCAGTAGCTGATGCTGAACAGGTAGCTGGCGGGGTCGCGTCCGATCTCGGCGCTGGTGATCGTGTTGTCGCGCTCAAGGTAGGGTTTCTCCCAAGCAGCGTATTCGCTGGTGACGATGCGGCTCCACTCATCGGCGCCGACATCGATGCGCTGGGCCCGTCCGCCGTCGTCGTAGACCGTCATCTGGCCTTCGTCACCGGCGATGGTACCGCGGCCTCGATTGCGCAGATGGACGGCGATGTGCGGCTCGGCGAAGGGGTCTGGCAGATCGTCGCGGCCAGCGGCGCGCAGGGATTCCAGTAAGTGTGCCTGCTTGGTGCCGATGACCAGCCGGCGACCGATGCGCTTGGCGACGTGCCAGATGCTGACGAAGCGGTCCAGGTCACGGGGTGGGAAGGCAATGGCGATGAACGCGTCGTCCTTGCCGATGAGGTCCTCGATCTCGGCTTCGACCTGCTGCTCGTTGTCGTTGCCTTCGTGCTTGTGGCCTTGGTGCACGTTGGTGCCCTCGGCGATGAGCACATCGACGCCGCCAGCGCGCTCGATGAACTTGGCCGTCGCGGCGGCTTCGCGGCCATGCATGCGGAAGTCGCCAGTGTACACTAGGCTGACCTGCGGCCCTGCGAGCAGGGTGGCGCGGGCGCCGTGGATGCTGTGATCGACCGTGAATTGCGTGACATCCCACGCGCCGATGTCGGTCTTGGTGGCGTCCATGAATGGGCGCTCCACGTACTCGCGCTTGGGCCGCGTCGAGATGCCGCCTTTGTCCTTGAAACCGTATCCCTTGGCGCGGAAACGCGTCGTCTCCGTCTGCACACCGCTCAGGCCAGTGTCTTGCAGACTGCCGAGTGTCGCATGGCTCTCTTGGCTCATCAGGATGGGCACGGAGGGCTTCAGGAGGCCCAGCAGTCCGGCATGGTCGGCGTGGGCGTGGCTGACGATGACGCCGTCCACGTTCGCCTTGCCGGCCAGGCCGCCGATGTCCTCACGGTACAGGCTCAGATCGTCCGGGATGACCTGGCAGGCGGCGAGGTCATGGGCCATGCGGTAACTGCGGGGTTGCAGGAACTCATCGAAATAGTCGCCCCAGCCGGGACGCATGTGCGTCGTGTCGCGGCTCGGGTCGATGTCGTGCTTGGGGTCGTTGCCGAAGCGGCGGCCGAAATCCAAGAAGATGCGGCTCGCCCCGTCGTCCAGCAAGAACGCGTTGCCGCCGATCTCGCCGACGCCGCCGTATCCGGTGAGGGTGACCGCCACAGGCTTCGAAGCCGCGGCGTGGCCTTAGGCGCTTTGGAGACGTTGGCGGATGTGCTCGGCTTCCAGCTCGATGCCTTCGTGGCTTCCCTCTGACATGGAGTCCTTGACCTCGGCGACGAGGGCGTCCAGCTCGGCGAGGACATCCTTGCCTGCTTTGGCCGCCTCGTGACAGCGCTTGGCCAAGAAGAGCCGGCCACTGGCCTCGGCGCCCTTGTGTGGATTGCTCATCATCTTGCGCGCGGCATCCACGCGGTGCATCAGGAACGAGTCCACGATAGGGCGAGGCGGGCCGGCCACAAGAACGTTGAAGTGCGCTGGCGGCCCGTGACGCACATGCGCGGCTGGCCGGCAATGCTGCTTATGCTACTCCTCATGCCCCTGGGCTCGGCGCAACATTTGCCCCACCCGCACGAAAGCCTGGTCCACCACCCTCTGACAATCTACTCCGAAATGGTGGCCATTCGGGACAAGAACCCAGCTTTCATCGAACTCGGTGCATTCGGGGAATCGGAGGCCGGTCTCGGGCTCTGGTTCCTGGATTTTGCTGCACCCGATGTGCAGAAGTCGAGCCTGCCGGTCTTCTACCTCGACGCCAACCATCATGGCAACGAGCAACTCGGCATGGAGGCCCTGCTCCTGTTCCTGGATGAGTTGGCTGACTGGAGCTTGACCCCCGAAGGCGCTGCTCGTCTGGGTGAAGTCCGCGTTGTGGGTGCGCCCATGATCAATCCCGATGGGACCGGTCGCAACAATCGCGTCAACACCAATCTGGTGGACTTGAATCGCAATTACGACTACAACTGGGGTCTGTACGGCACCAGCGATACGGCTGACCCGACGGGCGGCACATACCGCGGAGACCATGCGCTGAGCGAGCCGGAAAGTGCCGCCAATGCAGCACTCATGGCGCAACTGCGGCCGGCCGTCTACCTGAGCATGCACACGGGCAGCCACGACATCGTGCTCCCGTGGAGGGCCTACGATGCCGACGGTCGGGCGCTCGATGGGCCCATGCCTGACTGGGCCGTCTACGAACGCTACCTGGGGGAGATCCAGAACGTCAGCGGCCTCGGCTACCGCGACCCCAGCGGCGCAGGG
>JBFJNL010000110.1:0-6533 GCA_041618195.1 Thermoplasmatota archaeon | reverse complement strand
GCTTCGTAGGCGGCGCGGGCGATGCCGACGGAGGCGGCGCCGGCCATGACGCGGCCGGTGTCGAGCGTCGACATGGCGACCTTGAAGCCATCGCCTTCCTTACCGAGCAGATTCTCGGCCGGGACGCGCAGGTCCTCGAAGAACAGCTGGTTGGTGTAGGAGGCGTTGAGGCCGAGCTTGCGTTCGTTCTTGCCGACCGTGAAGCCGGGGCTCTTGGTGTCTACGATGAACGCCGAGACACCCTTCGGGCCCTGCTCCGTGGTGCCGGTGCGGGCGAACAGGATACAGACGTCGGCGACGGCGCCGTTGCTGATGTACACCTTCTGGCCGTTGATGACGTAGTCGTCACCATCGCGCTTGGCGGTGGTCTTGAGGCTGCCTGCATCGCTGCCCGCCTCGGGCTCGGTCAAGGCGTAGCACCCGAGCTTCTTGCCGCTGGCGACATCGGGGAGCCACTTCTGCTTCTGCTCCTCGTTGCCCCACTGAAGGATGGGGCTGCAGGTCAGGCTGGCGCAGGCGCCGAAGATGACGCTGTGGCTGGCGCACGCGGCGGCCAGTTCTTCGGAGACGACGGCGAAACTGACGGTGTCTGCGCCGGGGCCGCCGTACGCTTCAGGGACCGTGATGCCGAGGATGCCCAGTTCGCCCATCCGCTTGGTGGTCTCGACCGGGAAGGAGTGTTCATGGTCGTGCTTGCCTGCGACCGGGACGATCTCTTTCTGGGCGAATTCGCGGACCATGTCGCGGATCATGCGCTGTGCGTCGTTCAACTCGAAGTCCATATCGCAGCCCGAAGAGACCCTCGGGTACTTGGCTTATGCGAGCGGGTCGCCCAGTGTCGGTACAGGTCGGATCAGCTCGGCGCCTTCGTGGCTCTGGTCGTTGACACGCGTCGAGACCGGGTAGGCTTCGAGCATGTCTGACTCGGGGGATGCCAGCGCTCGAAGGGCCTCGTGGGGCGTGTCTGGGGCAGCCCAGAGTGCGGCGCCGTCGGGCTCCAAGACGACCGGCATGCGGTCATGCAATCGCGCCACGACGCCGAACGGCTCGGTGGTGACGACGGAGACGCATGGCGTCTGTTCGCCACGATGTTCCCGCCACCCGGACACGGCCGCCAGAATCATGGGCTGTTTGTCGGCGCGGTGAATGAAGAACGGTGCCTTGGTCTTGCCTTGCCGCCGCCACTCGTAGAACCCGGTCACTGGCACCAAGCAGCGGCCCTCGCGCATCGGCGTCTGCCACATGGGCGAGGTGAACGCGGATTCGATGCGGGTGTTGAAGATGTAGCGCCCATCCATCGGGAACGCCCACTTGCGTGTCTCGACGATGTGGCGGTCTCCGGCGATGCGTGCCACCGGGATCATGCTGCCGGGGTTGATGTTGTAGCGGTCCTCAGACACAGCCGGCTCGGCGAGGGCGGCGCGGTAGGCCTCGTCGTCCTCCAGCCACGACTTCATCCATTGCTGCAGCACCGAATCGAAGCGCCAGACGATGCGGCCGCACATGCCGCAGGCACCGGCGCGGCCATTGAAAGGGCTGGGGTGTCAGAACGTGGCGGAGCCTACGACCCGCTGCGGCGTCCCGTCGACGTACCACAGCACGCCGCGCTGGCCGCTGGCGACGACCAAGCCCTTCTCGAGGGTAGCCTTCACTTCGCCTTCTTGCCCGGCGCCGGGGGCGTCGGCGGCGATGCGGACCGGCACGAACTGCATGCCGAGCCCCAGGTGCAGGACGCTGCCGGCGGCCAGGGCGACCTTGCTGAACTTGGTACGGTTGAGCTTGAAGGAGATGCTGTCGCCGGTCTTGTAGGCGTGCAGCGGCGCATCGGCCGGAGCCAGGACCATGCCGCGGTCGAGCTGGTCGGCCTTGGTGTTGCGCAAGGCCAGACCGACGCGGTCGCCGGTCACGGCCGTCGGGACGTCGACGTCATGGCACTGGATGCTGCGCACCGGGCAGATGACCTTGTCAGGCCAGGCGTACAGTGTCTCGCCTTTCTTCAGGGTGCCTTGCTGGACGACGCCGAGGATGACGGCTCCGACGCCCTTGACATCGAAGTGGTGGTCGATGGGCACGACGACCGCGCCTTCGATGGCCTGCTCGGGGGCGGCGGCGATATGGGCGCGCACGGCAGGCCAATCGGCCTCCGTCTGCATCGGCCACGATTCCAGGGTCGTGCCCACCAACAGGGGCTTGAGCTGGTCCGGTTGGATGTAGTTCTGCAGCACGATGATGCCGTGCTTGATGCCGGCGGCGTCGGCGGCGATGATCTGCTCGCCGACCTGGGCGTTGAGCGCCGAAACGACGAGTACCGCGGCCTCGGCGCCGTTGACCGCGTAGCTCAGGCACTTGAGTTGGTCCGGGTAGCGCGCCGGGACGATGGTCGTGACGTCGCGGCCGGACTCCTTGTAATCGTGCAGGTGGATGTCGCTCTGCGTCCCCACTTTGCCGACCTCGCGGCGGGCGTCGAGGTCTCCGAGCAAGCAGGCGGTCACACCGGGCATAGTCGGCCACAGATGGATGCGCTACATAGCGCCGACGGCGTCAGCCACTGCCACAAGCGCTTAGGAGGACCCCGCTGTCGGCCACATGTGGAAGAGGTCGATTGCAGTGAATGTGGAAACCGCTACGATTCACAGGTCAACGCATTCTGCCCCCGCTGCGGCAATGCATCCCGAAAATCGGTCGACCCGAGCGCCCTGAAGCCGACGCGCTTCGACCCGAGCCGCCGACGTGCACAGATGGGTGGCATCATCCTCGCCGTGCTCGGCGCCTTCGCCCTGGTCCAGGCCGGCTGGTCTGCCATCTCACCGGCCGACCTGGACGACACCCAATTGGAGGCCTTCGCGGAGGTCGAACTGCTGCGCGATCAGGTCGGCGGCGACCTGCACATCCTGTGGCTGATCGACGGGGCCCCCGTCGTCGGCAACGTCACCTTCGCCGGTGCCAACGGCGCGGCGTTGGCCAACATCACCTTAGTGTCTGGTTGGTCCAACCTCACCTCATCGCCCGTCGCCTTTGGCAACGCCACCCTTGACGGCACCAACATCACGGTCGCCTTCTACGCTCCGGCCGGCCAGATCGTCACGGCCACCGTCGACACCGCCGCCCCGCCCGCCTGGGTCGCCGTCGACCAGATCCCGGCCACCCGCATCATCGCGGGTTTCCTGGCGTTCTTCGCCGCCTTCGTCGCCTTTGGTGGCCTCATGGCGTTCCGGCTCAAGGGCTGGGGCATCGCCGTGGCCGCCGCCATGGTCGCCCTCGTGCCGGCCCTGCTCTTGGCCTTCGTGGTCCCACTGGCTGGCATCCTGCTCGCCTTCCCGACCGGGCTGGCGCTGGCCTTCATCATCCGCGGTCGCCGCCACTTCTAGGCGCGCCCGGCTGGAAGCCCGCGATAGCCTAAGCGATCTCGAGGGTCTCTTCGAGGCCGCACTCGGGGCACACGATGTCCACGGGGCCGTCCTCGGGCGCCTTCGTCTTGAACGACGCCTGGCACTGCGGGCACGAGACCTGTAGGACGCGCTCGGTCACACCGCCGCCACCGTACACGGCCGGCAAGGTGTCCGCCAACCGGCACTTGGGGCACTCGATGTGCGTCGCATGGTAGGGGTCCTGCTCGACGCTGAAATCGGTGGAGCAGTTGCCACAGGTGATCTTGAGAATGGTGGTCGGCGGCTGGTGCGGGCGCTTCCACGGGAAGACCGGCGTCGAGCCGCCCAAGGCCCGGATCTGTTCGCGCTCGCCCCGGATGGCCTCGAGGGATTCGACCTTGGCCTGCCAGCGCTCTTCACGCTTGCGTTGCTTGCGGTCGAAGCGGCTGCCGGCGGTGTAGGACTCCAAGCGTGCGGCCTCGAGTTCGATGAGGAACTTCTTGTCCTTCTCCAGGCCGACGTCGATGTCGATGCCGTGGCGCTGGCTGCGGCGCTGCTGGCGCCAGTACTGGTTCATCCGGTCCTGGGTCCAGCCGATGTAGAAGCCGTTGCCGGCGATGGGCACCAGGCCGAGCAGGCACAGGGCCCACGTCGGGCCGTAGGTGAGCGGCTCGTCGGCGTGGAGATCGTTGTTGACGTGCTGCGTCGTCCGGCATTGCACGATGAACGGCCCGATGACGGGCAGGCACAACAGCAACAGATTGAGGGTATGGTTGATCCCAAGGCCCGCGTGGCCGTCGATCTCCTTGTTCAGGCGGTACAACCAGATGCGTCGGCTGATGCCGAACGTCACGACGTAGAGAAGGACGCGTTGCCACACGACCCGGTTCTTGCCGACGAACACAACGCGCACACCCTCATCGAGCCCACGGCCGCCTAAGAATGAATCGGAGCGCGCCCCTCGCCGTGCTTCGCGGCCGGGTCCACAACCCTTAATTCGGATGCAGGCAAGCAGCGCCCATGGAATCGCGTGCCCTGTTTCTGGTGATCAGCCTGGTCGCCGTGACGCTGGCTGGATGCACAGAACCGACCGACACCGCCGATGGCGCCATCAAGATCCTGGGTATGCCCACGGATCCCAAGGTGGAGCCTCTGCGCCTCGAATCGACCGTCAGTGCTGACGAGTACAAGTGGAAGATGGGCGACGGTCGCCCCATGCTCGCCGGCAAGAGCATCGAGCACGTGTACGGCGTCACCGACGGCAAGTTCCGCGTCGAGCTGACCACCGTCAAGGCCGGCACCGCGACGACTCATGACATCCTCACCGTTGAGTTCGGCACCGGCCAGAACGCCGCCCCCAGTTTCCTTCTCGAGCTCGAGCAGAAGTGGGTCCAGGTCGGCGAAGACATCACGTTCAGCGCAGCCAACTCCACCGACACCGAGGGCGACCCGGTCCTGCTGCAATGGTTCTGCCAACGCAAGAGCGACATCGCCATCTCCAAGGAAGGTGGCCACCCGCCGCCTCCCGGCGTCTCCTTTGGCTCCGGCTCCGCCAGCGCGTTCCCGGTCGCCATGATGAACGGCACCGTCCCCGCCGCTGACCGCGTCGTCGAAGGCGATCTGTGCGAGAACATCGGAACCGGCGGCTTCGCAGACGAGGAGACCATCAAGGGCGCCTTCGCCCAGTCCGGTATCTACGAGATCACCATGGCTGCCAAGGACCCCGGCAACCCGAACGTGGCCACGGCGGCGACCATCTACGTCACCGACTTCGCCCGCATCACGGACCCGATCGTGCACACCTTCGAGGGCACCATCCAGTACGGCGCCCCGGCTGCCGCCGACGATGCCGCCCGCACCGCCGAACAGACGGAGCACCTCCGCAGCCACGACTTCACGATCGAGTACCCGATCACGTCGATCTCGGCCACATTGAGCCAAAACGGCGGCAGCGTCGCCCCGGTCGCGGACCTACAGTTCCAGATCCTCAAGGGTGAGTCGTCCAAGTACGGCCCCAGCGCGGATCCGCTGGTCAAGGAAGGCGCCTTCCTGAGCCAAGGCACCTACACCGCCTGGGTGTACCTGCGCAGCGGCTTCAACGTCGAGTACGACCTGGAGGTCACGTACATGTACGAGACGGACCCGGCCGTGCTCTTCGAGTCACCCCACGCATAGGCCCGGGCGGTCCCGTACCCGCCGCCGAGCTTGTTCGACAAGTCCACAACCCTTTTGCCTTCCCTCTCCAACTCGCCGTTCATGCGATGGCTGTTGGCCACCTTCCTGCTCCTGACCGTTGGCCTTTCGGGGTGCTTCGGCTTCGACCCCGCCACCGGCGGCTTTGACTTCGCCCCCGGCGAGGGCTTCGAGCCCACCGACAACGTGGTCCACCTGAAAGCGAGCGTCGTCGACTGGACCTTCCACGAGGTCTACCCTGGCTTCATGGCCAACCTTTGGGCGTTCTGCATGGAAGCCGCCACGCCCGGCGACAAATACTCCGAGGACGCCATCGAGTACTGGAACCCGGTCGAGTCCGACGGCATCAACGCCGTCGAATACCAGGACTCCAACGGCCAGTGCAGCGTCCCTGCGCCGACCCTGCGGGTCCAGCAGGGCGACACCGTCCGCGTCGACTTCGCCAACAGCCACTTCCACTGCCACACCATCCACTGGCACGGTCAATACGTGCCCTGGGAAGACGACGGCGTGCCCGGCGTCAACCAGGACAGTGTCTGCAACGGCGAGACATTCACCTACGAATTCGTCGCCAGCCGCGCCGGTACCCTGTGGTACCACTGCCACGTGGACACCCAATTCCACGTCATGCAGGGCCTGTTCGGCATGTTCATCGTCGAGCCCCAAGACCAGACCTGGGAGCCCAAGGACATCGATGCCGAGTACAAACTCGTCTTCAGCACCCTGAAGCGCGAATTCGTGCAAATCACGGAAGTCACTGTCTTCGACCCGCACATCAACCACAAGCACGGCGGCTGCGGCATGAGCGGCATGCAGAACTGCCAGAACCCCTCCGTGGACCTCGAACCCGACACCTGGATGCTCAACGGCCGCAGCATCCCCAACACCATGGGGGATATGGTGGACACGACAATGGTCGTCCAGGAAGGCGATCGCGTCCGCGTGCGGCTACTGAACGCCGGCGAGACCGTC
>JBFJNL010000109.1:0-6566 GCA_041618195.1 Thermoplasmatota archaeon | reverse complement strand
CATCACGCCGGCTTTGACGGCCTGCACATCGTCGCCCATGCCCGGGACGAGCACGACACAGACGGTGTCGGCGAGACGGATGACATCGACCTCGGCCTGGCCGACGCCGACGGTCTCGACGATGATGACATCGAAGCCAGCGGCTTCGAGGACCTTGACGGCGTCGCCGGTGGAAGACGCCAGGCCGCCCAGAGCACCACGGGTGCCCATGGAGCGGATGTAGACGTCTGGGTCAATGGCGCGGCTCTGCATGCGGATGCGGTCGCCAAGGATGGCGCCGCCGCTGAACGGCGACGAGGGGTCGACCGCGATGACGCCGACGCGGAGGCCAGCGTTGCGGTAGTGGACGATGAGCTTGTCCGTCAGCGTCGACTTGCCCGTGCCGGGGCTGCCGGTGATGCCTACGACGTGGGCCTTGCCGCCGTGGCCGTGCAGGCCCTTGAGCAAAGCGGGTGCTTCGGCGTCATGGCTTTCGACCAGGGTGATGGCGCGGGCGATGGCCCGCCGCTTGCCGGCGATGACGTCGCCTGCGAGCATCAGAAGCGATCCTTGAACCGCGGGTGCTCGTGAATGAATTTCACGATGTCGCGGGTGTCGGCGCCGGGCCCGAAGATGGCCTCGATGCCCTTCGTCTTGAGGACCACTGCATCATCGTCGGGGATGATGCCGCCGCCGAAGACGATGACCTCGTCTGCGCCCTCGGAGACCAGCAGGTCGCGGATCTTGGGAAACAGGGTGTTGTGGGCGCCGCTGAGGCAGCTGAGGCCGACCAGGTCGACGTCTTCGTCGAGCGCGGCGCGGACGATCTGCTGCGGGGTCTGCCGGAGGCCGGTGTAGATGACCTCGAAGCCGGCGTCACGCAGGGCGCGGGCGACGACTTTGGCGCCACGGTCGTGACCGTCGAGGCCGGGTTTTGCCACGAGGACACGGATAGGGCGGTCTGCCATGCTTTGGCCGACTGGCCGTGGCTATTTGACGGCTATGTTAGTCGGCGGGAGATGACTGCTGCAATCCCGACGCCGATGAAGACGATGCCGCCGATGGGGCTCTTCTTGTCGGCGGTCGCGATCAGCGACGCGTCGTCATCGTGAAGGCTGTCGGTGTCCACGATGGTCACCAGCCGCACAAATGCTCGACCTTCGCCGTTTGTGAGTTGGAGGACCAGGTCTGCCCGGTCGTCGTCAAGGGCGTCCATCGGTGCGGTGACTGCGATCTCGATATCCTGCGCCGGGCCAGCCGTGAGTAGCGTGGCCCAGGCCTTGTTGCTGCCCAGCAGTGTGATGTCTGCGGGCCCTTGGTCGATGTGGATTCGGAACAACGCGGTGCCTCCGGGGTTGACGATGCGCGTGGCTTGCGCCACCGTGTATGTCAGTGACTCGTCCACCAAGACGTCGTCGAGGGCGTCCTCGTACTCCAGCAGCGGGAGTTGCGCCCACCCGCCCGGCAGCAGCTGCGGCTGATCGGCTTGCGCTCCGAACGGGTTGTCCGGCCGATCCAGTGCCAAGCCGATGCGGAGCGCAAGCTGCGCGCCCGGCACGTAGGGGCGTTCCACGATGTCGGTCGTGTTGATCGGTGCGGTGACCAATGTGGTCACACCCGCCTCGAGATCGAACTGGCCGCTGGCGAACGTCGCTAGGATCAGCTCCTTGCGAACTTCGTTGAATCCGCCGGGATCGGTGTTGGGACCAAGCCAGACCAGGTGGCCTTCGACCCATGCTCCCAGGTTTGGCGTCTCGACGCGGAGCGGGACTTCGAGGTGGCCGACGCGGTCTCCGTCGAGCCGGAGGCCCATGCGAAGCTCGGGCTCGAGCAGAAGTGTCCAGACGGAACCGCTGGCCAGGGCGGGCACATCATCGGAGAAGAAGTCTCGGTCGGCGTCGTCGCCCCGGGCTGGGACGTGGTCGTCGCGTTCATCAGTCTCGAGCGTGTTGAGGTAGGTCACGACGGAGTCACGGCCTTCGCCGGTCGCGGCGCCCACGGCATCCGTCCGCTCGAGTCGTAGCCCCTCGTCGCGAGTGTGGAACCATAGCTTGTCGTGGTGGCCGGCGGGTTGAGGCACTTCCGGATATTGGACGCCAAGCTCGACCCGTCCGACGCTGCCCGGATCGCTCTGGCTGTGCATCTCGACGATGAACGTCTGCCGTGCTCCATGCGTGTGGGCGAACGGTGACTGGACAAGCACCGGGATCTTCATGGTCTCGCCGGGGCCGATCGCGACGGTGTCGAAAGGGATCGTCACGTCCCAACTCGCGGGTAACTCGAGGATGTCGAAGCTGAACACGTGCTCTTGGCTGGCTAGATTGCTCGCCTCCACATGGTATACGAAGGTCGTGGCCGCGCCATTGCTGGTGCGGAAAGGCTGGGCTGAGATGAGCCTCGCTTCTCCGCTTTGTTCAACGCCGTAGGCCATGGGGATCGCAATGGGTCCCTCAGGGCCGGTCATGACATCCCGAACCTGTACTCCGGGGTCATCGGCATCCGCGCTGAACAGGAGGATGCTGGTCCCAAAGGACATGACCTCGACGTCCTCAAGCACGCGCCCGATCATCGGCGCGGCCCCGTTGCGGTCCACAAGCATGTGGCGCTCGACCTCCGCCGCGAGGGTGCCGGCGCTGTCGTCTTGGACCACTTCGAGCTCTGTCATGATCACCATGAACGTGGCCCCGGCCTGGCGCGCCGCCAGGTACCCGTAATAGTCGGTCATGCCGGCGTCACGCACGAATGCCAACGCGTACTCCTGGTCGTTGTGGCGAAGCGTGATGCGGTGGCTTTCCCCCGCTTGATCGCCGGCCTCGGTAGACAGCAATGACAGCGTGAAACGAATCGTTGAGACGTCTTCGGTGACGTCGAGTGCCAGTAGATCGACGGTGGCGCTGCCGAGGGGCGGGGTCGTCGGAACGCCTCCTGCCTGGGCTTGCACGTCGCCTTCTGGGTCCTCGAGGACCGTCTCGGCGGCAGCGATGGGGCTAAGGAGGGTCAACAATGCGACCAGGGCGGCGGCCAACCGGTGACTCACGGGTGTTCGGGTAGCCTTCATGGGCGCTTCCGGATCACCAATGCGATCGCCAGCAGCCCGAGGGCGACCGCGATGATCTCGAAGCCCGGTGACTGCTTGTTCGCCGTGCCCTTGACGTCCAAGGTGCTGACCTTGCCAGCCTCATCGGGGTGCTCGATCTCGGTGTCGATGACGGCGATGAGGTCGATGACCGCCGCCTTGAACGGATCGTCGCCGTTGGATGCGGTGAGAAGCAGATCGACGATGCCGCCATCGGTGGCGTCACTCGGGACGACGACCGCGACCGCGATCTTGCGTTCCTGGCCTGCCCCGAGCGTGAATTCCTTGTCACCAAGGATGCGGCCCCATTCGCTGTTCACGCCGGTCAGGTTGAGTTTGATGGGCTGGGCGGTATCTTCCAGATTGCGCAGGTGCGTCTCGAAGACCACGGTCTTGCCCGGGTTGACGGGTCGTTCGATGAAGTCGGCGTCGAAGCGCATGGATTTGACCGCCTTGTAGAATGCCTGCACTTCGTCATGGTATTCGTTGAGGGGTAGCACCATGGTCGCGCCGGGCATCATCTCGGCCTCGGCGCCCGGCCCAAACGGTCCGACGCCGATGAACTGGCCTTGCACATTGATCTCGAGGTACAGGTACGCGTTGGGGGTGTACGGAATGAAATCGGCCTCCTCCTCGATGTCCATCACGACATCGAACGTCTGGACCCCGGGGCCCCAGGACATGGGGGTGGAGGGCTGGATGGTGCCGATTCGGAGGCCGCGGTCGAACGATTCGCTCCACAGGTACATGCCGCCGCTAAGCACCACGTCCTGTGCGATGTAGTCGTAGTTGATCGGGATGCTGAGCTCTGCTTGTTTCTTCGTGTCGAAGTCCAACCCCATGCCGAGGTCCGGCACGAGGGGCACCCACCAATTGAAGTAGCTACCGAGGCCGGGGACGGTGTTGCCCCATGCGGTGATGGGCTCGCCCAGGTCGCCGGGGTCGTCCTCAAGCGCGTTCATGTAACCCTGCAGTTGTTCGTTGAACGGTGCGCCCAGGGCGTCGCCGGCGACGCCGATACCATTGCCGTACGGGCTGTAGGTGTGGATCCACAGCTTAGGGTGGTGGCCGGCGGGCTGCGGGACGATGGGGTAGGTGACGCCGAGCTCGAGGCGGCCCACGTCGCCTTTGTCCTGCTGGCCGGTCATGGTCAGTAGGAATGCCTCCGTGCCGCCGTGGATGTGTTTGTTGGGCGTCGTCACCAGCACGGGGAAGCTCTTGCTCTCTTCCGCATCGAGCACGATGCGATCGAAGGGCAGGCTGACGACCCAGTCCTTGGGGAGTTTGGTCGTGGCGAGGTTGAAGGTCTGGCGTTCGCCGGCGTTGTACGCCTCGACCTGGTACACCATGCTGGTGGCCCCGCCGTTGCTCAGGCGGAAGGGTGCCTCGCTGGCCAGGTAGGCGTCGCCCTCTTGCACGGCCCCCATGGAGGCCTCGATGATCCCAAACACGCCGGTGTCCGGCATGCGGTCCGTGATGCCCATCACGTAGCCGTCCTCGCCGCCCTGGATGCGGAACCCGATCAGGCTGGATTCGGATTCGACGTAGAAGTCTTGGAAGATGGCGCCCGCGCCGGCAGGTGCGCCGAGGGCGTTGACGATGGCTTCGCGGGGGGCGACGACGGAAAGTCGGCCCGCTTCTACGTCGACCTTGACGTCGAGGCCCGCGCGATAGGACAGCCATTCGTAGTTCTCTTCGCGTTCGACCTCAGCCAGTTCGCCGAAGTAGAATGGTCCCTCGCCCAGCAGGCCGTAGTATGCGTAGATCTCGATGGCGTAGTCGATGCCTTCGTAGTGCCAGTAGATGCGGTACTGGGTCTGGTCCAGCAGGGTGCCGACGTCCTTGGCCAGGGCCTTGAGCTCCAGGGTCGCCCGGAAGCCTTCCGCGACCTCGTCGAAGTACAATGCCTTGAGATCGTTCGCCTGTCCCGTGTCCCCCGGGGGCGCCGTCGGCGTGCCGCCCAACGACATCTCCACGTCGCCTTCGGTGTCTTCCATGAAGGGCTTGGATTGGGCGTCGGCCGTGGGCATGAAGCCGACGAGCAACAAAGCGACGAAGGCCATCCGGATTTTCATGCAGGTGAGCCTGTCGGCCGCCTATATATGTTCAATGGTGGGACTGTCGATACTTCGACGATATTTGCCGGCGCTAATCGCGTTGTTTGCGCATGAAGGCAACGACGCCGACGAGCAGTACGCTGATGATGGCCGCCGGTGCGCCTGGAGACTTCTTCTCCGTCTTGAGCCCCTTTTCGACGTCGGTGATGAGGTGGCTTTCATCAGCGTGGTCAAGGACATCGTCGACGAGCGCCACGACGCGGATGTTGCCTTGGATGGTCGGCTCGGCTTTGCTGGCAGCCGTGACGATGAGGTCGGCCACATCCAAGTGAGGTGCATCACTCGGCGGCGAGACCGCAATGACGACCGGTCGGCTGGTGCCAGTCGGCACGAAGATCTCCACGTCGCCAAGGATGCGTGCCCACGCGCTGTTGGTGCCATTGACTCGTAGGCCAAAGACGTCGTCGACGGCGCCGGCGTTGGTGAGTGTCAGGTTGAACAGGACCGTCTCGCCGGGATTGACGGGGCGTTCCGTCTGGCCTTGGTTGACGAACTTCAGGCCGGCTAGGCTGTTGAACACGCCTTCAATGCTGTCACGGTATTCGTTGAGGGGCAGCGTGAATTGGCCGCCGGTCAGCATCGGGTCGGTGTTCTCGCCCCCAAGGAGGGTCTGACCATCCTCGGCCGTCAGATTCAGGCGCAGGACCAAGGCGGCGTTCTGGCTGAATGGAATGAGGTCTGCCGCCTTCGTCGGGCGGATCACGCTCTCGAAGGAGGTGGATTGGCCAAGCGCGGCTGGCGACGAGGGCGGGATGGTGGCGACGACGGTCTGCACTATGTTGCGCACCTGGCCGTCGACGACGTCCCGGCGCTCATGCACCAGGTAGCCGCTGAACGTCGCCGAGTACAGGTTGACCTCCGTGGAGAACGTCGCGGTGATGTCTCCCGTGCGATTGAGATCGAAGTCCAGCCCCATCTGCAAACCAGGCTCCAGGTAGACCTGCCAGTTGAATTGCTGGCGGCCGAAACTGAGGCCTCCCCCATTGGGTGGCACTGGGATGGCTTCGTCGTGTTCGTCGACCTCGAGGGTGTTGAAGTATGCCTTGCGGTTGGTGGTCTGGGCGAACACTGCGAACGGGCTGGCGTTTGAGAGGTCTTCGCGAGAGTGCAAGTGCAGGCGGTCGTGGTGGCCTGCGGGCTGGGGAACTTCCAGGTAGCGGACGCCCAGTTCGATGCGGCCAACACTGGCGGGGACGCTCTGGCTCTTCATTTCGAGGATGATGTTCTCGAAGGCGCCATGCTGGTGGGCGAAGGGCACGCTGACCAGGACCGGGAACGCGCGGCTCTGGTTGCCCGCCAGGCGGATGCTGCCGCCGGGCAGCGTGATCTCCCAATCCTTCGGCACCTCGCGCACGGATAGGTCGAAGCGGTCCTCCTCCGCGCGCAGGTTGCTG
>JBFJNL010000108.1:0-6696 GCA_041618195.1 Thermoplasmatota archaeon | reverse complement strand
CCCTTGGCTTGGCCAAGGCCCACGAAGCCGTCCTTGTTGCCCGTCACAGCGGTGATGGCGAAGCGGACACGGCGACCGGAGTCGGTCATGCGCTGGACCATGTTGATGTTCAGGACTTCGTCCTCGAGCTCAGGGATGAGCGCGTCGACGATTTCGGGCTCGCGGAGAGGAAGGCCGGAGTTGATGGCCTCACCCATGGTGCGGATCTCGCCCTTCTTGACCATTTTGCCAAGTCGGGTCTTGGGCTCCCACGGCGGCGGGGCGGGCTTGTCAAAGCGCTTGCGTTGACCGGGACCGCCACGGGGGCCACCGCGGCCGCCGGGGCCGCCGGGACCACGAGGGCCACCGGGACCACCAGGGCGTCCGCCGGGACCACCGGGACCGCGAGGACCACCGGGGCCGCCGGGGCGACCGCCGGGGCCACCAGGGCCGCGGGGACCACCGGAGCCGCCGCCGCCACGAGGGGGGCCGCGTCCGGGGGGGCGTGCTGCGCCGCCGGAACCGGCGGCAGGTGCGTCACTCATTCTATTCTTCCTCCTCGTTATCCGAGTTAGCCGGGCTGGAACTGCTGATAGCAGCCCGCACGGCCTCGAAGTCTTTCTTCTGATCGAGGAACTCGCCGGTCAGGCGGTCCTCGGTCGGGTAGATGTCGTCACCGTGGGGCACTTCGACACCGGCGTCGACGACACCCTTGAGGGCGGCGAAGACCTTGGAGCCGCGCACAGGGGCGTGGCGACCGAGGTCGAAGACGGCGTTCTCGATGCCTTCGGCGAGGGCACGCTTGCCCGCCAGCAGACCAGTCAGGTAGGCGGCCGGGGTGTTCTTGGCACTGCCATTCCAGCCGAGCTTCTTGAGCTCCTGGCCGACGGCGGTGGCCTTGACTTGGTCACCCTCGGACTCCCAGTCGATGAACTGGACGATGACGTTGCCGTTCGTTCGGCGAACGACGAGGCGCATCTCTCCGGACTTCAGAAGTCCGAGGCGGTTGCGGTAGTCGGTCTTGCCTTCACGGCGGCGGCGCATGGGCACACGAGTGCGGGGACTGGCGGCCATTAGGACGACACCTCCTCACTCAGGGAACCTTCGGTGCGCATGTGGGCCAGCATGTGGGCTCGGCTGCGGAATTGTCCGCCCTTGGCACGCATGTAGTACTCGCGGTAGGTGTGGCGATCGATGGCATCGCTCTCGCGAAGACCACGGATCTCGTTGCGCAGTGCACGGATGAGAGCCATCCAGCGCTGCTTGCGGGGCAGTCGAGCGTACTTGGCACCCTTGCGGCTACCAGGTCCGACGCGGCGACCCTTGGCTTTCTGAGCGTCTAGCTTGCGGCCACGGCCGCGGCTGACACCCTGCTTCTGGACCTTGGTGATGACCTTGCCAGCGACGAGCTTGCGGATATCCGCGCGCGTCACTGCCGTTGCCACTTCGTCGCCACGGTCGGGGTCGATGCGCACGCGGCTCTGGCCGCACTTCATGACTTCCGCCGCGAGGCGCTTCTGGTTGCGAAGATCGGCCATTCTAGGACCTCCTGTTCAGGATACGGACGCCGAGT
Source organism: Thermoplasmatota archaeon (assembly GCA_041618195.1). GTDB lineage: Archaea > Thermoplasmatota > E2 > JACPAO01 > JAHFTW01 > JBFGSX01. The sequence goes on along the minus strand of JBFJNL010000108.1, from coordinate 5,144 downwards.
TTGTCGGCTTCCTTCTCGATCAGTTCAGCCTTGCGACCGCCGACCGTGCCACCGACGCGGGCGGCCTGGATCTTGGGGTTCACCTTGGCGAGGTCTTCGGGGCGGTGCACAAGCACTTCTTCGAAGCCCGACGGGTGCAGACCACGGACCGCGGCAGGGCCGCGGAAACCGATGCTGACCACATTGGGCCTGTACTTGAAGTGACGGCGCATCTTGGAGTGGATACCCCGAGGCTTGCGCCATCCGGCGTTCTTACCGCCGAGCTTCTTGTAGCGCCACCATTCCTGGCGGCGGAAAGTAGGCTGCTTGGCCTTCTTTGCGGCACGGAGTTCGAGGGCCTCGAGGGTCTCGGCATCCAGCTCAGGCTTCTGCTTGGGCTGGATCGCGTTCTTGACCACTTCGACCTTCTCGGTCTTCTCGACCTTGGCCGGGGCCTCGGTCTCAGTTTCCTTGATGGCCTTGGCGGCCTTATCCGGGCTCATTCGTCGCCTCCCTTGTGGGTGATGTAGATACCGTCTTGGAACACGCGGATGTCGCGGCCCTTGACACGGGTAGCCTTCTCGATGTTGGCCGCAGTCTGGCCAACGTGGCCCCGATCGATGCCTTCGACCGTGACGTCGGCGCCTTTGATCTGCACCTTGACATCAGAGTAGATGGCGGCCTTGCGGGGGTGGCGTTCGCCGAGGAAGTTCTCGATGACGAACGTGTCGCCCTGGACAGCGGCCTTGATGGGGAAGTGGTTGAAGACCACTTTCAGGTTGTAGACCCAGCCCAGGGTGACACCGTGAATCATGGCGCGGATGTGGGCAGCGTAGGTGCCACAGATCGCTTTGTGTTCACGGCGGGGCAGGTCTTTGTGCACGATGACCTTGCCATCGGCGACGTTCACAGTGACGCCGCGGTAGCGGAACCGGCGCTCCAAGGTGCCCTTGGGGCCCTTGATGACGGTGTGGTTCTCGTTGTCCGCGTGGTCGACCGTGACGGTCACGCCGGCAGGGATATCGATCTCGTGAGTGATTTCAGGCAAGATGGGCATGATAATCACCTAGTAGACGTAGGCGAGCAAACGCCCGCCTGTGCCAACCTCCTTAGCTTTGTATTGGTCAATCACGCCGACCGTGGTGCTCAGGATGAGACTCCCGAAGTCACGGGCCGGAAGGAAGCGGCTCTCCCACTGGTCGAAATCCGCTTTCTTGATGGCGTGGCGGGGCTTGATGACCCCGCAGTTGTTGATGGTCCCGACCAGGCTGACCTTGTATAGGCCGCCACGTCCGTCGTCTTCGTATTCGAAGGGACCGATGTAGCCCTGGTCTTGCATGACCTTGAGGACACGGCCAATCAGCTTGCTGGCTGGGGTGACCGTGGCTTCTTGCTTGCCCGCCCGCTCCGCGTTGCGGAGGATGGTAAGGGCGTCTGCCAATGCGTCGTTTTGCATGCTAGATCACCTCAGTTGTACTTCTTGAAGCCGAGATCGCGGGCTCCATCGCGGAAACATTGTCGGCAGAGTCGGAGGTTGTACCGGCGCACCATACCGCGTTTGCGGCCGCAGCGCAGGCATCCTTCGATCCGTCCTTTGTAGTGTTGGCGTTCCTTGGTCAAGAGTGTCATGAGATGACCTCCATCTGGAATTTCTCCGTGAGGAAAGCCATGGCTTCCTCGCGGGTGACGCGGTGGCGCTTAGGCACCTTGCGCGCCAAGAGGCGGCGGTGCTTGATGCGGTGACCGGCTTTTTCGAGCGTGATCGCGACGTCCATGCCAAAGACACCGACGTCAGGATCGTAGCGCTCGCCTTCGAAGTTCGTGTGGTCAGCGACGCCGAACTGCAGGTTGCCCTGGTTGTCGAAGCTGTACGAGAACACCTTGTGAAGGCGGGTGTAGAGTGCGCGGGCGATGAACTTCTCGGCCGCTTCGCCGCGCAGGGTGACCTTGCAGCCGATAGGCATGCCGGGGCGGACACCGAGTTCGCGGTTGTTGATCTTGCCGAAGGTACGGGAGGGCTTGGCGCCGGTCAGCTTGGTGAGCACCTTTTCGGCGCGCTCCAGCTTGTCGCCACCTTCACCGCAACCGATGTTGACGGTGACCTTCGCGATCTGAGGCTTGGTCATGACGTTGTCAGACAACGGTCGTCACCTCCACCTTGGGCATGTTCTTCTTGTCGCCGATCGGGAAGGCGTAGGGCTTGATCGTGCTGAAGATGGTCTCGCCGCTCTTCAGGTGGATCAGGTTCGCCTTGTGGCTGCGGGTCACTTCGATCGTGGCGACCGGGGCGACCTCACCAGCGTGCTGGCCGGCCGTGATCATGACCTCGGCACCCTCGTTGAGGGGGAAGTGGCCAGTGATCTTCTGGTCGGGCAGGTCCAAGCGCAGGACATCGCCGGTCTTGTAGTCGTCCTTCTTGACGAGCAGGTTGCGGCCGTCGTGCAGGTTGAGCTGCGTCTGGCCACCACGGATGGTCGTCTTGTTGTTGATCTGGCAGAGTTTCCAGCCGGCGTCCTTTGCGCTGACCTCGACCAGGCGCAGGCGCGCCTTGTGGTCGACGGTCATGCGCCAGGCGCGCTTCAGCTTGGGCACACTGACGACATCCATGAAGCCGACAGCCAGCTTGCCGTCCTTGACGATGCGGCCATCCACGAGGATGTCGCCGGCGCCGATGGCGGTGCGGGCTTCACGGCCGGACGAAGCCAGGCCGAGGTAGTCGCGCAGCACCGTGCTCAGGGGAATCGAGCGGGCGATGGCGTGGGGACCGGCGCGGGGCTTGGTCGTGTAGACGTTGGTCTTGCGGGGAAGGACCCAGGAACGCGGGGCGTTCAGGCGCTTCAGGTGCTTGCTCATTCGGAGGCCTCCTTCGTGGGCTTGTCCTCGGCGGCGGCCTTGGGCTTAGCCTCGGCGGCCTTCTTGGGCTTGTCCTCAGCGCCGATCTTGGCGCGGCGGAGTTTGTCCTCGAGGTTCAGCTTGGTGATGAGTAGGTTGCTTGCGTCAAGGGGGAAGGCGACGTCAGTGCCGTCGGCCTTCTTGTGCGTCACACCTTCGACGGTCACCTTGCGGGACTTCGTGTCGATGGCGACGACCTTGCCGCCGGCGCCCTTCTTGGCACCGCGCATCAGCTTGACTTCGTCGCCGACGATGACAGGGATGCTGCGGATGTTGTACTTGAGAAGCAGATCTTCGGCCAGGTGGCTGGCGATCTGCTTGCGGCGCACGTGCAAGGGGGCCTTGTACCATGCCTTGCGTTGTTTGCGGGGTTGAATACTCGTAGTCATGGTTACCTCAAACAATCGTGCTGGCGGTCGCGGAGATACGCGGCCAGCGTTGTGCGGCTTCCCGGGCCACGGGGCCCTTGATCTGACTGCCCTTGACCTCACCGTCAGCGCCGGTGATGATCACGCAGGCGTTGTCTTCGAAGACGACGGTGGTGCCATCAGCGCGCCTGAAGGGGCGGCGCTGGCGGACGATGACGGCGTCAACGACTTGACGGCGCATCTCGGGGGTGCCCTTCTTGACACTGACCTTGATCCAGTCGCCGACACCCGCGGACGGGTAGCGGCCCTTGGTGGTCTTGATCTTCGGGACCATGATGATCTCGACGATCTTAGCGCCAGTGTTGTCGACACAGTCGAGGCGAGCGCCCGTAGGCAGACCGCGCGTGACGGAGCCTGCGATTCCTCGCATGTTAGGCTACCTCCTCGGTGCGGTTCTCGACAACGACGAAAGTGACCGTCTTGGACACGGGTCGGCATTCGGCGATGGTGACCTCGTCGCCAACTTCGACATCGATGTTCGATGGAAGGTGGGCGGGGTACCGCGCCGTCCGCTTCTCGTACCGCTGGTACTTAGGGACGAAGTGGTTGGTTTCCTTCTCCACGATGACTGTTCCCTGCATCTTGTGGCTCACGACCTTTCCGACGATGGTAGAACCGCGGACGGGTAGGGTGCCATTGAATGGGTTGAACAGGTCACCTGGAGCGGGCGCCCGCTTGGGGGCCCGGACGTCGATGCCGATGTCACGCACTGCGCTCATGGATAGTTCCTCCTTATGCAGACGGGAACAGGGGTAAGGCATGCCTTTCCCTGTCCTTAGCACCCCCAAGTAACGAACTCGAGAATGCGGCCCGACCGTCGACGGGCAATTTGGAACGGTTTGGGGAGCGGACCGAAGTCTACTCCTTGCTAAGCCGACGTGACCTGGCGCAGAATATAAGCGTGGCGGCAAAAAACAGGGTCGCACGACGCCCGGGGCGTTATATACCGACGGCCTCGACGGCGGCCAGCGGGAGCCCCACTGGGGCCGCCTAGGTCAGCCGAGTGACAGGCCGTAGATGTGCCTGCTGATGGTCAGAACGTTGAGGGCGACGACCACGGCAAACGCGATGGCCAGGGCTTCGACGCCCCGCAACATGGCAGGACTGGCCTCGCGCCGCCAGGCGATCCACACCGCCCAGGCCACCAGGCTCAGCACGACGAGGGCCTTGACGAAGAAGAACAGCGCCGGGCCAGGGGTCGACAGCAGCCAGCCCATGACCGGGTTGGCCTCGGCGGCCCCGAGGCGGATGCCGAGCCAAGTCGCACCGGCGTCCAAGACCTGCAGCACCGCATTGACGAGCAGGAAGCCGACGGCCACTGCAGCATCCGCGCGGCGACTGTGCCAGAAATTGGGGCGGTATGGCAATGCTTCGACCCGGACCTCGATGGCCTGGGCGTAGGCGGGCGGCACCATGTTCGTCAGACATCCATAGCCGGAAGCCATGCTTAGTGCACGGCCCAGGTTTCAGCGTCCTATCTGGGCACCCAGGTTCTTTAGCATTTGTACGGGGGATAGAAGCGAAGGCTGGGCTGAAGCCATGTGAGGCCGGCATAGGCCGGACCGGACGGCCATATCCAACGCACCGGTGCTACCGCACCGATTCACGCCCAAAGCAAAGTGCTAGCGCACTTTCTATGAGGCCCCCCATCAACCGCGGCAAGCCGCGCTTGAAGGTCCGCTCGCTCGGCTCAATCGCACAAAGCAGGTACTAGCGGACCTTCGTGCCCGACGCACAGGTGCTTGCGCACCCGTTCGCGCCCGAAAAAGGTCCTAACGGACCTTTTTCGTGCGATCTTCCGCCCTGAACTCGACGGCCGCGCCATCAACGTCGACCCAGTCCTTT
>JBFJNL010000107.1:0-6964 GCA_041618195.1 Thermoplasmatota archaeon | reverse complement strand
GATGGGTCCGGCCAGATTCGAACTGGCGATCTTCGCCGTGTGAAGGCGACGTCATAACCGACTAGACCACGGACCCGAGGGGTGAGGTTGCGAGCCCCCGGGTCCGGAGCGGGTCGTGCCTGCACGACCAGCGAGTGGACCTGGGAGCGTCTGCCACGAGGACAGCCCGACCCTGTCGGGAAGTCGTCCGACTCGGGTGTCGGTTATGAGCGTTGCGAGGCAGACCCTGGGCAGGGACGAAGCCCGCGTGGCCCAGTTACTTGCTCGAGAACAGGCTCGGCAAGTGGATCAAATAAGCGCCGTCCTTCTGGACGACGATGGGATTCTTTTCGAGCAGGCCCTTGACGTCGATGTTGTATTCGCCGTCGCCGACCGTGACCGTGTCCGGCCGGGCTTCGGCCTGATCGGCCATCTCCTCTTGCAACCGCTTGCGGGCCGCTTCGACGACCTTCATGCGGGCCTTCGTCTCTGCAGAGGTCTCCGTGGCGAGGCTGGGCTCGGCGACCTTGTCCTTCTTGGAGTCGGCCTGGACCTGCTTGACGAGTCGGCGCAGGTCGCGGGGCTTGAGGGTGGCCCAGCCGTCGGCACCGGCATTATCCTCGAGCGCCTTGCGGGCCTCGGGGCTGGCCTCCGTGAGCATGTCAGTGACGACTTGGCGCAGGTCCTTCTGCGCGTCGGCGGCGATCTGCTTGCGTTCGACGTCGTCGACGGCCGCGGCAGAGTAGAAGAAGCGCGTGCCCTTGCACTGCGGGCAACCCTTCAGGAGGGCGCTGGAGCCCTCTTGGAAGGCGAACCCACAGGAAAGGCACTGGTGCGGCATCAGTCCTTACCCACGATCTTCGTGATGATCTTCTCGTTGTCCTTGGAGACGAGACGAAGGAGCTGGGCGGGGCCGATGACGGCCATGCGGGGGCGCGGGCCGCCCATGACCATGCGTTGGACGAAGTTCTTGCCTTCGTCCATGCCGTAGGATTGGAGTTCGATGCCGATGAAGCCGTCCTGGTCGATCTCACGCATCGTCTGCTGGATGAGCGTGGCCTCTTCTTGCGGAGTGAGGCCGCGTTCGAGGATGAGGACCTTGCCGGCTTCGACCTCGTCGAGGATGAAGCGGACCTTCTCGTCGGTCGTCATGCTCTCGATCTTCTCGGCCGAGATGAGGTGAATGTCAGGGAGCCCTTCACTGGGTGCTGCAAGCGTCTGTGTGCTGCGGTTCTTCTTTCCCATGGGTTCACCGGAAATGCTTGGCGATCACTTCGTAGAGCCGGTCCATGTTGGTGCCTTCGCCGGCGGAGATGGGCACCACCGGGTGTTGGGGGAACGCAGACTTCAGCATGGCAGGGCTGGCTTCGGGCAGGTCGACCTTGTTGGCGACGATGATGACCGGCAGTTTGCGGGCCTCGAGGTTGCCAAGGATGGTGACGTTGACCTGCGTGAAGGGGTCTTCAGCGGCGTCCATGACGAGCAGGACACCGTCGACCTCGTCGAGCCAGCGGATGGCTTCGATGACACCCTCGGTCGCCTCTTTGGCGCGCCGGCGGGCCTCCTCTTCGTCCATGCCGTGGTTCTCGACGAACTCGTGGAAATCGATCTGGGTCGAGACGCCGGGCGTGTCGATGATGTCGATGTGGAGCTTGGCGTTGCCCGCGCGCAGGTCGATATCCTGTTTCTTGCGGACACGACGCGTCTCGTGTGCGATGGGGCTCGCGGAACCGACCGTCTCACCCGTGAAGTCACGACTGATGCGGTTCGCCAACGTGGTCTTACCAGCGTTGGGCGGTCCGTAGATCCCGATGCGGGCGTGTTTTTTTCCGAAAACGGAAGAAAGCCATCGCCCGAGGCTCAGCTGCTGGAGCAGCGGCTTTAGGACCATGGTAGGCCCTCCCGCTCAATGCATCCCATCCATGAAAACAGAGGGGAGCCGGGTTGATGAACGCTGTGGTGCGACCGCGTCAGCCGGCCATAGCCTGGCCGCCGAAGTGCGATGACCCGGCCGCCAGCGCCGCGCCGGGCCCGCGACGTCCAGGTCTACGCGTACTTGGCCAGTTGACGAGAGATGGTGGTCCGGCTGATGTCGAGGTGGTCCGCCATCTCCTGGATCTCCGACATCTCGGTGGGCTCGAGGGCGCGGTCGGCCATGACGATCTCGACGGCGATGGCAAAAGCGCCCTCACGAGCGTGGTCGTCGCCGAGCGCCGTGCGGATGCGCCGCCAGGCGGCCTGGCTGCCGTCGAAGGATCGCAGGGCCTGGTTGCGAATCAGTGCGACGGCCGCCGGGGCCAGGTCGATGTTCTGACCGGCCAGCGCTGCCGCGATCGCTTTCTCCTCGGGTTCGCCTACGTCACCGTCGGCGCCGGCCATCATGAACGCAAGCAGCGCGATGGCCTCGTCGCGAGAGATCTCCATAGAGGTACAGCGGGAGCCCCTGGCTTGAGCCTTGGCATCAAAAGTAAGACGCCGGACGGGCCTGCTCAGGCGGAGCCAGCCGCGATTTCAATGTCTCGTACGCACTGTAGTCCTGGTAGCTCAGGATGACCCGGCGCGCGTCGGCCGCTTCCCGCAGCACGCGCTCCACCGAGGCCTGCAAGGGCACGGCGTCGAGATCCGTCAGGGGGGCCATGCGCAGGTAGCGACGACCACCGGCCATGTGGATCCACGGCAGGTCGATCCGGTCCATGAGAGAGGGCAGCATCTGGACGATGGGGTCGCCCATGGTGGCGAGGTCGAAGGAACCCTCCGCCTCCCAGCGCCCGGTCACGCGGTCGTGGTAGCGCGTGGTGAAGCCATAGCAATCCGCCTCCAGGACGCGCTCGATCTCCTCGGCTGCTTCGGCGCTGACGTTCTTGGCGACGAACTGGAACGGGATGATGAGGCGGCCGCCCTGGCGGATCGGTTGGGCAAGGATCAGGTCAAGCTCTTGCAGTGGCGCAGGGAGCACCTGCCCAGGTGCCAAGTCGAATGTTACGAAGGGTACCATCCGCACGAGCGTCGGACGTTCCAAGCGTGTCGCGCTTTTCTCTGCTGTGGTCCGGCGGTCGTCGCGCTGGCGGACGTCGCGAGCGCTCCAAAGGGCACTCTGGCCCGATGCTTGACGGGGCACGGGAGGCCGCACAATGGCCGGGCCTATTCGAGTGCCTGCCGTTGGAAGGTCTGGTTCATCGCGATCTCCGCGATGTCGATGGCGTAGCCACGCACCCGATCCACGGAGTCGGCGATGATGGTCAGCGGCTGGGCCAGGTCACCGGGTAGGTCCTGCAACAGTTGGCTGAAGCCACCTTTCCAGGACGCTGCGGCCTTGCCCATGTCGACGGCGGCACTGCCTTGGGCGAAGTCGTTGCGCTTGAGCGCCGCGAACGCCTCTTCCCAAAGTCGCTTGATGAGCTCTGCCTGGCGACAGATCTCCTGCACCACGCCTTCTGGAACCTCTTCTTCGGGGAGGTTCTTGCAGATCTTGCTGGCGTGGTCACCGACACGCTCCAGGGAGCGCGCCACCAGGGTGAGGTTGAGCGCCTCGGCCGGGCGGATCTGCAGTCGGGCGGCCAGCCGAGGTTGCTCGAGCAGGGCATGCATCTGTTTGCTGACGTGCCATTCCAGGCGATCCAGTTCGTCATCGCGCTGGGTGACTGCGTTCGCCAGTGCCAGGTTGCGGCCAGAGAACGCCTCGAGGGCTTCGTCGAACATCAGGCCGGCGATGCGGTGCATGCGGGTGACGGTCTTGCGTAGATCCATCTCGCTGACCCCGACCAGGTCTTGCAAGGTCAGGCTGTCCGAGGCTTCTTCCAGGATCTCGACGCCGACGAGGTCGCGGATGGTGACGCGGACGATCTCCAGGACGCGGGGGTCCATGCGGCCGCGGGATTGGAGGTGGATGATGTCGGCACCGGCGAGGTAGGCACCGACGAGGCTGCGCACGAGTTCGTTCTCCTTGACGGGGTCGCGGACGGCGACCTCGACGCGCCGTTGGCGGGGCCGCATGTCGCTGTGGGGGACGATGAGCAGGCTACCGTCGGGTTCTTCGTGGATGGCGAGCGTCTCACTGCGCTGCAAGCCATTGCGATCGACCCATTTCTTGGGCAGACTGATGACATGGGTGCTGCCCCCCGTGACCTGTATCTTTCGTAGTTCCATGTGTGCGACCCGAACCTGACCAAGATAGGGTGTGCGTCAATAGTCTATAGAGATTTTCACCCGTAGCCATGGAACGCCGGGTCGTAAGGCAACTCCAGGCCGGTGTAGAACGCCACGCGACCCATGCGACCGGCCAACATCTCGACCTGGTCCAGCAAGCGACGCAACTCGGGGTCGGCCAAGCGATAACGGCGTTGGCGGCCCTCGACGCGGTTGCGCACCAGGCCGGCGTCACGCAGGGTCCGCAGATGGTGGCTGATGTTGCTCTGCTCGCGACCGGTGGTGGCGACGAGTTGGGTCACGGTGGCCTCGCCGGCACGCAGGGTCTCCAGGATGGCATGACGGGTCGGCTCGCTGATGAGCCGTAACAATCCTCCAGCATCCATGTCCCGAGGCAGCTAGCCTGGCGGTTTGGCCCTGCCGGCTCACGCGCCGGTGGACGACCACGTGGCGTAGGTCATCAGCTCAGGGGCCCAGCCTTCCTTCTCCTGCATGTACTCCAGCGCCTTGGGAATGATCGTGTAGTGGTTGCTGCCCGTGGTCGGCGACAAGACGATGGTGCTGGCAGCACCGAGCGCCTCCCCATTGGGCCCGAAAGCCGGCCCGCCCGAGTCACCCGGGATGCCGGGGATGGCGTAGTAGACGCCTTGCGAGTAGCCCCCTCCACTGACGCCGAGCGACACGCCACGCTTGCTGTTGACGACGTCCTGGCCGGGGTAGGCGACGCCCACGTTGCCATGGAGCTGGCTGGCGCCGTAGCCGTACAGGACACCGCCGAGCCCGTAGCCGCCGGTGGGGGCCAGGGCCGTCGGGCCGCCGAAGAACAGCGCCTTGGGGTGCATGTGCTGCTGCGCTTGAGAACCGAGTTCGTAGAGCGCGAAATCGTTGGCTGGGCAGCTACCACCGCCCTTGGACTCCATGGTCAGCCAAGAACTGTAGGCCAAGGTCGTCGCGGCCGATTTTGACCCGTCGTGCGCCGTCACCGTCTGCTTGGAGCCGATGCGGGCGTCCGAACCTTGCTGGCAGACGTCGTTGATGTCGACGGAGTCGATGCAGTGCGCGGCGCTGCCGATGAAGAAACGGTACCACTTGTAGTGGAAGATGAAGTTGGTCGTGCACTGGGCACCACCGGCGACGGTCTGACTGCCCGGCCGGAGCCATTGCTGCGCCGTCGGTTCTCCGAATTCGATGGGCGTGCCCCACACGTCGAAGGTCACGTTGCCCAGGTACTCGCTGGCGCCGATGGTGGCGTGCCAGAGCAGTTGTTGGCGGCCCCGTTCAGGCATGGCGAGGTCCATGGCGTCGGGGAGGGCCGAGAAGTTGCGGGTGTAGGCCTGGGGGCCGATCCAGACGGTCCATTGGCCAGGCTCCGACAAGGCGGCCGGGCCTTGCAAGGCGAGACGGACCATGCCGCCTTCGCTGGGCTCGTCACCCACCAAGACGACCTGGATGATGCCGGACTCGTCACCTGTGGGGGCCGGGGGAGGCGGGGTCGGCCCACCCCCATACAGGTCGGCGATGGCCAATGTGATGCGCGCGGTCGCCGCAGCCCCGTCGGCGCGGGTGGCGTCGACGCGGACATCGTAGTCGCCGGCTGCGAGGTAGAAGTGCTTGATGCGGGCACCCTCGAGCTCGGTGCCGTCACCCATGGACCACAGGTACGAGACCGTCCCATCGGCGCTGGCTTCAAGCGACACCTGGTCGCCGACATAGTAGACGTTGCGTGCGTCGAACAGAATATCGACCTGGAATTCGCCTTCCGAGGTCGACCCGACCGGCGCGCTGGGCGTCGTCGGCTCTTGCACGGTGCATCCCGCCAAGGTCATCGAGACCAGGAGCAGGACGGTGAGACCTCTCATCAGGGGATATGCGGTGGCATCCCTCTTACGCTTTGTTGCGCGAGCGCTTTACTCGTGGGCATGGGCGGTGGGCAGGAGCCCTTCGAGGTCGAGCAGCCAGCCCATGATGAGCAGGCCAAGGATGAAGCCGGCGAGGATGATGATGGCTTCACGACCCTTGGAGTGGTGGTGCAGTTCAGGCACGAGGTCCGCGGCTGCGATGTAGATGAAGGCGCCGACGACGAGAGGGATGGCGACGGCCTCGATGGCCTCGGGCGACAGCCCCGCGACGAGGACGGCACCTGCACCGAGGACGGCCAGCAGAGCGCTGGCGAGGTTGAGCAGGAGGGCCTTGGCGGGGGCCATCCCCGAGCGCACCAGCACGGCGAAGTCGCCCAGTTCCTGGGGGATCTCGTGCACGGCGACGGCGATGGTCGTGGCGATGCCGACGTGGATGTCGATGAGGTAGGCTGCGGCGATGACGATGCCGTCCAGCAGATTGTGGACACCGTCGCCGATGAGGTTGAGCCAACCGAACGGCGCGATGGCAGCTTCGTGCTCGTGCCCGTGGTGCTCGGCATCGACTGCTTCGACGTGGCTGTGTTGTAGGCGGAGGCCACCCTCGAGCAGGAACATGGCGACGAAACCAGCGATGATGCTCCAGCCCAGGACCGGCGTGAAGGGGCGGCCGGCGGTGGCTTCCGGCAGCAGGTGCAGGAAGGCATCACCGATCAGCGTCCCTGCCGCGAGGGCGACGAGGAACATCATGGTGCGGTGGGTGAGGAGCCGGCTGTTGGCCAGGCCCAAGGCCCCGACGAGAGAGATGAGACTGACAACGAGCACGCTGCCGAGGGTCCATGCGATGGCGCTGGCCACGACCGGACTGCCCCGACCGCATTCATAACTCTGCCCACAGGATTATGAAATCGGTGCGTTTCGGCTCACAACATGGCCGTGGTCAGTGTCAGCCTCCCCGACGACGTCGTAGACGACATGGACAG
>JBFJNL010000106.1:0-6995 GCA_041618195.1 Thermoplasmatota archaeon | reverse complement strand
GTGAGCACCATGGCACTCCTCATCGAAAACCCCGCAAAGGAACTGATCGAACACCCGGAACAGCTGCGCACCGAGATGCCCAACGCGGACGAGATGCTGTGTCGAGACTTCTTCGACGACATCTGGGCACGAGGTAACGACGACCGCCTCACCGAATACTTGGACGACCACTTTCATTGGAATGCCCCCCCAGGCTACGACGACGACATCGCGGGCTACGCTCGCATGGTCCGAGATTTGCACGCGGCCTTCCCTGACCTGTACGCCGACGTCGAAGAGGTCATCGCCGCCGATGGCAAGGTCGCCGCCCATTGGATGATGGAAGGCCACCATGAGGGCACGTGGCTGGGCATCGAGCCCACTGGCAAGCGCGTGCGCATGGAGGGCATCGCCCTCGACCACGTGATGAACGGCCGTATCGCCCGCGAATATTCCCTGGGCAGCGATCTGCACATGTTCGCGCAGCTCGGCGTCACCGACATCAGCCCGTTCCTGGCGCCCGAGTCGGCCGGCAAGGACGAGGCTGGCGAGCCCAGCATGTGGCAGCGCCTGAAGCGCGCTGTGAGCTGAGCCAACGCGGCCGCTACGTGCAGCGGCTTCGCCGCTGTCCCCTTCGCGTCCGAGCCTTTGGCTCGAACACGAAGGTCCGCTCTCTTCGTTCGCTGAGCCAGAGCCAACTCGACGGCTAGGCCGTCTCGTCCGCTACTGGCTCAATCTCCACCATCACGGTGGCGGCCTCGACGTTCTGGCCAGGCTTGACGTGGATCTGCGTCACGACGCCGGCGATGGGGCTCTTGAGATCGTTCTGCATCTTCATGGCCTCAAGGACCAGGAGAGGCGAACCTTCGACGACGTTGTCGCCGATCTTGACCTGCACTTCGACGATCTTGCCCGGCATCGGGGGCTTGATGCGGCCATCCCCGCGGCGGCCCTTGCCGCCAGCACGAACCAGTTCCGGCTTGGCACGCTGCACCGAGACGTCGAGCGTGTGGGGGCCCTCGTGGATGTGGCCGGCGGCCAGGCGGAAGTCGAAACTGCTGCCATCCAGATTGACCTTGTAGTGGCTCTTGCCGACGGTCTCCACGGTGGGCTCGAACGGCGTGCCGTCGACGATGAACTTGGGTCCATCGGCGTGCTCTTCGACCTGCACGTAGTAACGGCGGCCTTCGAGATCAAATGCGTACCTCACTGGAAGACCCCCGCGGATTCGCGGCGACTGCGCTGGCCCCACGCGTTGAGGCGGCGGCGGCCGAACTCGTCGACGCCGACGTTCTTGCCGTTGCTCTTGCCGAAGCCGTAGCTCTTGGCGACGAAAGCATCGATGCCACCGGGCTCCTGCGAGAGCGCCGCCGCGAGGGCTGCGAGCTTCTGCTTGATCTCGGTGCTCGCCTCTTCCTGGATGCCGTTGTAGCGCTCCAGGACACGGTGTTCGTCGAGATACTTGGTGGTCATGTCGCCATCGCAGAACGCCGGGTCGTTCATCAGCAGCAAGTGCAGATTTCGGTTGGTGACCAGGTCGCCCAGGTCATATTCGACAAGAGCGCGACGCATCTTCAGGATGGCCTCCATGCGGTCCTTGCCGGTGGTGATGAGCTTGGCGACCATGGAGTCGTAGCTGCTCGGGACGACGAAGCCAGGGTACAGGAACGTGTCCACACGGATGCCGTTGCCCTGGGGCGGCACGTGGCGGCGCACCGGGCCGGGGGTCGGCATGAACTTGTTACCAGGGTCTTCCGCATTGATGCGGCACTCGATGCTCCAGCCACGGCGGCGGGCATCGACGTCGGCTTGGGTGTAGCCGAGTTCTTCGCCCATCGCGATGCGGATCTGCTCACGCACCAGGTCGACGCCGTACACCTGTTCGGTGACGGGGTGTTCCACTTGCAGGCGGGTGTTGACTTCGTTGAAGAAGAACTCGCCGTCTTCCCACAGGAATTCAGCGGTGCCGGCGTTGGTGTAGCCGACCTCGGCCAGCAGGCGGCACACAGAGGCACCGACACGGTCGCGGTCGTCTTTGCTGACGACGACGCTGCCGGCTTCTTCGATGAGCTTCTGGTGGCGGCGCTGGATGCTGCACTCACGCTCGCCATAGTGCACGACGTTGCCCTGGGTGTCGGCGAACATCTGGAACTCGATGTGGCGCGGCCGGCCGATGAACTTCTCGATGAACACTTCGCCACGGCCGAAGGCCGCCTTGGCTTGGCGCTGCGTCGATTTGAGTGCGGTCTCAAGGTCTTCTTCCTTGTCGACGACGAGCATGCCCATGCCGCCGCCGCCAAACGCTGCCTTGATGATGAGAGGGTAGCCCGTGACCTCTGCGACCTCTTTGGCTTCGTCCAGGGTCTCGATGAACTTGTCGATGCCCGGGACGACGGGCACGCCGGCCTTGCGGGCGGCTTCCTTGCTGGCGACTTTGTCGCCGAGGACGGTGATGGCCTTGGCGGGAGGGCCGACGAACGTGACGCCGGCCTTGTCGAGCGCCTCGACGAAATCGGCGCGCTCGGACAGGAAGCCGTAACCGGGGTGGACCGCGTCCACGCCGCGGTCGTTGCAGACCTCGGTGATGGCCTCGATGTTGAGGTAGTTGCTGGCCGCAGATTCGTCACCTAGGGCGACGGCTTCGTCGGCGAACCGGACGTGCGCGGCCAAGGCGTCTTGCGGGCTGTGGATGGCAACGGTCTGGAGGCCTAGTTCGCGGGCCGTGCGCATGACGCGCAGGGCGATTTCGCCGCGGTTGGCGACCAGGATCTTCTCAATGTTGGGCATGGTTGGGCTCCGTGGGGAGGAAGGGCAACGAGATGCCGACCGCGAGGCCGGCCTTGATGATATCGAAGGGAAGGAAGACGACGGACCCGAGGACGATGGACGTCACAACGGGGTAGCCGCCGAGCACGACGAGGCCGATGACGCCGCACAGGTGCAGCAGCGCCGTCGAGCCGAGGAAGATCAAGAACAGGTTGAGCACGCGGTTGCCGTCGCCCCGTTGGCGGCGCAGCGCCCACAAGGTGACGATGGTCGCGGCGGCCGTCAGGTAGAGCAGGACCCACAGGATGCTGCGTCCCAGCCCCCAGGCAGCGAGCTCGCCGTCGTAGGTGCCGAGGCCTTCGCCGGCGGTGATGAAACGGATGATGGCGAACAGGCTCCACGCCACGACGAGGCCAAGCAGCCCGAGCAGCGCGTACGCCCAGCGCGTCGGCATGAGCCGGCGTCGTTGGCTGACGTACCAACCGATGAGTATGGCCACGAAGACGTAGCCGACAAGGTATCCGCCGGTGGCGCCGATGAGGTGTCCAAAGCCGCTGCTGCCACCGGCAAAGACGGGAGCTCCGAGGCCGCCGGCGACGAGGTAGATGAGGACGCTGAGGCCGGCCCAATGTGGCCGTTGGTAGGCACCGGCGACCAGCAGTCCGAACGGCATCATGCTGAACGGTACCGGGGTCCACGGCAGCGGGAACGATATGACGCCCATGAGCATCAGGAAGCCGCCGAAGGCCGCGCTGAGACCAAGCCGGGCCGGCCAGAGCGTCGCATGGACGGTGGGGCGGCTGGTGGCGGTCTCATTGCGTACCATCGGGTCTCCAAGTCTGGTTGTCGGTTTAGGCCTTGGCCGGCGTCTCTTGCAGCGGGTCGAACGCATCTGCGGTCACGGCGAACACGCGGCCGTCGATATCGAAGAAGCGGACCTGGAAGGTGCCGTCTGGGCCCGTGACGCTGGCACCGCCGGCGTCGTCGCTGGTCACGGTCCACGCGTGCAAGGCCTGCTTGAGGCCGGTGCCGATGCGCTTGAACACCGCTTCCTTGGCGGCCCAGACACAGGCGGCCCCTACGGGGTCTGCGGCGAGTTCCTTCTCATCGGCGTTGAAGGCCTGCTCGTGGAACCCGGAGCTGCGTTCCTCGGCGGTCTCCAGATCGATGCCGATGGCGCCTTCGGCGACGGCTGCGATGGCGACCCCATCGCGGTGCGTGATGCTGATGACGCCGGGCATGCGCTCACCTTGGACGACCGCGAACGGTGCGCCGCCTTCGGCGTTCTCGATGACGATATCAGTGGCCTTCAGGCCCGGCGCTGCAGTCATGATGGCCGCCTTGGCCGCGAGTCTGCCAGCGCGCCACTCGGACGCACGCTTCTCTACCTTGAACGCGGACTGGGTGTCGATCTCGGTCTCCGTGAACCAAGTGGGGTCAGCGTCGGCTTCCTGGACGGTTACGGCGGCGAACACGACGTCGTCGAGCTCGGGGAGCTCGACGTTGGCTAAAGGGATGGGCACCTCGTCGGCCAAGGTGGTCTGCACCTGGCCCTTCGCGGTCTTGCCTTCGGGCTCAGGGAGGTCCGTGACCTCCAAGACCTCGGCTTCGGCGGCTAGGGGCTCGAGGCTCGGCGCGGGGCCGGTCTCGACCATACCGTAGCCGCTCATGCGCAGCATCACGGTGCCGTCGGGCGTGCAGGCCACGGCGTCGAAGCGCCGCAGCGCGTCTGTGCCAGTGTGGCGGCACCACAGGCGGATCTCACCGCTGGCCGGTGTGTGGTGGAAGAGGTCGACTGCATCGACGGCGGCGGGGAGGCTCATCTTGCCGTCCACGTGCATGGTGCGTAGGCCACAGAGTTGGAACAACGCCTCCATCACTAGGGGCTGGACCTGGTATTCGACGTCGCCTTGGCTGAAGGCCGCCGCGTACGGCATGGTGCCGCTGCCGACCGCTTCGCCGGCTTCGAGCGGGCCGGCGTAGCGCATGACCTGGAAGCTCGGGCCGTGGAAGAACGGCGGGTAGATCTGGTCCTTGGCCAGCTCACGGGTGCACGGGGGCACGGTGTCGGTGTGCAGGGTTTCGGCCTTGCCGAAGGTCAGCGTGGCCTCGAAGTGCGTGCGGGGTTCGCCGCGTTCTTGGCCGTCGGGGCCGACCATGCGGGTCGTCATGTGGCAGGCGAAGATGACGTCAGCGTCGTCGTCGGCGCTGATGCGCTCCACGTGGACGCGTGCCGTGACGGGCCGGTCTTTGAGTTGTTTGACGGGGACCGAGAACTTGGCGTCCTCGATCTTCGTGCAGACCCCGTCGGAGAGCAGACTGGCGGCCTCCGCGAAGGCTTCAAGCCCAAACACGCCGGGCAGATAGGGGACGCCGTCGATGGCGTGGTCGCGCGCGTACGGGTTGTTGGCTTGGTCCATGACCAGCGTCGCGGTGACGCTGCGGTCGTCGATGGCCTCGATGCCGTCAATGAGGCGGAAGCGTTCGGCGTTGGCATCGAGCAGGCTCTGGGTGCGTTCGACCTGCGGGTCCCATGCGCTGGCGACGACCTGGCCATCGAGGTCGATGGCTCCGACGTTGCCGGCGACGACAGACTCGCGGATGCCGGGGGTCGCCATCTCGGCGAGGAATGCGGCGACGCCGGCCTCGGTCGGGATGGGCGTGACACCACTGGCTTCCATGATCTGCATGATGCTGCCCTTGGTGGCCATGCCGACCTCACCCCATGGGCCCCATGCGATGGTGAACGCCGTCGGGATGCCGTGCTGATGGGCGGCCTGCTTGACGGCCTTGCACAGGTATTCGTTGACGGCCGAGTAATCGACCTGGCCGATGTTGCCGAAGCGTCCGGCGACGGAGCCAAAGGACGCCAGCCAGCTCAGCCGGTCATCGCCGACCGCCGCCAGGAGCGCCGCGAGACCATCGTGCTTGATGCCGAAGACGAGATCGAACTGGGCGCGGTCCTTGCTGGTCAGGTCCTTGCTGATCTCGACGCCGGCGGCGTGGATGATGCCGTCGACGGGCCCGAAGTACTCGCGGGCGTGGGTGACGGCTTCGGTGACGCGGGCAGCGTCGGTGACGTCGACGGGGGCATAGATGACCTCGGCGCCGAGGTCAGTGAGGCGTTGCAGGTTGCGCTGCACTTCCGCCGCCTTGAGCTTGGGCGACATGGCCTTCTGCAGGGCGACGGGGGTGACCTTCTCGCCGGCGGCCTTCATGGCGGCCACGGTGGCCTGCTCTTCGCTCTTCCACCGGGCGTCGTCCCACATCGCCCATTCGGTGGCCTCGTCGGGTACTTGGGTGCGACCGAGGAGGACGAACTTGGGGCCTTGGGGGGCGAGGGCGGCGAGCATCTCGACGGTGATGCCTTGGGCACCACCGGAGACGATGATGTGCTTGCCGGCGACATCGGGGATGCCGTCGATGAGGGGTTCAGGTGCGACGTCGATGACGAAGCGAGCCCCGCTCTTGTCGAAGCACACCTCGGTGCGCTTTCCGCCCGCGAGGACCTCGTCGACGATGGCGGGGTCCTTGCACGACGGGTGCACGTCAATGACTTTGACGATGGCTTCAGGGAACTCCTTGCGCAGAGCCTTGCCGAGGCCGGCCACCGAGGCCATG
Organism: Thermoplasmatota archaeon; assembly: GCA_041618195.1. Lineage (GTDB taxonomy): Archaea > Thermoplasmatota > E2 > JACPAO01 > JAHFTW01 > JBFGSX01. The sequence goes on along the minus strand of JBFJNL010000106.1, from coordinate 629 downwards.
GCGGCGTCACGCACCGAGCTCAGGCCGTGATGGCCGTCCTGGCTTGTGATGACGGCGACGAAGCCGCCCTTGCCGATGGGGTGTGCCTTGGCGGCCTCGAACAAGGCGCCAGCGCGAGCGTCGGCGGCGTCGCCGGGGCGGGTGGCGATGCACAGGATGCCCACCGGGTCTTCGACGCGGAAGCCTGGTTGGAATCCCGCGGCCTTGAAGGCGTCGAGGATGGTGGTATCGGCGTCGCCGACGACCAGGACGTTGCCACGGATCAGATCGGCGGGGTCGTCGGGGCTGGCGGCGGGGCGCACGACCGGCGCACGGCGCACGATTGTGGTCTGCGCAGCGGGGGCCGGCGTGGCAACGGCTGTGACGCTTGCCGGGGCTGGGGCGGCGACGGCCGCGCTGCTGGACATGTAATCAGCGACCTTGCGCAGCGTGTTGTAGTCGCTGAGTTTGAGGTCCTCGTTCATCGGCACGCCGAAGTGCGTGCGGAGGTCGCCGAACAGCTCGGCTTGTTTGACGGTGTCTATGCCGAGGTCGGCTTCCATGTCGAGGTCCGCTTCCAGCATGTCGGCGGGGTAACCGGTCTTGGCGGCCACCATGTCGGTGACCTTGGCCAGCGCGGCGTCGCCGGT
>JBFJNL010000105.1:0-7096 GCA_041618195.1 Thermoplasmatota archaeon | reverse complement strand
GCTCCGGGCACGAGCGCCAGGGCATCATGGAAGAAGGCGAGGGTGGCGGCGCCGCTGCCGGCCAGCAGCCAGAGCGAGACGGCTGCGATGATCCTGGTATGCATAGACTGCTTGGATTCTGGTCGGCGGGCTGGATGTCTGTCCTGGCGAATCCCCGGAACGTAGGGGTGGGCAAGATGTGGGCACCGGGCCGGGAGCTGAGTTTGCCATGGCCGGCAAGGAGGGCGCTGAAGGGAGCGTTCCGCCCGCTCTCCAATCTGGCCATGCGGTGCGAACGAGACATCAAGGCCTGGTGAGCCCAATGTCCAATGCACACACCGACACGACCAACCCGCGCAAATCGCGCAAGCCCCTGTGGATCGGCGCAAGCGCCGTCGCAGTGGTCCTCGTTCTGGCGGGCACCTTCATGGTGCCGGCCTTCAACGGCAACGAAGACCTCTATGACAGCGACCACGCCTCGTCCGACGGGCTGTACTCAGACCCCGATACAGAGATTGCTCGCGCGATCGCAGAAATGAACGCCATCGCTGAAGCCGCCGCGCAAGGCATGGCCCAAGCGGGCGCCGCAGCCGAGGCCGACTTCAACGCCTCGGCCCAGTTGGCCGCCGACGCGGTCGCCCAAGCGGGCGCCGAAGGTGAAGCCGCCATCGACAGTGCCGCCAACAGCACCGGCGTACTCGAGTCGCCGCCCGGCGACTACGATGGCAACGTCAGCGGCGGCAGCGCACCCGGCAGCGACATCAGCGCGCCGGAACCCGACTCCTCCGCCGACGTGGACTACCAGGTGCCCGGCAGCGTGGAAGAATGGGAAGAGAACAACTCCAGCGTCCGCGCCCGCCTTGCCCTCGGCGTCCCATTGACCGGCAACGGCGCCATCGACACCAAACTGTTCGCCCTGGTGGACGCCTACGTCTCCATCAAAGGCAACATCAGCCTGCTCGGCAGCCAGACCAGCAACGCCACCGGAGGCGGTGGCGTGGTGTGGAACGACGATGACTTCGGCACCTTCACCGGCTCCGGCGAGGGCGTGACCCACGAGGCGGCCCCCGATTACCGCCGCGCCGACGAAGCCTACGCCCACGGTGAAGCCCTGCTATCCAAGGGCTACGCGGGCGCCAGCAGTCTATGGAGTGGCGTCAACGTCACCGTCGAAGGCCAGATCGCCCTCGAACAGGCGGTCCGCGCTGAACTGAAGGCCGTCGCCGAAGCCGAAGCGGCCGCCGAGGCCAGCATCCAGGCCCAGCTCGAAGCTCGCCAGCGCGCCACCTTCAACGCGTCCGCCCAGGCACAACTCGAAGCCCACGCGGAAGCCGAGCGCAAGATCAGCTTGGCCCAGGAGGCCCACGTGGCCGCCAAGAAGCAGGTCAACGCCCAGGCTGAAGCCCAAGTGGAAGCGGTCTACAACAAGAGCGCCGAAGCGGCCGAAAAACTCGACGCCCAAGCCGCCCTGGCCCTTGAACAAGCCGAGGCCGTCAGCGCCCAGATCTGGGCCAGCGCCAACGCGACATTGAAGGTCCTCGCCGAGATCGAAGCGCGCACCGGCACCGACACCAGCGCCCAAGCGTCCGCCGTCATGGCCGCCGCAGCCCAGGCCGAAGCCGCCGCACGCGCCCGCGCCGAGGCCACGGCCCAGGTCCTGGTCTCGCAGGCCGCCATGGTCCGCGCCGCCGCCGATGTGCGCGCCGCTGCGGTCCTGAAGGCCGCCGCCGACTTCAGCGCCAGCATCGACGCCAAGCTCAGCTTCGCCATGCAGATGACGCTGCGTGCGGAAGCCTACACGGTCGCCAAGATCCAGGCCCGCGCCCAGGTCACCGTCGAAGCCCACCAACAAGCGGCACTCGCTGCGACCTTCCGGGTCCAAGCCGCCGCCAAGGGTCAGGCCCACATCATCATCGAGGCGGCTTTGAAGGCCAACGCCGCGGCGAAGATCAACCTGGACGGTAGCCGCGATGTCACCCAGATGATGCGCACCGATGTCCACGGCGATGTCGACCACGATGAAGCCATCGTGCGCGAGGTCGCCAGCGACTACGCGCGCCAGAGCGACGTCAACCCGCAATACCAGCAGAAGGCCAGCGAATACAACGCGAAGGCCGACCAATTGGAGACCGAGAACACGGTCTTCACGGGCATGACGTACCTCATCGAGAACGACATCCAGAAGGGCCACGCGGTCACCTTGTTGACCGAGAAGAACCTGCACGCCCTCGGCCAGCAATACCTGTAAGCCGACGGTAGCCCCTCTTCCTTTCCCCCTCCTCTTTCTCCTCCATGTCCTGCTGCGGGTGCGAGTCCCGCGCGTGGCCCCCGGGTCTTCCGGAAGGCACTGTTCCATCGGTTCGAGCCGACCCCTATGCTGCTCGCCGACCAAGACAGGTTCGGCGAGCAATCATGAGCCAAACCATCACCACCCCACACACGTCCCTTACGACGCGCCGCAAGACCGCATTCGCGATCGGCGCCATCTTTGTCATGGTCGGCGTCGCTTTCGGCGCCACCATGCATTTCGCTGGCGACGCCGAGACCACAGACACCAACGGCTTTGGATCTGGCAGCGCCGACGACCCCATCACCTCCCTGGCAGCCCTGTCCGCGCCGCTGCCCGGCTTCGACGGCGCTGCCTCCGGTGCGCTGTCCCAGACCACCAGCATCCACGGCGAAGCCAGTGCCCGCATCGAGTCCAGCATCGCTGATGCCCAGGGCCAGGTCGACGCGGCCGCCAGCAAGGCCGATGACGTCCTCACCGGCACCGACGGCGGCATCGAAGCCCACCTGCGCGACTTCAACGCCTACAGCATCGAAGACCTGCGCGCCACCCTCGGCGGCGAAGCCGGCGCGAGCTTCCTATGGAACAGCATGCCGAGCACAGTCCGCCTTGAAGGCGACGAAATCCACTTCGAAGCGACCGGCCGCGAAGAGGTCGACAGCGCCTTGCTGCAAGCCGAAGCCATCGTCGCCCAGATCCAGGCCATGTGGGGCAGCGCCGAGGTCCAGACCCTCTTCGCCACCGCTGACCAGACCGCAGGCGAACAAGGCCTGCCGGTCACGGTCCCCGGCATCCTGCGCAGCCCGTTCGGCGCCGATGACGCCGTCGAGCCCGACGAAGCCGGCGCCCTGAGCGCCCAGGCCCACGCCGACGCCCTGCTCAGCACCGTCGGTGGTGGCTACGGCCAGCTCCACACCGGCCTGCAGACCGTCCGCGCCAGCCAAGTCGGCCTGGCCGGCGACGTCGACGGTGCCCTGGCGGGCGCCGCCGCATTCCAATCCCAGGCCCGTGCCGCGGTCGCCGCCCAACACGCCTCCCGCCTCGACGCCATCGCCGGCGTCGGCACGGAATACGAAGCCCGCCTCAGCCAATCCGCCGAGGCCTACCTGAGCGGCGTCACGTCCTCCGCGTCCGATGCCCAAGGCGACATCGACGCAACCCTGGCGGCGCAACGCTCCACCATCGAGAACAGCACCGCCGATGCCCACGCCCAACTCGACGCCCACCTTGCGACCGTGCGCAGTGAAGCCGACGCCCGCCTCGACGGCATCGCGACCGCCGAGGCCAGCGTCCACAGCAGCGCCCAAGCGGGTATGGTCGGTGCCGCAGATGCAGAAGCGTTCTTCGCCGCCAGCGCCGCCGCCAAGGCCCAGATCGAAGCCCAGGTCGCCGGCGCCGAAGCCGAGGTCGACGCCATCAAGGCCCAGGTCCAAGGCGAAGCCGACGCACACGTCGCCGCTCTTGAAGCACTCGTGGCCGACGCCCGCGCCGAGCTGGAAGGCCGCGTCGCCGAGGCGCAGACCTGGAGCGACGCCCAGGTCGCCTTGCTGACCGGCGACATCGATGGCGCCCTGTCCGCTGCCGCCACCGTCCAGACACAACTGCGCGCCGCAGCCGAGACCTCCATCGACCAGACCGTCGCCCAGCACACCAGCGACATCGAGGTCCGCGCCTACCAGGCCATCGCTGACGCCCGCGCCTATGCCACCACCGCCCAGGCGACCGTCGCCCAGGTCCAGAGCGAAGCGTACACCGAGGTCGGCAACGACCTGAGCTACATCGAGGCCGTGGTCCACGACTACAGCAGCGTGCCGACGCCGGAGCGCCAAGCCGCCGCCCAAGCCTGGGCCCAGGTCCAAGGCGAGCTCGACAGCACGCTGGGTAGCGTACTCGTCCGCGGTGGCCAGATCAGCGGCGAAGCGAGCGCCGTCATGGACGCCGCTGCCCAGGCCGAAGCAGCGCTCAGCACCAAGTTCTAAGCGACGCTGAGCACGACCTTTTCCCTTTCTTCTTTTGACCTACGCCAGGAGACGTTCATTGAGCGCGCCGAACGAGCGCTGCTCGTCGTCGGGGGCGTCATCGGTGTCGTCCATGCGCACGTCGTCGACCAACAACAGGTCGAGGGTCGTGAACTGGAACTTGCGGCGCCAGTTCTGTAGTTCAGCGGTCAAGCGCTGGGTGCTGGGACTGGCCACTTTGAGCGCGAAGGCGTTGGGCCGGTGGCTCAACTGGTTGCCGCGCAGGATGACTGGTTGGGATTCCATGAAGCGGGCGAAGTCAAGCACGTCATCGCGGCCCACTTCGACCAGCAGCCAGGCCACGATGCGTAGGCCAAGGCGTCGCGGATCGACGGAGACGCGGTAGCCTTGGATGATGCCTTGGTCTTCGAGGCCACGCACGCGGTCGCGGGCGGTGGATTCTGGGATGGACAAGGCTTCGCTGATGCTGCGGATGGTGGCGCGGCCATCGAGGCGGAGCATCTCGAGGATCTCGCGGTCGCCATCGTCGATGCCGCTCATTGGGCGACCTCGATCTTCTTGCTGGTCTCGGCGGCGGGCGCTGTGTGTCGGGCATCCTTCAGGGGCGCACCGAGGGACACGAATTCGGCTAGGTCGTAGCCGAACTTGTAGAGGGATTCTGCGAGGATCTCGTGGACCTCGTCAAGTGACGCGGCCTGTAGTTCCACGACGAGGCCATAGCGGCCGTTGGACTCGGCGACGCTGACGACGTTCGGGTGGGCATGGAGGGCTTTGAACGCCAGCGGGTTGCGAGGAGCCGGCTCGGTGAGCGCCAAGACGTGGACCGGTCGGCCCAGTGCCGGGCCGTTGATGACCGCGTGATAAGAATGGATGACGCCTCGGCGTTCCATGGACAAGATACGGTCACGGACGGCGTTGGCGCTGAGCTTCAGCGTCTCGGCGATCTGAGCGTACGGCATCCGGCCATGCTGAGCAAGGCACTCTAGGATGCGTAGGTTCACGCGATCTTCTTGGGTGGCAGTTCGGGGTTTCATAGAGACCACTTTCCGCAAATTTCGCGCAGCGGAACAGGCAATCTCACCATTTCCTTGGCCGTATATGGGGTTACAGGCAGGAAATCGCGGCGGCCATATTTTATTTGCATCGAGGTCGCCGCGGGGCTCGTTGTTGCCTCTTTGTGCACCTTGTGCAAGCGCTGCTTGCACGATGCAGCAGGGTTCTGGCCGGGGCTCCGGGTGCAGGGATCCCTGAGCGGGGGTCGCGGGGTGACCGCTTGTGTCTGCATCGGGCCGCGATAGCGGGGGGTGTGCTTTGAGGTTGTTGGCGCTGATGTCGTCCTACCGACAACAAAGTACAATTGGGGCCAGGGATATTTGTCGGTGGCGGCCGCCGCGGCGGCGGCGGGCAGGGCTGGTGCGAAATTCGCCCTACCATGGCCGGCCTGGGGGTGATGCCGTCGGGTCAGGCGTCGGCGGGCGGGACCGACGCCTTGGCGTTGATCTTGTACAGGCCTGCCGCGGTCTTCCAGCGCAGGCATTCGCGCGCCTCGTCGTCGATCTCCAGCGAGTCCACGAAGGCCAGGTACGGCGCCATGTGGACCAGCGGCCAGTCGGTGCCGTACATGAGTTTGCGCTCGGCGAGGCCCATGTAGGTGATCATGTCGTGCAGGCGGTTGCGCATGAAGTGCTCGAACTCCGCCTCGAAGCCACCCAGCGTCAACCCAGAGATATCGGCGTACACGTTGTCGTTCTTGTACAACACCTGGGCCGCGTCGACGAACCACGGATTGCCGGCGTGGCACATGACGAACTTGGTGTCGGGGAAATCGACGGCCACATCATCGACCAGCAGGGGATGCGCGTGGCGGACCTTGGCGCCTTTGGCGTACGTGTCGCCGGTGTGGAACAACACGGGAACGTCACGTGCGGCGGCGAGCTCGAAGACCGGTGCAAGGCTCGCGTCGTTGATCGCCATCGGCTCGTAGCCGGGGTAGATCTTGATGCCCTTGACGCGGCCCGCTTGGATGCGGTCGTCGAGGGCATCCAGGTCCGTGCGTTGTGCCCCCATCCATTGCAGACCTTCGACCACAGACGTGCGCGGGTCGTCACACAACGTGTCAAGAACGCGTTCGACCGACGGGCGGTTGTCGTCGCTCTTGTAACTCGTGATGACGACGGCGTGGTCGACGCCGCGTTCCGCCATCTTCGCAAACAGGTCCTGGACCTGTGCCTGCACCGGGTGGGCATGTCCCTCGTGGTAGTTGTTCAGGTGGACATGCGCGTCGATCAGCACAGTCGCGCCAGGGGCTCCGCGTTATTTGGCCCCGTCGACCCGTCACCCCGTGTTGCGCAGTCCGGCGGCGATGGCCGTGATGGTCGACAGCAACGCAGGTGTCGCCGCTTCGTCGCCGCCGCGCACGCGCTGAAGCAATTGCACTTGCAGCAAATGGATGGGGTCGAGGTATGGATTGCGGACGCGGATCGACCGCGCCAGGACGGCGTTTTCTTCCAGCAATTCAGTGTGGCCGGCGGCCGCCAGCACGCCGGCGCGGGCGGCGTCGAAACGCTCCAGCAACGCGTCGCCCATGTCGCCTGCGGAGAGTTGTTGGTATGCGTGGAACACCGACACGTCGCACTTGGCGAGCACCATTTCCAAGAGGTCGAGGATGGTGCCCCAGAACGGCCACTCCGCCATGGATGTCGGCGGCGCCGTCGCGAGTGCCGCGTCCGTCCCCAACCATGCGGGCAACGACAGCCGGGTCTGTGTCCATGCGAACACCCATGGAATAGCACGCAGGGAGCCGGGTCCGTGGCCGACGCCGCGTTTGGCAGGACGGCTGCCGATGTTGAGT
>JBFJNL010000104.1:0-7130 GCA_041618195.1 Thermoplasmatota archaeon | reverse complement strand
GTCGGCGACGAGGTCATCATCAACCCCGGCCTCAATTTCGAAGAGGACGAAGACGGCGAACTCATCGTGCCCCCGGAGCCCAAGATCATCGGCGAGACCCAAGGCGGAGGACTTGCTGAGCTCGTCGTGGCCCCGGCGACCAGGGTGTTGCCCAAGCCGGCCGAGTGGTCCTGGGAAGAGGCCGCGGCATTCCCCCTCACCGCCCTCACCGTGACCCGGATGCTGCGCAAGGCCCGCGCCAAGCCGGGCCAGCGGGTCTTGGTGATCGGGGCCGGCGGCGGCGTCGGTGTCATGTCAGTGCAACTCGCCAAGGCATGGGGCTGTGAGGTCTACGCCACCACCGGTGGGCCCGCCAAGATGGCCAAGGTCCACGAGCTCGGCGCCGACCACGTCATCGACTACAAGGCCGACGAGACCTGGTGGAAGACCGTCTACGGCCTGAGCGGCAAGCAAGGCATGGACATCGTCATCGATTGCGTCGGCCAAGCCACGTGGGCCCTCAGCCTGCGCACCCTGCGCCCCGGCGGACGGCTCGTCACCTGTGGCGCCACCACCGGCCCCATCGGCGAGACGCACATCCAGTTGGTGTTCTGGAAGCAGCTGAGCATCCTGGGCTCCACCATGGGCACGCCACAGGACCTCGAACGGGCCCTGGCGCTGGCCAAGGCCGGCAAGATCCACCCGGTCGTCGATTCCGTGTTCTCGTTGGACGACGCCCGCGCCGCCCAGGAGCGCATGGACAAGGGCTTGCAGTTTGGAAAAATCGTGGTCAAGCCATAGTTCAGGCCACGAACTGCACGTAGCCGACCCCTAAGACGAGAGCGACCAGGCCCATGCGCACACCGATGGCTGCCAGCTTGCTGGCACCACCGCCGGCGGCCCAGACCAAGGAATCGAGGAAGATGTAGGCGAAGACGGTCACCAGGACCGTCGGGATAAGCGGCGCCCAGCCGAGGGCCAGGACCGCCAGCCCCAACAGCGAGAGGGCCGGGAACGTCATCGCTTTGAAACGTGATGCCGGCCTATGGTAGTACACGGAGCCGTCTTGGGTGTACGGAATGTGGGCCCGCGTCTCACAAGTCGGGCATTCATATTGGCCGTCGATGGGCTCGCTGAGCGGACCACTGCAATGCGGGCAGACGAGTCCGTCCATGGTTCATCTGTGCCCGACCGGCTACTTAGGCCCCGAAGGCGTGGGCCCGGCGGCCGTCGGCCCTGGCCCTTTTCCTCTTATACGAGGCCAGTCTCGGCGCAGCCGGGGGCACTAGGTTGAAGCCTGGAAGCGCTCCAATGGTTACCATGGCGAACGAGGCGATCAAGGAAATTGCCGACCGCGAGTACCAATTCGGGTTCAGTACAGACCTCGAAGAGGACCGTGTGCCGCCAGGCCTTGATGAGGATGTCATCCGACTCATCTCGAGCAAGAAGGGCGAGCCAGCTTGGCTCACCGACTGGCGCCTCAAGGCGTACCGACACTGGCTGGGCATGACGGAGCCGACCTGGGCCAAGGTCCGGTACGACGCCATCGACTACCAGGCCATCACGTACTATTCCGCCCCGAAATCGGCACCCAAGGTCGGGTCCCTCGACGAGGTCGACCCGGAGATCCTGGCGATGTACGACAAGCTGGGCATCAGCCTGGCCGAACAGAAGCGCCTGCAAGGCGTCGAGCTGACGGACGCGGAGAAGGGGCTCGATCCGAGCCGCCCCAAGATCGCCGTCGACGCCGTCATCGACTCGGTCAGCGTGGCGACCACCTTCAAGGCCGAACTGGAGAAGCAAGGCATCATCTTCTGCTCCTTCGGCGAAGCGGTGCAGAACCACCCGGGCCTGGTGCGCAAGTACCTCGGCACCGTGGTCCCGACGGGTGACAATTTCTTCGCCGCCCTCAACAGCGCCGTCTTCACCGACGGTTCCTTCTGCTACATCCCGCCCGGCGTCAAGTGCCCGATGGAGCTGTCCACGTACTTCCGCATCAACGCGGCAGGCACCGGTCAATTCGAACGCACCTTGTTGATCGCCGACAAGGGCTCCTACGTCTCCTACCTCGAAGGCTGCACGGCCCCGCAGCGCGACGAGAACCAGCTGCACGCCGCCGTCGTCGAGCTCATCGCTCACGAAGACGCGCAGATCAAGTACAGCACCGTGCAGAACTGGTACCCCGGCGACAAGGACGGCAAAGGTGGCATCTTCAACTTCGTCACCAAGCGCGGCTTGTGCGAAGGGGCGCGTTCCAAGATCTCGTGGACCCAGGTCGAGACCGGCTCCGCGATCACTTGGAAGTACCCAAGCTGCATCCTCAAGGGCGACGACTCCGTGGGCGAGTTCTACTCGGTCGCGTTGACGACCAATATGCAGCAGGCCGACACCGGCACCAAGATGATCCACATCGGCAAGAACACCCGGTCGACGATCATCAGCAAAGGCATCGCCGCCGGCAGGAGCGAGTCGACGTACCGCGGCCAGGTCAAGATCGGCAAGCGTGCTGAAGGCGCCCGCAACTACTCGCAGTGCGACAGCCTGCTCATCGGCGACCAATGCGGCGCCCACACCTTCCCCTACATCGACGTCCAGAACCCTACCGCCCGCATGGAGCATGAGGCGACCACGAGCAAGGTGGGCGAGGACCAGATCTTTTACTGCCGCCAACGCGGACTCAGCGAACAGGACGCCGTCAACCTCATCGTCAACGGCTTCTGCAAGGAAGTCTTCCGTGAGCTCCCGATGGAGTTCGCGGTCGAGGCCCAGAATCTGCTGAACGTCAAGTTGGAAGGCGCAGTCGGCTGAACCGGAGAAACCCATGATCATCATCAAGGACCTACACGCAGAAGTGGACGGCAAGGCCATCCTGAAGGGTGTCAACCTCACCATCAACGACGGTGAAGTCCACGCCATCATGGGCCCGAACGGCTCCGGCAAGTCCACTCTCGCCAACGTCATCGCCGGCCGCGCCGGCTACACGGTGACGCAGGGCTCCATCACCTACCTCGGCAAGGACCTGTTGGAGATGGAGGTCGAGGACCGTGCCCGCGAAGGCGTCTTCCTGGCCTTCCAGTACCCGGTCGAAGTGCCCGGCGTCAACAACACCTACTTCCTGCGCGAAGCCGTCAACGCGGTGCGCAAGCACCGTGGCGAGGAGGAGATCGACGCGATGGATTTCCTCGAGCTCGTCGAGAAGAAGGCGGACCTCGTCGGCCTCAAGGACAAGCTCCTGGAGCGCTCGGTCAACGCCGGCTTCAGTGGCGGCGAGAAGAAGCGCAACGAGATCTTCCAGATGGCGATGCTTGAGCCCAAGTTCGCGGTGCTCGACGAGACCGATTCCGGCCTTGACATCGACGCGCTGCGCACGGTGGCCGAAGGTGTCAACGCCTTGCGCCGCGACGACAACGCATTCCTTCTCATCACCCATTACCAGCGCCTGTTGGACTACATCGTCCCTGACGTGGTCCACGTCCTGTACGACGGCGCCATCATCAAGACGGGCGACAAGAGCCTGGCGCTCGAACTGGAGAAAGAAGGCTACGCGGATCTCATCGCATGAGCCAGAAGACCATCGACCTGTGGGACGCCGCCACCGAGATGCCGGATGCACCAGCCTGGCTGGCGCAGCTGCGCGCCGACAGCCTGGCCAAGTTCCGTGTCGTCGGCTGGCCCTCCAAGAAGCACCCCTCTTACCACTACAGTGACCTGTCCGGCGTCCAGTTCGGCGCGCCGCTGGCAGAACCGGGCACCGTCACCGAGGAGCAGCTCAAGCCCTTCTTGGCTGGCGACGAGGTCGCCCGCCTGGTGTTCGTCGATGGCCGCTTCCACGCCGACCTCAGCATCGTGCCGACCATCGACGGCCTCGTCATCGGCCCCATGGCCACCGGCTTCGATTACGAGCAGACCAAGCACCACTTCACCAGCCTTGCCGCCAGCGATGACCCCATCGAACTGCTGCACGGCGCCACGTGGCAGGACGGCGCGTTCATGCTCGCCGAGAAACCGGTGGAGGGCACATTGCATATCATGTGCGTCAACACCGGCGCCCCGGGTCTGCGCAGCCTGCACCATGCACTCATCGCCTCGCAGAGCGCTTCGATGCGCGTGGTCGAGAGCCACGTCCACGTCGCGGACAACGAAGCCACCACGCTGAGCTTCGCCGTCCTGGTCGGCGGCGCCAACGCGCAGATCGAGCACGTCAAGATCCAGAAGGAAGACCGCCGCGCCCGCCATTTGGCGAGCCAGCGCAACCTGATCCTACGTGATGGCCGCATCAATTCGACCATCATCGATATCGGCGGCGTCCAGGCCCGTCAAGCCACCACGGCGCAGTTGCTGGAAGAGGGCGCTGAAGTCGACTTGCAAGGGGTGTTCTTCGGGCAACGTGAACAGCGCACGGATGTGTGGACCCGCGTAGACCACATGGTCCCGCATTGCCGCAGCAACGAACTCTTCAAGGGCATCATGGACGACAAGGCGCGCGGTGCGTTCACCGGCCTCGTCAAGGTCCATGCCGGGGCCCACCACACCGAATCCGAGCAAGAGAACCGCAACCTGTTGCTGAGCCGCGAGGCGCACATCGACACGTCGCCTCAGCTCGAGATCGACAACGACGACGTGAAGTGCAGCCACGGCAGCACCATCGGCCAGCTCGAAGAAGAGCAGCTGTTCTTCCTACGTGCCCGCGGCATCAGCGAGGATCGCGCCCGCATGATGCTGACGCGCGCGTTCGCCTCCGAGGTGCTCGAATCGATGGACGACACCCGCATCCGGCAGCTGTTGGACCGCTACTTGCATGTGTGGTTCATCAAGCACCAGGAGCACCTCGCATGAACTACGACGTCGCCGCCATCCGCGCTGATTTCCCCACCCTCCACCAGGACATCCACGGCAAGCCGCTGGTGTACCTCGACAACGCTGCGACGACGCAGAAGCCGAAGCAGGTGCTTGAGACGTTGCAGCATTACTACGAGATGGACAACGCCAACATCCACCGCGGCGTCCATGAACTCTCCATGCGCGCCACCAAGGACTACGAGGCGGCCCGCGACACCATGCGCGATTTCTTGGGCGCCAAGGCCAGCAAGGAATGCATCTTCGTGCGCGGTACCACCGAGGCCATCAACCTGGTCGCCCACTCGTTCGTCCGTCCGCGCCTCAGCGCTGGCGACGAGATCCTCGTCACGACGATGGAACACCACAGCAACATCGTGCCATGGCAACTCATCGCCGAACAGGTCGGCGCCCACGTGCGCGCCGTGCCCATCAACGACGATGGCGAACTCGACATGGCGGCCTTCGAGACCATGATCGGACCCCAGACGAAGTTCATCAGCGTCGTGCACGTCAGCAACGCGCTGGGCACCGTCAACCCTGTCAAGGACATCGTCGCATTGGCCCACAAGCACGGCGTGCCTATCCTTCTAGACGGCGCCCAGGCGGCGCCGCACATCCCGATCAACGTCCAGGAATTGGGCTGCGACTTCTACGCCATCAGCGGCCACAAGATGTACGGCCCGACCGGCATCGGTGTGCTGTGGGGCAAGGAGGAGCACCTGGACGCCATGGTCCCGTACCAAGGCGGCGGCGAGATGATCGCCAGCGTCTCGTTCGAGAAGACCACCTACAACGAACTGCCGCACAAGTTCGAGGCGGGCACCCCCAACATCGCCGGCACCATCGGCCTCGGAGCCGCGGCGAAGTACCTCATGGCGCTCGGTCTCGACAACGTCGCCGCGCACGAGCACGCTCTGCTGGAATACGCCACGGCACAGGTCAAGGACCTGCCAGGGATCCGTATCATCGGCACCGCCGCCGACAAGGCATCCGTCCTTAGTTTCACCATCGACGGCGTGCACCCGCACGACGTCGGCAGCCTGCTGGACCACGAAGGCGTGGCCATCCGCACCGGCCACCACTGCGCCCAGCCCGTCATGGAGTTCTTCAAGGTCCCCGCGACGAACCGGGCCAGCTTCGGGCTGTACAACACCATGGAAGAGGTCGATGCCCTGGTCGCGGCCATCCGGACCACGATCGAGGTGTTCGCCGTATGAACCCGTTGATGAGGGAGCTCTACCAAGAGACCATCATGGGGCACAACAAGTCCCCGCACAACTTCCGCATCGTCGAGGACGCCGATTTCCACGCCGCCGGCCACAACCCCCTGTGCGGCGATAAGTTGGACGTCTACGTCAACATGGACGGCGCGACGCTCAAGGAGGTCGCGTTCCACGGTGAAGGATGCGCCATCAGCAAGGCCAGTGCCAGCATGATGACGGACGCGGTCAAAGGCATGGACCGCGACGGCGCCAAGACCCTCTACGAGGATTTCCACAAGCTTGTCACGCGCGAAGGTGAACCCGACGCCGAGCGCCTTGGCAAGCTCAAGGTGTTCGCCGGCGTCGGCGAATTCCCGGCCCGCGTCAAGTGCGCGGCGCTCGCCTGGCGGACCCTCGTGGCTGCCCTCGAGCAAGAAGACATCGCATCCACGGAGTGACCATGGCCAAACAGATCCTGCTGGCAAGAGACGTTCAAGCGACCCTCATCCCAGAGGGCGAGATCGTGACCCTCCCCGCCGGCATGGACGTCGTCATCCACCAGACCCTCGGCGGCAACTACACGGTACAGGCCGGTGACGGCCGCAAGTACCGCATCGATGGCCACGACGCGGACGCTATCGGCGAAGAGCCCACCGTGCACGCCGAAGCGGAAGTCGACGTGGAACCCCTCGAGCCAGCGGCGGCCGAGAAGATGGCGTGGGAACTGCTGAAGAAGGTCCATGACCCGGAGATCCCGGTCAACGTGGTCGACCTCGGCCTCGTCTACACCGTCAAGATGCACAAGCGCGGCGACGGCATGTTGCTCGCAGAAGTGCGCATGAGCCTCACGGCCCCCGGCTGCGGCATGGGCGACGTGCTGCTGCGCGATGTGGAGCGCGAACTGCGCCGCATCCCTGGCGTCGACACCGTCGATGCGCAGATCACCTTCAACCCGGTTTGGAACCCTGCCATGATGTCCATGGCCTCGAAACTCAAACTGGGGCTGCTCTGATTGGCCTACCCTGAAGCCCTCCTCGACCATTACCGTCAGCCGCGCCACCGTGGCGCACTCGAGGGCTGGTCTGGGGAAGCGCGCAATCCGTTGTGTGG
>JBFJNL010000103.1:0-7372 GCA_041618195.1 Thermoplasmatota archaeon | reverse complement strand
GCGTCACCGGGTGCACCCAATCGTTCAAAAACCCGGAATCCTCGTACCCCCTATGCGTGCGTGGTCCGCCGTTCTGATGCTTGTCCTGGCCTTCACGGTCGTCCCTGGTGTGTCTGCCCAAGAGGCAGGCACGACATGGTTCCTCAACGATTTCACCGACCCTGGCGGCGCGGGAGCCTACTTGTCCATCGCCGGGCCCGGCGGCAACGCCATGACGAGCACTTCCCTGGGCACCGACCCGGTCGAACTCAGTTTCGCGGAGAAAGAGGCCGGCTTCGCGGCCGGATACACTGGCGGTGCCGGTGACGGCCAGGCCTTCGCCTACATCAAGAGCTGGAACAACCTTCCGGCCCCCGCGACCAAGGTCGAGTTCACTATCAAGGCCGGCGGTGAGGTCATCGGCAGCGGCTCGCAGACCAAGGACGTCCTGAACGGCGCCATCGTGGAGTTCTCGATCACCTTCCCATACGAGGCAGGCGACCTGGCACCCGGAACCCTCATCGGCATGGACGTCACCGTCACCAGCCTCGGCGACGGCAGCCCGGCATTCTACCCGCGCGGCGACGACACCAACCACTGGCGCGTCACCCTGCCGGTGGCCGGCGTGACGCCCGTCGAGGCCCCGGGCATCCTGTACGAGAACCTGACCTCGCCCATGGTCACGCACACGTTCGCCAACGCCACCACCCTGTCGTACGTCCTCAACTTCAGCAACGAGTTCCCGGTGGCACTCGCGTCTTTCGACGTCAACGGTACCGGCCTGGTCAATGCCACGCTCATCGACACCAGTGGTACCCCGCTGTTCAATGGCACCGCGACCACGACGGTGGTGGACCTGGGCAATGTCACCACCGGCGCCTGGCAACTGCGACTCGACTACACGGCGTTCAACGGCACGTTCTCGTTCGCCATGCTGGCGCCCGAAGCCCCCGAGGTCGGTCCCGATGGGTTGGATGGCAATGCCACGACGGAGGGCGGCAACATGACCGAGGATGCCCTCGATGCGGACCAGAAAGTGCCTGGCCTGGCCCTACCTGCGCTGAGCCTGGCGCTGGTGGCCGCGGCCTTCGTTCTGCGCAGGCGAGTCTAGTCCCCGGCCCGACTCCTTTCCCCCTTTCCCTCCTGTTGTGGCCGCTGGCCCCGAGACGACACACTCATACCCTTGCTTCTCATGGACAGCTTGAGGGGAGACCGTGGTCTTGGACGAGAGAGCTCTGGAAGCGATGCTGGCGCGGCAACGTGCGTCGGAGGCGGGGCACGTCAAGCGCCCCAGCGTCCGCACCGAGCAGACGCCAGAGTTCGAGGTCTACGAGCGCAAGACCGGCGAGACGGCTCCAGCCGAGCCCGCCGCGCCAGCCCCCACCGCCGCACCCCAGCCAGCGCCCCAGCCCGTGCCGACGACCCCGCCACGTGCGCCTGCCGCCCCGGCCAGACCCGCGCCGGTGTCCCGATCACCTTCCGCTCCTGGCCCCGGCACCCCGAACGATTTCGAGGAACTACCTGGCCGTGAGCCCCCCGCCGCAGCCGCGGTGGCCGAGCCGGCCGCCGCTCCGGTCCACGAGGAACCTGCGGCGCCCGCGCTGCAAGTCCCGGTCGCGCCTGCGGCCCCTGTTGTGCCCGTCGCCGCCGAACCCGCCATGGCTGAGCCAGCGGTCGTCGAAGAAACGCCGGAAGCCGCAGCGCCCCGCCGCCGGCCCCAAGTATGGCCTCCCATCCGGGCCCGCACGCCGGAACCGGCCCCCATCACGGAGCCGACGCCCGTGGCGGAGCCCGCCGCGCCCGAAGCGCAACCCCGCACCCATTCACCCACCCCGCATGCATTCGCGCCCATGAGCGTCGACGGCAGCGGATGCCGCCTCGCCATCGTGCAGGCGCAGTTCAACGCCGAGATCACCGACGCGATGACCGAAGCCGCGGTCGCCCACGCCACCAAGGCCGGCGCTGTGGTCAGCCACCGCCTCACGGTCCCTGGCGTCTACGACCTACCGCTGACGGTCCAACACATGGCCCGTCGCCGCGATGTCGATGCCGTCGTCGTCATCGGCTGCGTCGTCTCCGGCGAGACCAAGCACGACGAGCTGATCACTTTCAGCACCGCCAAGACGCTGCAGGAGATCTCCTTGGCCACTGACACGCCGATCGGCCTGGGCATCATCGGCCCCGGCATGACGTGGCAGCAGGCCGAGGCACGCATTGGCAACGGCGCCCACGCCGTCGAAGCCGCGCTCGTCCAGTGGCGCGCCTTGCAAATGGCCTAGGGTCTGAATCCGGTGGCCGTGCCGCCGCCGTTTGCTGCGTTCAATTCCACTTGGTCGCACGCCAGGGCATGCGGCAGATTCACGGTTTTGTGCCGCTGTTTTGCTCATGAGACGTATCAAGTATGCTCCGAGCGCCCCCGGAACCGTAGGCGTGTTGCATGGGTGATCCTAATGGCGCTGCTGGTACCTGGTGCCGCAGCTGAGACATTGTTCTTCGTGGGCGACGGGGAAAACGTGAGTTTGACCCAATCGGCCCAAGGCGTCTCGCGCAGCTGGCCCATGGCCCTAGAGGGCCACGGCGACACGGCGACGACGTTCGAACTCGCCGGTTCGCAGAACGAAGCGACGTACAACAGCAACAAGATTCCGACCTTCATCTACCCTGGAATGGTCGAGATTTCCTCCGACGCTCCGGTCGATGTCTACGTCTACATCAATGACAGCAACTCGCTGGGCTGCAATGGCTTGGATGGCCAGCTGTTCGACGGCACTGGCAAGGCACTGGGCCCAGCAGATTTCCGGCAGGATGTCCCTGGCAGCGGTTCCATCGTGGAAGTCAAGTTCTCCTTCAAGTCGGTCACTGGGTCCTTCGACGGCCTCGCATTCCAGGCCGCCAGCCCGTGGACCGACTGCGGCGCTCTGCCGTACACGTTCCACTGGGGAAGCGACGCGGCGCCTGGCCGCATCGAATTCGCGGCGCCCTCCGCGGCAGACAATGGCACCGACGTCAGCACGGCCCAACTGGACCCGGGCCTCTCGTTGACCTTCATGAACGCCACCACGCACAGCTTCGTGTTCAATGCGACCAGCGAAGATCTCGTGGGCACGTTGGATGTCCAATCCGGTATGGCTAACGTCACCCTGGACGGCAACACAACCAGCTACAACGCTTCCACCGAATTCATGGTCCCTGCTGGCAGCGGACTGAACATCACTTTCGATGCATTCGTCGGCAGCCTGGTCTTCGCTGCACCCGTTTTCGATGCCCCGGTCACCAATAGCACGACGACCGGTTCGGGCGAGAACAACGCCACGGCGAAGGACTCCCCGGGCAACGGCAACGAGACCGTGCTTGGCAACGGCACCGTTGGCGGCAAGCAGTCGCCGGGGATTGCACTCGTGCCGGCCCTGATGGCGCTTGCAGCCATCGTCTACGTCCGCCGCCGTTAAGCCTCAGGCCAGCGCGTAGGGATCGTCGGTCGATGCACTGTCCGAGGCACCGCCTGAGGAACTGGCCGACAAGTCCGTGATGACCGCGTCCAGCAAGGGTGCTTGCAGCACGTCGCGGGGCACGGGCCACCAGAACACGCCGGTGTCGGTCGCGACCTTGGCGCCGGCCACGTCACCCAGCGATTCCCAGGCGCCGGCGACCTTGGCTTCTAGGCGGAAGAACCTGGGGCCATCGGTGACGGGCATGCCTGCCGCGTCATTGATGGGGTGCGTCGCGCTGACGCGGAACTGCTCCGCTTGGCCGGAAGCCAGCGTGGCGTTCCAGGATGGCGTGAAGGTGACGCGGTACGTGGCATCGCGGGTGGCGTGATTGTGCGGGATACCTTCGACTTGGAGGCCCACGTAGAGTGTGTCCAGATCGCTGGCGAACCAACCCTTCTTGATGTTGAGGTGGGGGGCTTGGGTTTCCGTGCTGTCGTCAACGATCTGGGCGTCATCTGGGGCGGCTGCCGGCATGGTGAGTGCCGACAACGGCAGCACATGCACGGTCTGGTTGAGGGTGATGTTGCTTCGGCCGTCGTCGATGGTCAAGGCGATGCTCTGGTTGCCCGTGCCCAACCAGCGGGCATCAGAGTCGCAGGCCGAAGCGTTGACGATCTGGACGTCTGCCGTGGCGTTCCACGAGCAGGTGTAGCCGAGGTCGCTGTAGCCGTCGCTGGCGGTGCCGTTGAGGATGAACCAGTCGCCGCGGGTGCCATTGACGAGCGCGAACGCGGCGCCAAGGGGCACCGGGTCGACCACGAAGGTCTCTGTTAGACTGGCATTGTGGAAGCGTGGCGCCGTGGCCGAAACGATGGCTTGGTAGGTGCCGCGCTCGGTGAGGTGGATGGTCTCTTCGGCAGCCTGGCCGGTCCCTTGGATGGTCAGGGTGTCTGGGCCGGTGACGTCGATGCGCCACGAGACGTTGCCCGCCAAAGGTTGTCCGATGGCGTTGGTGGGGTCGATGGCCAGCGTGAACACGACATCGGCTGGGACGGTTGTCCCCACAGGCGTGACGTCCAATGTGATGTGCAGCAGGCCGACCGCGGCGTCAGGGTCTGGCGGCGCGGTGTATACGGGTTCGGGGCTTTCGACGGGGATCGGTTCGTCCACCGTGGCACAGCCGGCCAGCGCGACGAGCACCAGGGAAGCGACGATCGCAACGGATTGCATGAGGGGGTACGCCGCTTCTTTCGAACTTAAGCAACGTAGTCGTTTTGTCGAAAGGACCGGACCCACAAGGCCTCGAAGAAATGCTTCTCTTCTTCGACGACGGCCTCCGAGTATCCCAGTTCGGCCATGCGGGCCGCCAGGGGCGCTGGGTCGCTCAGGCTGCTATGGATGACAAGGATCTCGCCGGGCCTTTGGGCGAGCGCCGCGATCTGTTCGGCGAAGCGCAGCACGACGACGTTTCCGTCCAGGCCGCCGTCGAACGCCAGGTTGAGCGGACCGCTGACCCGGTCGTCCTCATCGGTCGGCAAATAGGGTGGGTTGAACGCCACCACATCAAACGGTCCCTCAAGGCCGGCCAAGAGGTCGGTCTCGACGGCCGTGATGCGGAGCTTGTTCTGCTTGGCGTTGTGCTGGCACAACTCGACGGCGAACGGATTGGCATCCGTGGCCGTGACCTCGGCACCCTCGCGGGCGGCCGTCATGGCGATGACGCCGGCGCCGCAGCCGACTTCCAGGAAGCGCGTGCCGGCCCCGACGCGGGCCTTGACTGCGCGGGCCAGCAGGAACGTGTCGTCATGCGGCTCGTACACTTCCGAGTGCGTGCCCACGAAGAGGCCGTCGAACTCCATGTCACACCATTGCGCCGAACATCTCCGGCGGGACTTGTTCGGGGCGCAGGGTCGTGGCGCCGA
Organism: Thermoplasmatota archaeon; assembly: GCA_041618195.1. Taxonomy (GTDB): domain Archaea; phylum Thermoplasmatota; class E2; order JACPAO01; family JAHFTW01; genus JBFGSX01. Next base: position 2,040 of record JBFJNL010000103.1, on the reverse strand, counting down.
GGGCCTCGAGCTTCTCCGGGGCGACGAGACCCTTGAGGCTGTTGTGCAACTGCTTGCGCCGCTGGCCGAAGGCACGGTCGAGGATGAGCTGGAAGCGTACCTCGTCCGCGACCTCAAAGAGCGGCGTCTCGCGCGGCGTGAAATTCAACACGATGCTGTCCACCTTGGGCGGCGGATCGAAGCAACCAGGCGGCACATCGCGCACTTTGGTGACGGTGCACAAGCGCTGGCACTGTACCGACAACTTGCCGTACGCCTTCGAGCCCGGGCCGGCCAGCAGGCGGTCGCCGAACTCTTTTTGGTACATCAACACGGCACCGCCCCACCCCTGGTTGCGATGAAGCTCCAGCAACTTGGCGGTGACCGGCCCGCTGATCTGGTAGGGTAGGTTGGCGACGATGCGGTCGAATGGACCGAATTCGGCCAGGTCGACCTCCATGACGTCGCGCAGGATGACCTCGACGTTGGGCCAGCGGCCGTGCAACGGCTTCGCCATACGAGGGTCAGCCTCGACGGCGATGACCTGCTTGCTGCGCTTCGCCAATGGGTCGGTCAGCACGCCTTGCCCTGGACCGATCTCAAGGACGCGGTGCTCACGCTCGATGGCTGCGGCATCCATGATGGCCGCAAGGATATGCGGTGCGCGGAGGAAGTGCTGCCCAAATGGGCGGCCCATGCTCAGTAACGGCCGTGGCCGCTGTGGGAGCCGTGGCCGAAGCCGCGGTCGTCCTTGGCGGGGGCGCGCACGAAGATGTGGTACTTCTCCGTCTCATCGGACAGTTCCTTGACGATGCGCTGGATGATGACCTTCTCGGGGTGCGCGATGTGCGCACGCTCGGTGAGGTCTTCGAACGACGCGAAGGGCGCCTTACGGCGCTCGTCGAGGATGTGCTGGACCGATTTCTTGCCGACACCTGGCAGGAGCTCGAGCGCGTGGTAGCGCACCGAGATCGCCGGGGCGTCGTTGAAGAACTTGACAAAGCGCGCAGGGTCGGCCTTGATGATGTCCTCGATGACGAACGGCAGTTCGCCGTGCGCAGAGGGCGTCAGCTCGTCGTACTTGACGCGGCCGCGGATCTTCTGCACGAGGGTGCGCTGCTCGACGTCTTTGCCCACGTAGGCGCGGTCACCGATGGTGAAGCTCGCGCCGGTCTTGGGGGCCAGTTCGAAGAGCGTGAATTGGGTCTCGCCTACGCCCAGGAGGGTCGGTTCCCGGCGGCTCGGAGGAGCGTCGGGGCGGCCCTTGGGAAGGAAGTCGAGGATGTGGACGTAGTCTTCCATGAAACCCGCCTATGCAACGTAGTGCTTGTCGACGATGTCGAGGATCTTCTCGCAGTCGTCTTCGCTGAGGTCAAGGCGTGCCTTCTGCAGGATGCCCATGACGTCCTCGGGGTGCTGGGGAAGCAGGTCCGCGATGCGGAACGCGTACTTCTCGTCCATGGCCGGGTAAGCGGCCAGCACGTCCTTGATGAGGGCGACGGCGACTTTGTGATCGATGCGGGAGAAGCGACGAGCGTGCTCTAGAGCAATCTTCTGCTCGTAAGTCAGCTCTTCGCGGGTCTCGGCCGCTTCGGTGAGCATGGTTTTGACTTCCGCGAGGGAGACCAGGCGGCCTTCCTCTTGGAGGTCGTCGAGGATGACGTCGTCGCTCACGCGATTACTCCATCTGCTTGAGGTGTTCAGCGCGGACCACGAGGGTCTTGGGCTTGTTGCCGTGGACGATGTCGACGACGAAACTGTCGCCCTGCTTGCCGGAGACGACGCCCGTCTGGCCCTGGAAACGCTTGTGCGTCATGCCCTTGTGGACAGACGGTTCGTTGACGATGGCCACGCGGGCACCGACGGCGAACTGGCGTAGGACTTGGTTAGGGGCGGGCATCCCGCGGTCGCGGGGGCGCTTGGAGAAGACGCCGCGCGTCTTGGAGCGGAGACCTTTGGATCGGATGGGCATGGTGGTCACTTCCTGCGCCACACTAAGGTGGCCGCTGCAGGGCGGTAATCCGGGGTGACCTGTTCCGGTTCATAAGCGTGGTGGCGGTC
>JBFJNL010000102.1:0-7375 GCA_041618195.1 Thermoplasmatota archaeon | reverse complement strand
GCGTACCCCAACAACCGCACCTGCCAAGCTTGGTCGCCGGTGCCGTTGAACCAGACGGCCTTGCCGTCAGCCTCCCATGCACCGCCTTCGTCGGCAATGCCGGCCTGCAGGGCCTGCCATGCCGGGCCATCGAGGGTGCTATTGGGCCATGCCACGCGCACTGCGTAGGGGCCGCCGGACTGGCTGACCTCGACTTGGAATGAGATGGTGGCGGGCGGCGTCTCGAAGTCGTCCGTGAAGCCGGTGAGCAACGCCACAGGGAACAACAGCAGCGCCCAGGCGGTGATCACCACAAGGGGTGCGACGCCGAATCCGGCGGCGACGCGCGGCCACAAGGTCTTGGCGCTGCGCAGGGCACTGGGGGTCGCCGCTGCGGTCCACGCCACCGAGGCCCAAGCCAATGCGCCGAGTGCGTCGCTGGCACCGTCGCTGGCCATGATCCACATCACTACGCCGGCCGGCAAGGGCAGCACGAATCCCAGCCAGCCGAGGCCACGCCAGGAGATCCGTGACGATGCGAGCACGCTGGCAACGAACAGGGTGCTCGGCAAGGCTGCCGCGATGGCCAGGTCAACCGTGCGCGGCGCGACGAGGCTCGCGTCCTTTGCCTCGTCGACCAGTAACCACGCCATCCACACACAGGCCACGACGCCGGCCGTCGCGGCGAGTGCCCGTGCCACGGGGGTGCGGGGCTTGCCTCGGGCGTCCCACCACAAGACGCTGACGACGGCGGCGATGATGATGGCCAGCACCAAGGCGAACACAGCCACCGAGCCTCACGGCTGGTCAATAACTATGTGGTCGGGCCGTGGCCCGCCGTGGAATCCTGGGCCCTGGCTGGCTCGGATTTCGTTGAAGAGCACGTCGTCGAAGACCCCCTCATCGCCGAGCCTGCGGCTCGACCATGAGGTCTGCGGGGCTCTGCCCCGCTGGCCTCCGCCTCGTGTTGTTCGCCTGGTTCCGGCCCGCTGCGCGGCCCTACACTTCGTTGAACAACACTTCGTCGAAGACCTTCATTTTCTCTTCCCAGTTCTTGGGGTAGAGGTAACGGACCGTCATGGCGACGCTGCTCAGCAGGCTGTTGCCATCCTGCGGCGTGAAGCAGTAACCGACGACGCGCTTGCCGCCTTCGAGCACCTTCAAGGTGTTCTGGGCGAGGACCGTCTGGTTGAGGATGCGGCCCATGTAGCCGTGGTCGCGGCCGAAGGCGAAGACGCTGTTGGCGCTCTTCTTGTACGTGACACTGAGGGCCGGGTGGGCGCGGAAGTGCTCAATGATCTCGGCCTCGGTGGTCGGCTTGTTGACACGCATGTCGAAGTACAGCGTGTGCATGAACTGCGTCGGGACCTTCATCGCGGTGCTGAACAACTTGAGATCCAGGCCCTTGGTCTGGTACAAGTGGTAGACGTCGCGGGCGTGGTGGGTGCCGAATTCGCCGTCCTTGTGGCTGCCGACTTCGGGGGCGCCGATGTTCTTGTCCTCGTAGATGTCGCTGCCGCGGCGGATGCAGTTGAAGTTGCCTTCGACGAGGTTGTCGTCGCCGTGGCGCAGGGCGATGGCGTTGATGACGGCGCTCATGTTGTGCGTGTTGCAGCTGACCACCTGGGCGAAGTGGTCCGTGGCGGGGTCGATGGATTCATCGTTGACCCATCGGCAGTAGGGTTTGCCGAAGCCGAATTCGCTGCCCTGGGCGATGAAGCCCTTGCCGGGTGCGTCGTACTTCTCGTAGTATTGCGCCTTGTTGGCGACACCGACACCGCTGGGGGTGCAGTCGATGACGACGGTGGCGCGTTGGATGGCTTCCTCGGTCTCGTAGGAGACGGGCATGCCGAGTTGCTCGAAATCGGCCTTGACATTGTTGCCGCAGGCCAGCTTGGCACCGTTCTTGATCAAGTACTGGATCTTCGAGCGGTCGGTGAACTGCGGGGTGCGCTTGTTGAACGTCACCTCATCGATCCCGAGTTCCTTCATTTTGTCCGAAAACAGCGCGATGAGGGGTTCACCGATGGTTCCGGTGCCGACAATGTGGACGATTTTTGCCATATGAGTCACTCGGGGGCCAGGGCCTTGTCTTCGCGACCCAACGGCGATTGATAAAGGGACGGGCAGCGCTTCCTGTGGACCCCGCTGTGGGGTGCCTCCGTCCAGCCCAGCGCACGCCGGCGTCGCCCTCGTCGTAGTACAATCGTTGTCCACCACCAAACAAGGTAAGTACCTGGGAACGAGGTTTTGACCTATCATGCGACCGTTCCTGCTTGTCATCGCTCTGTTTTCGACTGTGCTGGCCGGCTGCGCCGACCTCTCCATGGACGCAACGGACAGCCACGGCCACGAGGCCCACGACGCCGGCGACCATGCGCCGGCCTCCGATGGTGAACACGCCGGTGCCGGCCATGCAGACATGGACGCCCGCAGCCACGATCTGGATGCCCCGCACGAAGGCATGCACGCCGGCGACGATGGCGCGCCCGGCATGCAGCGCCCCATGTTCCCGCCTGCCACCGGCAAGGTCCCGACGGCCGAAGAGGCGAGCCAGATGCCTCAGGTCTCCAAGCTGCGCTACATCTACGATGTCGACCTGGAATCAAGCGGCTACGCGCCCGGCAACGGCACCCTCGAGGACCCGTACGTCATTGAGGGTCTGTACATCCTGGGCGACCTGATGCTCCAGGACACCGACGCCTGCGTCGTCATCAAGAACAATTGGATCGGCGGCCAACTCTCCCTGAACTGGAACGCTCAGTGCGTCCATGTCCACCACAACCACATCTACGATCTGCGCGTCAACGAGAACATCCGCCGCATCGGCTACGCCACCGGCGGTCTGTTGGAGCGCAACGAGATCGAATACGTGGGCCAACTGCGCCACTACGACGGCGAATTCCGCTACAACACCGTTGGTCCGATGCCCGAAGGCGGCCCCTGGGACCCCGTGCGCGAGACCACTCCCGTGCTGGATGCCCGCGTCTTGATCGCCAACATCGACGGCTTCAACGAGGCACTCATCCACAACAACACGTTCCATGGCAGCGTCGACCTGGACTTCCACGGCCACCACCACGGCGACGGCTTCTTCGCCCCGCACAGCCACTACCACGGCGACGACCCGGCCAACTACACGCTCCATGAGCACGACCACACCCAACGCTGGACCAGCGTCGCCTTCAAGGACAACCTGGTCCACGACGAGTGGGGTTACGGCCTACGCTACGAAGACCGCAACCACGCCGGCGATGACCGGCTTGCCAACTCCGAGCAAGAAGAGACCCTGGAACTGGACCACTGGCACCGCAGCGACGTCGTCATCTCGGGCAACACCATCGACGGCGCGGGCATCTGGATCGACGTCTTCAACGCCGACGACAGCCACCACAATGCGCGCAACGACGGCTGGCTGTGGCTCCTCGACAACACGGTCATCCTGCGCGAACGCGACAGCGGTGCCCTGGGCACAGCGGCGCCTGCTTACCAGCCCACCGTCGGCTACAAGGTGATGACCAGCAAGGAGGTCGAAGTGCTCATGCAGGGCAACTCGGCCACCTACAAGGCGCAGGACTCCGGTCCCATGCTGCCTCTCGGCGGCCGGGTCGCCCCCGTCGCGTACCAGGTGCAGACGCTGAGCGACGCAGGTCTGCAGTTCCTCGACAACACCGCTAAGGGCTTCGAGATCGGCCTCAAGGCCAGCCGGTTCACCGATGTCGCCTTCCAGATGAATGGCAACGACTTCGGCGACGCGACCCAGCCCACCGACTTCGACGCCAGCGTGAAACCCCAGTAGTCGCACCACAACCGGTTTAAGCCGCAACGAGGCTGGGAGCACATGCGCGGATTGCTCGTCACGACCCTGGCGTTATTGGTGGCCAGCCTGGCCGGGTGCGCCAGCACCCCCGAAGCCGCGACTGAAGCGGTCGCCGCGGCCGGACTCAGCGTCGCCGTCCCCGAATGGGTGGTCGGCCAACACTGGAGTTACCGCACGGTCGGCGGCGATGGCACCACCGGTGCCATCAGCCTCGTCGTCACCGGCAGCAACGGCGGCGACTGGATCGTCGACACCAACGACGCGCAGATGGCTTACTTCGACGATGTCTTTGACGTGAGTTACGTCGGCAAGATCAGCAAAGCCCACCTCGCCGGCGACCAAGGTGGCACGCGCATCAAGTTCTTCGAATTCCCCCTCGTCGCCGACAAGACGTGGACGACGACCTGGGATGGCGTCTCGCAAGAGGTCACCGTCAAGGAACTCAAATCCAACGGCAACGCCGTCCTGATGGCGCACAACGCCGCCGGCGACATGATGGCCGAATACGAGTTCAGCGCCCAGGCCGGCTTCTTCGAGTCCATCACGTTCTACGATGCCAACGGCACCGCCATGTACTCCATGGAGCGCACCGGCCACGGCACCGGATACGTCGGCAGCGCCCTGCGCTACGATATCCAGGAACCCGTTGTGATCCGCGTCGACCCCAGCTCCACCTTCCAAGGCACCGAGGCGTTCGGCAATGCCAACGAGATCCGCATCCTCCTGCACGCGTTCTGCAACGGCGATACCCAGGGCCGCGTCCTGATGGGTCTGGGGCCCAAGCCGGCAGACGAAGCGGTCCACATCCCGCCCATCCCGATGGTCATGGAGCCCGAGTACGGGATGAACCACGACTGCGCTACCGGTAGCGTCATGGTCGACGATGTCGGCCTGATCCGCATCGAGCCCGGCGAGCAGTGGAACATCGACGTTTTGACCGCTGGCCAGAACGCCAGCGGGCTTATCGTCATCGAGCCGCGCATCCTCGAAATCCTGTCGGGGCCCTTCGCTTAGGCCCGACCCTCCGGGTAGAGCTGGCATCCGGTGTTTTTGGACGCCTCGGCCCTATCGGAACGCGCAAGTGAGTAGCACCCCCCCCCCCCGTTAAGTTGGCAATGAGCCATCGTTGCATGTGTCGCGTGGCAACCCTCTGCTGCTGGCTTCAGTGCTGATTCTCCTACCGCTAGCAGCAAGCCAGCCGGTATCTGAGGCGGACCTAGGCCTTGAAGACCCGCTCGCCGATGAAGTCATCACGTCACGCGCCGGCAATCAATCCGGCGACGGCCGCTTCCCCTACGCCGACATCACTCGGGTATGGCTGGCAAAGGAAACAGTCGACGACTTCGAAATCGGTGTCCAGACACAAGCCTGGATGACCGCCGCCGGGGGCACCCCCAACGATGAAAACCGCGTCACTCGAATATTCTTCCAAGTCAAGGACGTGGAATTCGTGGCCGCCCGACTTGATGAGTGCGACGGTGGCTTCATACTCAAGGCCCGCCCAGTGGGCGCCCCCGAGGACGCCTTCGACGGTATCGCCTGCCTAGAGGGCAGCATTGATGCGGCTGCAGCCATCATCACGATGCGAGTCCCAAAAAGCGTCATCGTGGACCACGTCGCAGCCCCCTTCCGCGCCGGGGACACCATCGCGGCCCTCTACGCGGAAGTCACCGATCGCAGCACCGGAGATATTGCAACCAGCTTGACGGGCGTGCCAACCGTCTACGATCGCATCCCAGATTCAGGGACCGCAGATTCCTACGAAATTCAGTACGGCCTGCAAGCCAGTGGCAACATCGAATTGTTCACAGCAAATCCAGTCCGCCTCACCAACGGCGAGGCAGGCTCCGTGGTGTACTCTGTGACGGTTCGAAACCAGGCCGCGGAACCCGTAGATCTGGTCCTCAGCAGCCACGACATCCCCGACACCTGGATCACCAACCACGCCACCACCATGACGCTGGCGAGTGCCTCAGAAGCCACCATTCCGGTGGTCTTGACGACCACGTCAGCGCATCGGCACGGCGGGCAAAAAGTCTGGCAACTCCGCGCCGAAGCCACAACCACCTCCGACCAGGCCACACTCGATTTGGGCCTGGCGTACCCGACTATTCCCCAACCCGCCGGACACCACCCCACGATCTACTTCCACTCGGCACCTGGTGACGCCCTGAGCCGCCCGGGCCCCTGGATGAACAATGCCGTCACGGACCCCGACCCCAGTGCCTCGGACGAACCGTATCCTGGACTCGGCGGCGCATCCTCAAGTGGTGGCGAAGCGACTTGGAGGTTCCCGCTTCGACCGGGACTTGGCTTGGGCCTCGACTTCGACCTCGCCCGCGTTGCAACTTTCCAGTCCGAGTTGGAATCCGCGCAGCCGCTGCGTGCTGTGATCATTGACGCCCGGCTGCTGAAGTGCCCCGCGTCGGCGACGACCAGCGATGCTTGCTTGGCATCCGGCCTCGTGTTGGCATCGGGAACCCAAGATTTGGGGTCCATTGATGCGGCCACGCCCGTGGCCGTTGCCGTGGAGATGATCGTCGCAGCGGAGGCTGATTTCTTGGCATTCGAAAAGGGCGCGAACCTGCTGTTTGCATTGGGCCTACGAAGCCAGACGCCAATCTTGCCCCAGACGATCACGTTGGCGATGGTAGGTAGTACACTGGAGTTGCCGCTCTTTGATTACCATGATGCGGTGGACGTCGCGTTCCTGTCTGATGCCTCGGTGAGCCTCGCGTTGCGAGGGCATAGCAGTCGGCAGGCCAATCCTGGAGATACCATCGTGTTCGATGTGACGCTCGTCAACTCGGCCGAAACGGCGAGGACTTTTGCGCCGCGGATTGCGAGTCAATACGCGGCGTGGGCGTACTGGAATACGGACTCCTTGATTCAAGTGGAGGCGGGGTCTTCGTGGACGGGGCAATTCGTGGTGCGTGTGCCCGGAGACGCGATTATTGGCGAGAATGTCGAGTTCTTCCTGCTTCTTGGGGCCACGGATGGTTCGGCGACGGAACTCTTGCAGCGGGTCGCGGTGGCCGTCGTGGCTGACGATGTGCCGGACGACGCCGCATTGGTGCAGAGTGTCGCGGCGAAGAAGTCACCTGGCATGCCGGTGATGGCGCTGCTTGTTGGTCTGGCGGCCTGGACGGCGAGCCGACGCCGTGGGGGCTGATGCCATTGGCGGTCCGCCCGGCTAGGCTGGGCCTACCGTCGCCACGCTAGTACCCGTAAGCCTCGTCGTGGTGCGCCAATCGCAGGAGTCGCACCACGCGCCTCTTGGCGACGGGCTCGTAGACGATGACGTACGAACTCATCACGTGCACCCGTCGTAGCCCCTGGAGCGGCTTGCGCAGCGGCTTGAAACGAAGCGGGTCCGCCCGAATCTGGTCGACCTTGGCGTTGACTTCGTCGCGGAACTTCTTGTTCTTGCCGCATGCCTTGCGGTAGTCGCGGGCAAAGTGGTCGCTGACTTCGAGGTGCCAAGTCACAGCAACTCATCCAAGCTATCGACGGCCTGGAATTTGCCGGCGCGTACCTGTTCTAGGTGCTGGGCGAAGTCCGGCTTGAGCGCGGGGT
>JBFJNL010000101.1:0-7430 GCA_041618195.1 Thermoplasmatota archaeon | reverse complement strand
TAGCACCCTCGATGGCCCGGCATGGCAGGCCCTGCAGGCCGGCATTGCCGACGAAGGCGGTGCATGGGAGGCTGACGGCAAGGCCGTCTGGTTCAACGGCACCGGCGACCAAGCTTGGCAGGTGCGGTTGTTGGGGTACGCATACTACGACGACGCCTCCAGCCTGGTGGCGCTTGGACCGACGCATGTGACCAGCACGTCCGAGGTCCGCGTGGCATTCGGCGTCCACCTGCGGCCCGGCGGTTGCTACGAGTCGTTGACGGCCGAAAGCACCGTCGCAGCCGATGCGGCGGCCACGCTGAGCCCCGACATCGAGCGCGGCTGCGTCTGAGTTTCCCCCCGTATCGCCAACCTTTCCGGTGACTGCGCGGCGAGTTTCCCGCGGCCCCGCCGAGCCCCATATACTCTGGAGTGCAAGCAAGTGTTGGTGTCCCCCATGACCCAGAACAACGCCCCCAACGCCCGCACCTGGATGCTCCGCTTCACCGCAGCAGCCGCCATGATCATGTTCGTAGCCGCCCCGGCCGCCGCCCAACTCGGTGGTGCCGCCGGCGCCCTGGGTGGCCTCGGCTTGCCCGTCGGCATTCCTGAAGTTCCCGATGTCCCGGTCAGTGCCGGCGCCGATGCGCCCGGCGCCTCCGCCCACGTCGATGGCGCCAGTGCCCGCGCCTGTGTCGACACCGACGCCGCTCGCAGCCAGGTCGACGACGCCCGCGCCCACGCCGAGGGTCTGGCCGCCCCTGCCCTGAGCGCCGCCAGCCCCGTCCTGAGCCAGGTCGAGTCCGCCAAAGCCCAAGCAGAGGCCGCCGCGAGCCCGGCCACCAGCCAGCTACCCGACCCCAGCAGCATCGATTCGAGCTTCTCCCACTGCATCGACAGCGATGACCCCGAAGGCAGCGCCACCGGGGCCGCTGGCAAGGCCCAGGCCAAGGCCACCGGCCTCGTCGGCCAGATCAAAGGCTTCTTCGGCGACCTCCGCGGCGCCCTGCCCTTCTAAGCACGGGTCAGTTCCTTCCCCCCTCTTTCCTTCCATTTCATGGACGTCGTCAGCTCGCCCACCGGCCGACACCGGGGCGACGTCTTGGACACGCGGTGTCGGCTCCCATTCACGGACGCAGCCTGCTCACCACCCCTCCTGGCACCGGGGCTGCGTTTTGGACAACAACCGGTGCCAGATCATGCTCAACCGCCCCCGCATCCGATTGAACCTGGGCCCGCTGCCGAGGTCGCATGGGGGCTACCACGGACTTGGTCCACAGCAGCGGGTCCTTCAGCTCAACTGGCCGCAACCGGCCGATTCGTACACCCAGCGACTCGCCTGGCCGTCGGCCAGGCCGTAGGCCCCGGCGCCGAGCGCCGGGCGGGTCCAGCCATCGACCCAGACGTCGAAGCACCAGCCACCCGCTCCCCTGTTGGCGTGCCCGGCGATGGCGGTCACGAAGATGGATTCACCCGTGCCCTCGACAGTGTACGACACCCCTTCAGCTTCGAGCGCCGCGACCAAGACGCGGTACACGGTGGCGTCGGCCATCGAGACGTTGGCCGACAAATGCAGCCCATCGGGTCCGATGACCTCGACCGGGAACGAGCCGGCTCCAGGTGGAGGCGTATCGAGGGCCAGGAGCCCGAAGACGAGGGCCACGGCCCCGACCAACAACAGCCACGACCACTTCACGCTGGAAAGCAACCGTCAACAGGCAAGAAGGCATCGAGCGCCTGTGGCGGCCTTGACGGTGCAGGGATTCCCCTCTCCGGCGGGACCGCTCGACCTGACAATCGACGACGGCGAACGGGTGCGCTTGATCGGCCCCAACGGCTCCGGCAAGACCAGCTTGCTGCGTTCCTTGGCCGGTCTACCCGCCGCCCGACAGCCAAGGAGCTCCGCCGTGGATGGCCGGCACCCCGAGGACTGGCCCGCCGCGAGTCTGGCGGCTCGGCTCGCGTTGGTCCACCAAGATCCTCGTGATGGTCTCATCGGGCTGACCGTCGCGTCGGAGCATCGGTTCCGGGGCCTCACCCCTCCGCGTGATGACCGGGACGTCGCCACCTTGTCGAGCGGAGAAGCGCGTCGCGTCGCATTGGCCGTCGCCCAGGCACCGGTCCTGCTGCTCGATGAGCCGGTAGAAGGGCTCGATGCACAAGGCCTGGAACGGTTGCGTGAACGCATCACCGAGCACGTCGGCACCGTGGTCTTCGTCGACCACGACGGGCGCCTGGCCGACCTTGCCACCCGCACCGTCGCACTCGGCGCAGCCAACCATGAACCACTCCCCACCATCCCCCACGGCGAGGGCGCAAGCTGGCATGCAGCCGCGACTCGAACGGACACCCCCGACATCCAGCTTCCAGCAGTCGACCTGGCCCCCGGCCTGCATGCGCTGACGGGCCCCAATGGTTGCGGCAAGACGACGGCGCTGCGCCACTGGGCCGGCATCACGACGACGCCCGACCCGGACGTGTCATGGATGGGGCCCCGGGCCCGGGATCTACTGGTCGCCGAACGCGTCGACGACCTTGTCCAACACCCGAGTCTGCCCATCGATTGGCAAGCCCGCCATCCGCTCACGCTGTCCGGGGGCGAGGCCCAGCGGGTCGCGTTGGCCATGACCTTCGCCCGCGATCGCCGCATCATCCTGCTCGACGAGCCCGAGGCCCACTTGGATGGGGGCGGCCGCGCATGGTTGGCCGACGCCATTGTTGAGGCGGTCCAAGACGGCAAGGTCGTCGTCGTGGCGACCCATGACCCGGAGCTCATCGCCATCTCGCATTCAGTCATCGCGATGGAGGCTCGATGAACGGCCGCGTCGCCGTGGCTATGGCCGGCGCAGCCACCGTCGCCGCGCTGCTTGGACCCCCAGGCCTCGTCGCGGCGATCGCTTTCATCGCCTGGGCCGCCATGCATCGGGGACACCGCGGCATGCTCGGATTCGCCGCCATCACGCTCGCCATCAATGCGGTACTGCTCGGCTGGCTCCACCCGGCCGGACTGCGCATCGGCGTCGAAGCTGGACTGGTCAGTGGGCTGCGCTTGGTGGCGCTGCTGACCGCCAACCTGGCCATCCTGCAATGGACGCCGCCGGCGCGGATGCTGGCCGACCTGGGACTCCCCCGTCGTGCTGAGGCGTTCTTGGCGGCGGTGCTCATCGCGTCCTACGACATCGGGCGGGATGCCAAGGCCATCATCGAGGCCCACGCTGCACGGGGCACGTGGCCGTCTAAGCGATTGGCCCGCGCCCGCGTCGCCGCTGGGCTCCTGCCCCACCTCATGGTCGCCGCACACGTCCGGGCCACAAGGCGGGGTGAGGCCCTGCGCTTGGCAGGCGTCGACGTCGGTCGACGATTTGCGCCCATCGTCGCCATCACCGCACTCGCGGCTGCAGGCCGGCTGGCGCTGGTGGCGTTCCCCAACATCTCCTTGACCTTCGTCATCGTCTTCGCGGGCGGCGTGGCGCTCGGGGCCCGCGTCGGCTTCTGGGCCGGGTTCTGGGCGATGTTGCTGACGGACCTGATGCTGTCAGGCTTGTTCCTGCCGGCGCTCGTCAATGTCCCGACCATGGCATTGGTCGGCGCCTTGGGCGGCGCGTTCCATGGTGCCCGCTGGGACGACCGCTGGCAGGCCCGCTCGGTGGCCGGCGCGGTCGGCATCCTCGCCACGCTGGCATGGAGTATGGCGACCGATGCGTTGAGCTGGGCCATCATCGCCGAGCGCCGGGAGAGCGTGGCCTTGCTGCAGGTGACGGTGGTCGGCGGGCTGGTCTTCAACGCGGTTCCGGCATTGGTGAATGGCGCGTTGTTCGCTGCGTCCGTCGGCCCCGTCGGCCGGGCCTTCAGCGCGCTCCGGCTTCAGACAGCGCCACCAACACCTCAGCCGTAGCCCACAGCGATGGCCGACCGGCCTTGTGCCACAGACCGTCATGCTGCTCGGCGACCAGTGCCACGATGACGTACTCGGGGACCGGGGCATCGGCCGCCACGAGGCCGCGGATGGCGTTGGCCGTGATCTGCACGTCGACGCCGTTCAAGGGATCGGAGTAGGCATGGCCTTCGAGGCGGCTTTCGATGTAAGCGACAGCCGCAGCGCGGACATCCAGGGGGATGCCGCCGGAGGCCGCCAGGGCACGCAAGGCGTAGCTCGTGCATTCGGGGCCGACCCAGGGCCCGCAGCCCCAGGACCCATCATCGTGCTGTAGCGCCAGCAGGGCACCGCGCAGAGGCGGGACGGCGTCGTGGTCACCCAGGCCCGCGTGGACCATGGCGAGAAGTTGGAAGCTGTGGACGGCGTCGTTCTTGCTGGCCAACGCGGCGTCGAGGTTTCCCAGGACCTGCTGCACCAGATCGACCTCACCACGGACCGGGTCCTGCCAGGCGCGGGCGTCGGTGTCGGCGCTGAGGACGACGGCCAGTTCGTAGAGCCCTTCGATGGGATCCAAATTCGGCGCGGGGACCCGGGCCGCGCCCAGTAGGTCGGTGCCGTGCCAGGCGCGGGGATCTTCGCCGGCGGCCAGCACGGCCTCCAGGACGTGGGCGTCGGTGGCACCGGACGCGTAGAGCGCCTGCAACCCGGACGCCACAGGGTCCGTCGCGGCAGGGTCGCGGGATGCGCTGTCAACGGCGAGGCCTACCAAAAGGGCCACCAGGAACACCGACATGACGACGCGCACGAAGAGGTCAGAGAAAGGGGGATGAAAATGGGTTGCAACGCTAGGGTCGCAATGCGGCCCGGCTTGCCGGCTCGCTAGCGCTGCGTGACGTGGGGCGACGATCTTACCGCCGCACACTTGCCGGCTCGCTAGCGCTGCAAGCAGCGCAAGCTCGTGCTCGTCCTACTCCAGCTTCGCTTCGCTCAGCTTCCGCAGGCCAAGCAATCATCCGGATTGTCGATGCTGCACGCCAACTGTTCCTCGGGCGTCATCTCTTCCGCGACCTCCTTGGCCTGGGTCTGCGAGATGTCGACGGTGACCTGCAGTGCCTGCGTCGCCGCGTTGGTGCGCAGGTAGTACATGCCCGTCTTGAGGCCGCGGCGCCAGGCATGGAAATGCATGCTGGTGAGTTTGGCGTAGTTCGCATCGAGCACGTGCAGGTTCAGGCTCTGGCTCTGGTCGATGAATGCACCGCGGTCGGCAGCCATGTCGATGACCTTGCGCTGCTTGATCTCCCAGACGGTCTTGTACATCTCACGGATCCAAGCCGGAAGCGTCCCGATGTGCTGGATGGACCCGTTGCCCCTGACGATCTCGTCCTTGACAGCCGGGTTCCACATGCCCACATCGATGAGGTCGTTCACCAAGTGCTTGTTGATGACCACGAACTCACCGCTCAGGGTGCGGCGCGTGTATAGGTTGCTGGTGAAAGGCTCGAAGCACTCGTTGTTGCCTAGGATCTGGCTCGTCGAGGCGGTCGGCATCGGCGCGACCAGCAGACTGTTGCGCAGTCCGTCTTGGCGGATGTCGGCCTTGAGCGCATCCCAGTCCCAGCGACCACTGTCAGGCTTGACGCCCCAGAAGTCGAACTGCAGGATGCCTTCGCTGGCAGGGCTGCCGGCGAACGTCTCGTAGGGGCCAAGCTCAGCAGCCAGCTCGTTGCTTGCCTTCAGCGCGGCGAAGTAGATGGTCTCGAAGATATCCTTGTTGAGTTGCGTCGCCTCATCGGATTCGAAGGGCATCTTCAGCATCGCAAAGGTGTCGGCCAGCCCCTGCACACCCAGCCCGATAGGCCGGTGCTTCATGTTGCTGGTCTTGGCTTCGGCGACGGGGTAGTAGTTGAGGTCGATGACCTTGTTCAGGTTCCGCGTGGCGTGGTAGACGACGTTGAAGAGGCCTTCGTGGTCGTAGGTTCCGGCAGCACGGTCAGCGAACTTGGGCAGCGCTACGGAAGCCAGGTTGCACACGGCCACTTCGTCGGCACTGGTGTGCTCGACGATCTCCGTGCAGAGGTTACTGCTGCGGATGATGCCGATGTTCTTCTGCTGGCTCTTCTTGTTGACGTTGTCCTTGTAGAGCATGTAGGGCGTGCCCGTCTCTACTTGGGATTCGACGATCTCTTCCCATACCTTGCGGGCCTTGATGGTCTCACGACCCTTGCCTTGCGCCTCGTACTTCATGTACAGGGCTTCGAACTCGTCGCCGTAGACCTCGTCGAGGCCGGGGCATTCGTCCGGGCACATGAGCGTCCATTCGCCGTCTTCTTCGACGCGCTTCATGAACAGGTCAGGGATCCACATGGCGTAGAACAGGTCGCGCGCGCGCAGCTCTTCGGCGCCGTGGTTCTTGCGCAGGTCGAGGAAATCGAAGATGTCCGCGTGCCAGGGTTCGAGGTAGACGGCGAGGGCGCCCTTGCGCTTGCCGCCGCCTTGGTCGACGTAGCGGACGGTGTTGTTGAAGACACGCAGCATGGGCACGAGGCCGTTGCTGGCGCCGTTGGTGCCGCGGATGTAGGCGCCCTTGGCGCGTACCTTGTGAATGGCGAGACCGAGTCCACCGGCGGACTTGCTGATCATCGCGCATTGCTTGAGCGTGTCGTAGATGCCCTCGAGCGAGTCGTCCTTCATGTCCAGAAGGAAGCAGCTGCTCATCTGGGACTTGCGGGTGCCGGCGTTGAAGAGCGTGGGCGTCGCGTGGGTGAAGAAGCCCTGGCTCATCAACTCGTAGGTCTCGAGTGCCGAGTCGATGTCCTGCTTGTGGATGCCGACGCTGACGCGCATGAGCATCTGTTGGGGGCGTTCGGCGATCTCGCCGTCGATCTTGAGGAGGTAGCTGCGCTCGAGCGTCTTGAAGCCGAAGAAATCGTACTCGTAGTCGCGCTCGTAGCGGACCGCCGCGTCCAGGCGGTCCTTGTTGGTCATGATGATCTCGTAGACGTCGTCGGCGATGAGCGGCGCCAACTTGTTGGTCTTCGGATCGATGTAGTGGTACAGTTTGTCGATGGTCTCCGAGAATTCGGTGGACGTCGACTTGTGTAGGTCGTTGACGCTGATGCGGGCGGCGAGCTTGCCGTAGTCCGGGTGGGTCGTCATGAGGCTGGCGGCCGTCTCGGCGGCGAGCTTGTCGAGCTCCTTCGTCGTGATGCCGTCGGCCATGCCTTCGATCACTTTCTTGGTGACCTCGGCGGCATCGACGCTTTCGTGGAGCCCATAATTGAGCCCCTTGATGCGGTCCAGGATCTTGTCGAAACGGACCTCTTCTTCCACACCTTTTCGGTTAATGACCTTCATTCCCATGACATGACCTCGCTCAAGCTACACACATACTCGTGGCGACATGTCGCCATGGTCTGTCGTGCATCCCGTAGAATGGTGCCAAGGCCGGGGGCTTCATAGGTTCTGTGGCGGGGGCCGTACCTGTTCACCGGAAACCAGGCGTGGAGTGGAACCATAGGTAGGTGTCCTTCTGGTCGGTTTTTGGCTTGAAGGTTGCGGCCGTTGGTGAAAGGAT
>JBFJNL010000100.1:0-7447 GCA_041618195.1 Thermoplasmatota archaeon | reverse complement strand
CAGTGGAGCGGCCAACAACTGCCGGTGTCGGCGATGCTCGCAAAGGAAGTGGCACGGCTGCGCGGCGTCATCGCCGCCGGCGCCGAGACCGCCGACATGGAGCCGGCTGCCGCCCCCATCCGCCAACACCTGGCCCAGGGCTTGAGCGTCGCCACCGACGAAGTCGTCACCCTCGACGTCGGCCGCGGCACGCTCGTCGCCTGTGTCGCCCTGGGTACCCGTGGCAACGAGGCTCTGGGACGCATCACGGCGGCCCTACTGGCACAACGCTGCGGCTCCCCCGTCGGCATGGAGTCCGACGCCTACCGCATCCACTTACGCATCCCGTCGTCCCTGCGCGCAGAACACGTGCAGGAGGTCTGGGAGAGTCTGGATGCCGCCACCCTAGACATGCTGCTGGCCATGGTGCTACGCGACGAGGGCGTCGTCCGGCATCACTTGGTCCACGTCGCCAAGCACTTCGGCGCCGTGCCGGCGGACCTGGATCCCAATCGATTCACACGCGCCCGCATGGATGCCCTGTGGGACCGCATCGCACTGCAAGAGGAGACCTTGAGCCGGCTCATCCACGATCGCTTCGACCTGGACGCCGTGGCGACCTTCATCACTGCCCTGCAAGGCGGCGACGTCCATATCGTGCAGCAAGGCATGGGCCCGTTGAGTCGGTTGGCCGGCGACGAACTGCGCATGCACCTGGCGCCGCGCAACGACACCAAACTGCTGGCCGAAGTGCGCAAGCGCATCGAAGAGAGCGACGTCATGATGGTCTGCACATCCTGCCGTTCTCGCCTCGACATGACGGTCGCCGATGTACCGGCCAAGATCCACTGTCGGCGCTGTGGTCTGCGCGGCGTGGCCTGCCTGCGCCCATGGCACGAAGACCATCTGTATTTGCTGGGTGGCGATGGGACCGCGCTCAACGACGAGGACCGGCGGGAGCGCAAACGATGGATCCGCAACGGCCAACTCATGGCCGATTTTGGTCCAGTGGCCGCCCGATGTCTCGTCGCGCGGGGTGTCGGGCCGGAGACCGCCACGCGCATCCTGCAGAAAGTGGCGGATATCGAATCGCCTACGTTCTGGCGCGAGGTCCTCAACGCCGAACTGGAATTCGCGCGCACCAATGCGTTCTGGGGCCGCGGAAAGGGCCAATAACAGCGGGGTAGTGGGTCGACTATGCGCGCATTGTTCGTCGCCACGATCATCCTCCTGGCAGGCTGTACCTCTCCCGAGCCGCAGGCCGCCCCAGATATCGCAGGCGAAGACCCGGTGCCGGCAGAAGGCATCCTCACCGAGGCCGCGTACAGCAATTTCACCGGCACGCTGCGCAGCCTACCGGGCATGGCCGGCACGGTCAGCGGCGAGGTCATGGTCCTACCCAACACCGGCCGCATCACCGCCACCCTGCTGTGGTCTGATCCTCTCGCCGATCTGGCCCTGACGTTCGTCGCGCAGAACGCCAGCGGCGAACAACACTCCGGTGGCACGTATGACGCGCCGGGCGCAGGCCGCGTCGCGGCCGACATCCCGGCCCCAGCCACGGGCGCGTGGACCTACACCATCACGGGCAGCAACGCCCTCGACGTGGCATGGGACCTCATCATCTTCGTGGCCCCCGACGACGCCGTGACGACAGTGATCTCGGAGTCGTTCTTCCTGGCCGCCGGTGCCTTCTTTGAGATCAACACACAGATGGAAGACGGTGCCTCGATGAGCTGGGCTTGGACCATCGCCGAAGAAAGCACCTCGGATTTCAACGTCCACAGCCACTTCGACGGTGAGGCCCAATACCTCGTCGTGGAGTCCACGACGGCCCACACCGGCCGCATCGATGTCAACCGCACCGGGGGCTACAGCCTGATGTGGGAGAACCCAGGCGCCGTGCCGCAGACGATCCAATACCGGGCGTGGGGCGACTTCGCCGTCGACTCCTACTTCCCCCCGCGCTGACCACAACGTTGATTCCGTCCGGTCCGACTGGACAATCGTGGCTTCGGCTCTGTTCTCTGCTCCGGGCGTCGCGCTCGCGACGTTCCTGCACACCCTCGGCGCCATCGGCTACCTTGCCGGCATCGCGTTCTTCATTGGCTGGAGCCGCAGCCTGCACCGCGGACACCATGCGCCGTCCGTCCTGGCGACGGGCGCTGCACTGACGTACGTCAGCGTGGCCGCCAACCTCATCGGTGGCTTCCTACGCACGTACCAACCCGGCCACCCGTCACTGACCGCCATCTTCACCGAACCATGGGTGTTGCTGATGGCCATCAAGCATGTGGCACTGTTCGCGGGCATCTTCGCGGCGGTCTGGCTGTTCGAGATCGAGGCCCCGCGCATGCGCAAGGCCCTGGCCACGGGCACACTCACGGAGATGCCGCACTTCCGGCCACGTGCCATGGCGGTGACCGTGGTGCTGAGCATCGTCGTCGCAGCCGTCCTGGGAGGCGTCTCGGCCGTCGTCGGCATCGGGCCCGACGAAGCGGCCGACCCGATCGAGGACGACGGCCATGGCAACATGACGGCCGGCCCAGCAGGGCCCTACCATTTCGAAGGCATCGTCAGCACCGACCCTCAAGGCGGCGTCACGTCAGGCACGTTCGATGTACCCGATGGCATCGTGCGCATCGAAGCCCGGCTTGTCGGCGTGAGTGGCGTTCCTGTCAATCCGGCCCAATACGAACTGACCTTGCGTGATGCGACCGGCGCCGGCACCACCGGCACCACGAGTGGCCAAGACCCGGCAGGGCCGCGGCAGATCGATCTCAGCGTCGGCGCACCGTTTGCCGGTCAGTGGACATACGAGGTCCGCGGCACCGGCATCGATGCCCGCTGGACGCTGGACATCACGCTGATCCCGGCTTAGCGCAGCGCGTCGACGACGTCCATCAAGGACGTGATGCGCCCAAGGTCCACATCCGCACGGCCGGCGATGGCGGGTTCGGCGAACGCCGCCACGCCCTGGCCGACGGCCTCCCATACCGGTACATCGTTGCTGCCATTGCCGACATGGACGACGTCGCCCAGATCAATGCCCCATGCGGCGCAGTGGTCCTTCAGGTTGGCCAGTTTGTCGAACTTGGCGTCGATGGCCACCGGGTGGCCTTCCTTGATCGTTACCGGCGACGCGATGGCATCGATGAGGCCCCAGCGCCCCAGATAATCGGTCAGGATGCTGGGTTGGTCGGTGAGTAAGCAGACCCGCGCGCCCAGGCCCTTCATGGCGCGCACGCCTTCGCTGATGCCGGGTAACCAGGCGGCCTTGCGCAGGGCGCGGTGGCAATCGGCCAGCGTGAGGTCCTTGACCAGGTCCCATTGTTGCCAGAAGCATGTTTCGAGGGAGATGTCGCCGGCGAAGTACGCTGCATCGCTGGCCTCCACTTCGGCGGCTTTGCCGCTTTCGCGTAGCACGGCCGCGAACACGGTGTCGTCGGGCAACAGGGTGCCGTCCAGGTCAAGGGTGATGAGTTTCATGCGACCTCGATGTCGAAGGCGTAGTGGGCTTCGTCCGTGGAGTAATCCCTCACGTGGCGGATGTGGTTGATGATCGCTAAGCGGCCGAGGGCCGCGATCTGCGCGACGAGGTCCGCACGCCTGGCATCCAGGCTGTTCTTGCGCATGATCTCGTGGTAATGCACCATGCCGCCCGGGGCGACGACGGACACGCCGACGTCGACGAAGTGTTTGGCACCGTGGGGCAGGTTCATGACGACGCGGTCTGCGGGTGTCAGATCCTTGGCCACCGCGCGGGCATCGCCGGTTCGGATATCCAGCAGGACGCCGTTGAGCGCCGCGTTCTCGCGGGCCAGCTCCGTCGCATCCGGGTTGAGGTCGATGGTCGTGACCGTGTGACCTGCCTTGGCGAGCTGCACGCCAAGGGGCGCGACGCCGCCGAACAGGTCGATGATGGTCTCGCCCGGTCGGCAGGCGGCCACGATGCGGCCGCGTTCGTCGGCGAGTCGGGGCGAGAAGTACGCCTTCGCCGGATCGATGCGCAGGCGCACACCGTTCTCGGCGATGGTGGTGGACGAATCGTCGTCTCCGGCGATGCTCTCCAACTCGCGGGTGCGGAACTCGCCGGTGACGCCGTGGTCGTGGAAGACTGCGCGGGCGCCGTGGAACGTCTTGAGGGCCTCGCCGATGGCTGCGCGCTGTTCCCACACGGCCGGCGGCACCTTGATGATGACGATGTCGCCGAGCACGTCATGCGCCCGCGGGGCCTGCGCACGCAGCGGCTCGGGCAACAGGTCGGTGTAGTCACGGGGGCGCACCAGGCGGGCCTCGAAATCCCCTGGTCGCGCCACCAGGCCATCGAGGGCGGCGGTCACGGGGAACACGATGGTGCCCTCGTGGTGGGCCACCTTGAGGTCGTTGCGCAGCACGCCGGCGGCCTGCAACCGGCGGCGCGTCGCCTCGGCTTCTTGGGCCGGGACGGAGATGCCGAGCGCGCTGGCCATACGGGGTCCGACCGCATGCTGCGTTAAGAGGCCGGTGGCCCCGAACCCTTCAAACCCCGGCGACGTGCCGGGCCTGTGGCACTCCACCTAGTCGGCCTCGGCCTGCACGATGTGACGGACATCACCGTCAAGGGCCTGCGCAGGGTCCAGGGCGCTGACAAGGTCTACGCCGAGTTCTACACCGCTATTCTGGGTGGCAGTAGCCACGATGAACTGGAGGCCTTCCTGGAGAAACCCGTTGACATCCTCGACCGCGAAGGCGTCGAGCGCGGCGGCAAGACGTTGGTCGAGGAGGCCGCGACGCAGGAAGTGGTGCTGTTGACGGCAGGCGACCCGCTCGCCGCCACGACCCACACCGATCTGATGGTGCGGGCCCGTGCCGCCGGCGTCGATGTCCACGTCGTGCACGCGCCCAGCATCTACTCTGCCGCGCCAGGGCTGCTCGGGCTGCAACACTACAAGTTCGGCCGCACCACGACGCTGGTGCGCCCGGAGGCCAACTGGTTGCCTGAGAGCATGTTCGACGCGGTCCAGGAGAACCACGACGCCGGGCTCCACACGCTCGTGCTGCTTGATATCAAGGCCGACGAGCCGCGCCCCACGGGTCGCGGTGACGACTGGCCGGCCAAGGGCTACTACATGACCGCCGACGAAGGTCTGGGCCTCCTTCTGCTGCTGGCCAAGAAACGGGGTGCATCGTGGTTCGGCACCGACACCCAGGTCGGCGTCGTGGCGCGCGCAGGCAGCGATCGACCGGCCATCGTCACCGGGGCCGCCGGCGACCTGGTGGAGCGCGACTTCGGCGCCCCGCTGCATTGCCTCGTCATCCCTGGCGCTCTTCAGGTCGTCGAAGAAGAAGCCTGGGCCAGTCAGAATCATTGAAAGCCCCCACGTTGACTGACCACGCGTGCGTCCTCGCATCTGGATCATCATCGCCGCCATCGTGCTGGCACTAGGCTTCGGCTTCACCGGCCGCGCCACCGACATGGCCGCCATGGACAGGCTGTCCGGCCTCGCATGGTTCGTGGCCATCATCACGGCCGTCACATTGCTGCCGTTCTGGGCGAGGATCCTGCCCCAGGTCGCCCCCATGCCAGGCCTGTTCCGGCGCCCGGCACACGACGAACGCTGGTGCCCCCGGTGCGGGTCTCCCACAGCCCGATCAGTGGCCTGCACGGTGTGCGGTGCCGAACCAAAGGTTCCTGTCGAGAAGGCCCCGAAGCAGCCCAAGAAAGCCGCGCCATCCGGGAAGAAGCGGGCCAAGAGCGGCCAATGACGCCGGCTTGACAGGCAATCGGTCCGACTAGAACGCAGGGGCTATGTAGGCCGTGTCTGATGGCTGGGCAGGGATGCAAGGCGCTTATGGAGTTCCTCCAGCGTGATGACCGCAAGGTCCACCTTCTGACCCGAGGCAATGTGGATGGCATCGTCTCGGCGGCCCTTTTTCTTGCCCAGAACCCGGCCACCAAGGTCAGCTTCGTTCCTTCGGGAGACATGGCTGTCGACGTTCTTCGCAAAGACATCTCGTCCAAGCAGTTCTACTTGGTCGACTTGGGCTTGACCCCACGGTTCATCAAGACCCTGAACGACAAGGCGAAGACGCCGCAACGCATCGTGTACCTGGACCACCACCAACAATCCGAGGTGTTGTGGGACCAGCTGGACCCGCGCACGGAAGGCGTCATCCACCAAGGCATCAGCGCCGCCGGCATCGCCTACGAATACCTTGGACTCAACGGCGCGCACCAACACCTTGTCGCCATGGCGGACGATATCGAATACTGCCCCAGCCGCCTGCTCGAAGACACGGCGCGGATCGTGGGGCGGGAACGCATCGCCGAAGAGGCCCGCATGCTCGACCACGCCTGGCGCTTCAAGGTCGAAGACGACCGCTTCCGACTCACGGCCGCCCGACGGCTCAGTGCCGGCCTGTGGCCCAGCGAGATCGGCGAGATCAAGGGGCGCTACTTGCAGATGAAGATCGAGAAACGCTGGGAGCGTGCCCTCGACCGCGTCCGCGAGCGCGTCGAGATCAAACACAACGTGGCGTTGCTGAAGTTCGGCCGCCACAAACCCAGTCTGTTCGGCTTCGGTAGCCGGGCGCTGAGCCAGGTCGCACGTGACGCTGGCGCCCACGTAGCGCTGATGGTCAACCGCCGCCCCGAACAGACGGCGCTCAGCATGCGCCGCACAGGCGAAGACGACTCACTCAACCTCGGCGAGTTCGTCGCCGAGTTCACGGCGCACCACGGGATCGTGGGAGGGGGACACCCCCATTCAGCCGGCGCGAAGATCCCCACCCAAAAAGTGGGGCAGTTCATCAAGGAAGTGATGTGTCTTGCATAACCCCGAAGACGACTGGCTGATCATCGAACATCTCTACGTCGGGGCCGCTGCCGCCTGACATCGCGCGGCTACAGCTGAAGGCGGCCTACGGGGTCGCCGTGGCGCCACTTCAGCAGCCACAAGGCCGCGAGCACCATGTTGAGGCCCGGCACCGGCGCCGTCACCAAGTACAGCCACCAGCCGGTGCGGGCGCGCCGCTTGGCATCGATGCTGACGATGAGGCTCGTCGCCACCACGGGCATGTAGAGGTAGCGAAACAGCATCGTAGGAAGCCATTCACGGTCCTCCGGTCGCACCGAGAGCGCGAACAGGGTGAACATTGTCGCCACACAGATGGCAAGGATCACAAAGAGTCCCAGCACCAAGCGGTGGCCAGGGATGGATTGAGGGGGGGAAGCGTCCAGTGCGGCCGAAGCCACGCTGGGAGAAGTCGATGCTACCTCGTTGGAGGTAGTCATGGCCTTAGAACTTGGAGTCCCAGTCGCCGGCGATGATCTTCTTGGAGGCGACGCGGGCGTCCTCTCCATCGACCGTGATGCCCATGCTGACGCAGGTGCCGACGATCTCGTTGGCCTTCGTCTTGATGGACGCGCCTTGCAGGTCGTCGAACTTCATCTGGACCAGTTCCTTGACCTGGTCGATGGTCAGGT
>JBFJNL010000099.1:0-7466 GCA_041618195.1 Thermoplasmatota archaeon | reverse complement strand
TTCTGCTTTCTTGGCGTCAGGAAGCGGGTGGCAGCGCAGCAGCAACGGGACGCCCTTCTCAGTGAGGTAGCTGGCGACCGCCTCGTTGGCGGCGACCATGAAGGCCTCGATCATACGAGTGGCATCGTCAGCCCGCTTCTCGGTGGCACTGAAGCCCGTGTCCTCCAACTGCACCCGGAGTTCTCCGGTGTCGATGGCCAGACCCCGGCGGTGGCCGCGCATGCGGTCGGCGAGGGCGAACAGGTCGAGGAACTCCGGCCGACCCTCGTCACGGCGGGCCAGTGCGTCGGCGTAGGCGAGGTTCTCGTCCACGCGGATCATGCTGACGTGCATGCCCTTGTCTTCAACGGCGCCCCCGGCGCCGATGTCCATGTGGACGCTCAGTGCGAAGCGGTCGCCGTCGTCGCGCAGGGAGCACAAGTGGTCTGCGATGCGGTGCGGCAACATGGGCAGGACGCGACCGGGGAGATAGACGCTGGTGGCGCGGTCCTTGGCGTGCTTGTCCAGCCGGCTACCCGGCGTGACGTAGTGGCTGACATCAGCGATGTGGACCCACAAGCGGCGGCGGCCGTCGCCCAGATCCTCGATGCCGACGGCGTCGTCGAAATCCTTGGCGTCCGGTGGATCGATGGTGAAGCATTGCAGATGACGCAGGTCTTCCCTGCGCGCATCCTGCGAGATATCCGGTTCCGGGATCTCGGCGGCAAGGGCGTTGGCCGCCTCATCCGGGACGTGCTGGAAGAACGGCTCGCGGTTGACGTGGCGGCGCATCAGGCCCTGGACGGCATCGTCGGCGTTCCATTGGCCGGATTCCAGCAGGAAATGGATGTAGTCGCTGCTCTTGGTGGTGGATTCGCTGCGGATCCAGTCGCCCGCCAAGAAGCCGAGTTGGCGGTGCAGGTCCATATTGAACGCGCGCACCGCGCCCAGGCCACCGATGCCAGCGATGTGTTTGTCGGCGATGCCGTCGTGCTCGACGAACTGCGCCATCGCGGCCTTGGACCAGGCGAGGACCACGCGGTCGCCATCGTCGAGGTCTGCGTCCGCAAGCAGCACGCGGTTGAAGACGCGGCCGTCTTCGGTCTCTTCCGCGTGGATGAGTTTCGCACGGAGGCGCCCCAGCCCGTCCCATGCGAGGCGCATCTGCTCGCGCTCGGCGCGGCTCCATGGGCGCCAGGCGTCGCCTTTGCTGGCGGTCTCGAACCGACCGGTGCCCGGCCGCCGGCAGCGCTCCAGCACCTCACGGACCTGTTTGAGTTGCAGGGTGCTGGTCTCTCCGTAGTACGCGGCGGCCAGATCCTCTTCGCTCCACTCTGGGCGTTCATCGTCGCACGTCGCCTCCCAGAGCGCTTCTTCCAGCGTCGACAGGTCGTCTTCGACCTCTTCCGCCAGCCCGCCGCCGGCGTGCTGCTGGACCAGGTGGCGGAGACGCGCCTGGACCTCCGATTCATCCTGCAATTTGCCCTCGTAACGGGCCTTGAAAGCTCGCTTCGTCAGGTGCTCCTGTTTGATGTCGAGGGGCCCGGTGTGGGTCATCAGGCGGACCCACGGGACGCCTTTGCGGCGCTCGCGCGACAGCATGATGCCGATGTTGTTGGGTGCATCCAATCCATGGAGTCCTGCGCGGAACTCAACGACGTCCCCTGGGCGTGCCACAGGCCGGCCACACCACACGCGCATTAAGCCGTTGAACCCCCAGCGGGCCGGGCGGCGGCGCATCTGGGCACGCCGAGAGGAGGCGCGCGGACGAAGGGCAGAGGGTTTAGCCTTCGGCGCCATAGCAGGTGCGTGCAGCGTATCGGCCCCAGCACGGGCCTCCCCCTCGATATGGTCCGTCCGGACGTCCTGCTGTGCCTCGGCGAAGAGGAGGACGAGTTCTCGGCGGCCCTCGATGGTGCGGGGCTGACCCCAGAGGCCGTCCGCACCCACTACCGCGCCTTCCACGGCCGCGTCCGCGACGACATCCTGTGCCTCGACGGCGCCGTCGGGTCTGCGGTGGTCGAAAAATGCCTGTGGGACCTGTTGCGCACAGGCATCGTGCGCCGGGTCCTGCTTGTCGGGACGGCCGGCGCCATGCCGGCCTGTACCGCCGTCGAACGCAAGCCCTACCGTATGGCACCCGCAACGAGCATCTACCAGAACTTCGACGCCGCCCCCCATGCCTCGTGGCGGCCCACCGCGGAGGTCGGACTCGATGACTTCAGCATCGTCTCCTGCGATCGGTTCTACGGGTTCTCACCGCTCATTGACGATGTGTACCCCGCCGAACCCGGATTGCTCGAGGCCTGGCACCAGCACGCCAAGAAGGACCTCATGATCGACATGGAGGTCGGCGCATTCTACCATTACTGCGAACGGTTCGGCGCGCCGGACCTGCAGTACGCCGCCATCAAAGCGGTGGCCAACAAGGTCTCGGAACTGGACAAACTGCCTGAGGCGAGCGCCGACGCTCTGGACGCCACGGTGCGAGCAGCCATCAAGGTGCTACAGGACTAAGCTTTGGGCAGGCCCGCGCAGAGGCCGCGCAGGGATTCTGTGGGATCGTCGGCCTTGACGACACCGGATGCCAGCAGGACGCCGTAGGCCCCGAGCCGGATGGCGGCTGCCACGTCCTCGCCGGTCTTGACTCCAGCGCCGCAAAGGGGCAGGGTGTCCGGGCTGAGTTCGCGGATCCTGCGGGCCGCGGACTCGACGATGGCCGGGTCGGCGGAGGTGATGCTGATGTCGCCACCGATCAGTTCCGGGGGTTCCACGGCGATCATGGTGGGGCGCATCGGTGCCAAGATCTCGGTCTCCTCCATGGAGTCCGCGCAGACCAGGGAGTGGAGCCCCAGCGATTCGAGCCGGGCCAGGATGACCGCCACCTCATCGTGTCCGATCTTGTGCTCGGCGTGGTTGACCAGGCTGCCCTTCGCGCCGGCCGCCTTGATGGCGTCGGCGGTCGTCCAGCCTGTGCCGGCGCCCGGCTCTAGGGCGTCGGTGTGCTGGGCGAAGATGCGGACGCGGTCGAAACCCCCAACGCGGCCGAGGGCTGCAAGCTCGACCTGCGGGGGTGCCAGACCGATGGTGGTGTCGAATTCCGTGGCGACCTGTTGGCACGCCTTGGCGAGGCGCAGCACGCCTTCGCTACCAGTCACTTGGGGATACACCTTGGCGTTGATGATGATGCGGGGGAGTTCCATGGTAGCCAAGCCACGGTCTTGGCAGACAAGAAGGTATGGCCCTACAGGGATTCCTGGTATGCCCGCAGGTCGGCGATATCCAGGGCCGTGAAGCGGTCATTGTGGAAGCTGCCACGGGTCACCTCATCGATCTCCCGCACGAGGTGGCCATGGAGGTCATCCGGGTTCAGGCGCACGGTCGCTCCGGCGCCAGTCATCACCGAGCCGGGCTCGGTGCTGTGGCATTCACAGCCATCGTCTGCGATGCGCTCAGGGGTCAATGGCGGCACAGGCGTGTTGACGAGCCCAATGGCATGGCCAAGCTCGTGGAGGAGAATGAACCGTTCGTAACTCGTATCCAATCGCGTCCGGGCGGGCAGGCTGCCATGGGTGGTCTGGTCATCCAGGAAGATGAACGCCACGTCGGCCGCCTCGACGCCACCGATGCAGGGGCGTTCGGTGGTCGTATAGCAGCCGGGGAGGCTCACGGCGTGAAGATAGAACGCGTCGTCGTGTGGATGGGCAGTCTTCAGGCGCGCCGCGGTGGCAAACAGATGCTCAGCCTCCCAACGAGAGCCGCTCGTCGTCTCTGTGGCATACGGAAGGCGCTGCCAGGTGACCGGCTTGAGGATGGCCCCGGAGAGCCCTTCAGCGACCTCATCAAGCACTTCATCCGCGACCTCGTAGCCAGCCGCTTCATGCATGAGCAAGGTGACCCGGCTTGGTCCCAGCGGGCCGTGCAGGAGTTCATGATGGGCAAGGTGCAGCTCTTGATCGGGCGCAGGCGCAGTGATGTTGGCACACCCGGACAACAGGAGCAACAGAACCAACCAGACGCCGCGCACACGCATTGACCGCCGTCCCAGGACTTATGCCTTGCCGACCAACGCGGCTAAGTCCCGCCCTTGGCTCGAAACATCGTGGCCAATCCGGTCTTGATCGCTGCCCCGCTCGCCATCCTGCCCGCAGCAGCGGCCCTGTGGTACCTGCTGCGCCGCTACGAGGGCTACTTCGATGACGGCCGCGTCTTCCTGAGCCTGACCTTCGGGTTCTTCGCCGGCCTGCTGGCGATCTTCCTCGAATTGGCGTTGTTCCCGTTCCAGGACCCGGCGTTCCAAGCACAGGTCGGCGCCGGGACGGCGTTCCTGATGTTCGTCATCGGCTACGCCTTGTTCGAGACGGCGTGCAAACTGGTCGTCCTCGGCACGTCGCGCTTCCGTGGCCGGCGAGACACGCCATACTACGGCGCGGCCCTAGGCCTCGGCATGGGCTCCATGATGGCCCTCGGCTACATCGCCCTCAACCTCAACCGCGCACAGGCGTTCTCCGCCGCATTCAACCAGACCCTCAATGGGACCATGGTACCGACCGCACAATATTCGCCGCTGCCGTTCATCGCCATGATCGCCGTGCCCCTGGGCGCGGTCTTCGCCCACGGTGGTGCCGGCGCCTTCGTCGGGCGCTACATCGCCAAGGGCGAATTGTGGAAGGGTTGGGTCGTCGGCGCGGCCCTGCAAGCGCCGGCCTTGATGGCCCTGGCCCTGTTCTGGCCTTCTATGGGCATCACCAGTGAGTCCAACATCATCCCGGGCATCATCGCAGTGGGCTATGGTGTCGGCCTGATGGCCATCGCGCGCACCAAGGTCCTCGACCATGTCGTCCCGCCGGAGATCAAGGACAAGCTGCGCCGCGCCCAGCGCCGCGAGGCCCGTGCCGCCACCCGCGGCGACGAAGAAGAGTGATCAGGCTTCCAGGTGGCGGTAGCTGCCGGCCCGTGGCTCGAAGATGACGTCGCCCGCCAGCATGCGCACGACCTCCTTCTCGGCGCGTTCGGCGTCGAGACCACTGCGCCGTAGCGCGCGGATGGCATCGTCGTGCGGCACATCCTCCTGTAGGCGCGTCAGCCATAGCAGCACCAGGTCCGCGCGGTCGCTCTTGTTCGTCGTGCCCCGGCCTTTGGCCGCGGCGGCGTCGACGGGGTCGTCGTAGCGCGGCACCGGCGCATCCGGCCGCAGGGAGAAGCTGGCCGCCTCCAGACTGGTGCCTTGGGCCGCGGCCGCCCTGTGCAGCGCCACGGCGGACCGCGCTTCCTTGAGGTCGTCGCCCTGCCACAACCGCGTGCGCCGCTTGACCTCGACACGCTTGTGGCAGCGCGGGCAGGAGACGGTGGCGTGGCGAAGCTCCACCGCCCACGGTGAACGGCATCCGGAGCATGCGACGACGGCGTACTGCACGAACCGCCCAACGGGGCCCGCCTTCAAGGCGTTTGGATGGCTTGGGTGAAAGCACGCCGACCCAGATGGCATCCTTTTCAACGGCCACGCTCAGTGGCCGCTGTGCCTGTCCCCCTGCCGGACGACCCCGGCGAACCCATCGTCTTGGATGGCAGCAACATCACGCGGCGCAGCCCCGGCGGCTTCGGCGACCTGTTGGCCTTGGAAGAGGAGTTGACGTACGCCGGATGGTCAGTGCTCGTCGTCGTCGACGCCAGCCTGCGGCACCAGCTCGAGCCCGAGGACGCGGAAGCCCTCGAAGCGCTGCTGGGAGAAGGGTGGTTCCAGGTCCCCAAAGGCACCGACGCCGACATGCACATCCTGTCCGAGGCCCAGCGCCTGGACGCGTGGGTGGTCAGCAACGACAAGTTCCGCAACCACATGCCCCCGCGCAGGCGGCTCGAACCCGCGGCGTTGCTCGAGCCCGCCGATGCCATGTCTTTTGATGGGCCGCCGGGTCGCCAAGCCCAATGAGTGAATGGCAGACCGTCCGAGGCATCCTCGACGGGCGACACACTGGCGAGACCGTGCGCCTGCGCGGCTGGGTCCACAGACAACGCAGCGGCGGCAAGATCGCGTTCGTCACACTACGCGACGGCACCGGCACCGTGCAGTGCACGGTCAAGGCCGGCATCGCCGACGACGACAGCCTCACGTCCGCCAAGGAAGCGCTCATCGAATCCAGCGTCAGCCTGCTTGAGGGCGACGTGGTGGCCGACGAGCGCGCCCCCGGCGGCTTCGAGGTCAAGGTCACCAAGTTCACCCTGCACCAGCGGGCCGAGGACTTCCCGCTGCGCGGCGACCAAGGCACCGAGTTCGAACTGGACAACCGCCACCTGTGGCTGCGCTCCACCCAACTCAGCACCATCCTGCGCATCAAGAGCCGGCTCCTGTTGGCCGTGCGCGAGTTCTATGCGGCCGAGGCGTTCATCGAGGTCGACCCCAGCGTCATCACCACCAACGCCTGCGAAGGCGGCAGCACCCTGTTCACCTTCGACTACTTCGGCAAGGAAGCTTACCTCAGCCAGTCGAGCCAGCTCTACCTGGAAGGCTGCATCTTCGGCAACCCCAAGGTGTTCAGCATCACCAATTCGTTCCGCGCCGAGAAGAGCCGGACCAACAAGCACCTGACGGAGTTCCACCACCTGGAGGCGGAATACGCCTGGTGGACCAACGAGGATTCCATGGCGTTCCAAGAGCGCATGGTCACCTATCTCGCGCACGACATCGCGACACACTGCGCCGACGACCTGCGCATCTTGGAGCAGGACCCGGAGCGCCTGCTCAAGGTCGGCAGCTACGACCCCAAGCAGAGCCTCGCCGACGAGCCGGGCAAACGCTTTGGCCGCGTCACCTACCACGAGGCCGCCAAGCAACTGCGAGACCTGGGCTTCGAGTTCCCGGACGGCGAGGATTTCGGCGCACCGCACGAAGCGGCCTTGACCGAAGGCCTCACCAACCCCATGTTCATCACCAACTGGCCCGCCGAGATCAAGGCGTTCTACATGCACCGTCTGCCCGGCGCCGGCCCCGGCGGCGAGGATCTGGTGGCGTGCGCCGACCTCATGGGACCCGACGGCTTCGGCGAACTCATCGGCGGCAGCCAACGCAGCGAGGACATCGAATGGATGAAGCAGCGGCTGCAAGAACAGCACGACCACGACGTGGCCAGCGGTGAGCTGCCGGAGGACGCGGTCCTGGACCTGACGCCGTACGAGTGGTACTTCGATCTACGCCGCTACGGCAGCGTCCCCCACAGTGGCTTTGGCCTCGGCATCGAGCGCGTCCTGCGCTGGTTCACGGGCCAAGAACACATCCGCGACATGCTGCCCTATCCGCGCACCCCGAGCCGCGCCTACCCGTAGACCCAATCCGGCAACCGCGTGGCCGCGCATTGCGATGTCGCGCCCGAGGTTTGGGGCAGAACCCCATACTGCCCGCGTTTTTCGCGCAGCGCAAAAGGTGGCGTGACATGCGGCCGTACCTGCGGACGCCCCGCCGCACCTACCCGTAGACCACGTCCCCCGGCCGC
>JBFJNL010000098.1:0-7506 GCA_041618195.1 Thermoplasmatota archaeon | reverse complement strand
TGTGGCATCCTGGCCGGCGAACTCGCCGTCGAGGTCCTGGCCGCGCTCATCGCCGACGAGCCCATCGAGCTCGAACCCATCGTCCAGCAACTGCGCGAGATGCGCGAACAGAACCTGCTTGGACCCAGCACCGCCGCCATCGTCGCCGCCGCCAAGAGCCGCGACATCCCGGTCATCCGCCTCAACAGCCAGAGCCACCTGATGCTCGGCCAAGGCCACTTGCAGCGCCACATCCAGGCCAGCATGACGAGCCAGACCAGCGCGCTGGGCATCGCCATCGCAGCCGACAAAGAATGGACGAAGCAGTTGTTGGAAGAAGCCGGCATCAGTGTCCCCAGCGGCAGCTCCGTCGGCGACGTCGAAGAAGCGCTGGCGGTGGCCAACAAGATCGGCTACCCCGTCGTCCTGAAGCCCCTCGACGCCAACCATGGCCGCGGCATCACCACCGACATCCAGACGGAGGAAGAAGTCCGCACCGCCTACGATGCAGCCCGCGTGCACCACGACCGCGTCGTCGTCGAACGGTTCCTGGTCGGCCGCGACCACCGCATCCTCGTCATCGACGGCGCCATGATCGCCGCCGCGCGCCGCGACCCCGCCCATGTCGTCGGTGACGGCAAACACTCCATCCGGCAGCTCATCGACAAGGTCAACGACGATCCTCGGCGCGGTTTTGGGCACGAGAAGATGTTGACCATGATCCACATCGACGCGAACACCGAACGCATGCTGCGCGTCCAGGGAGTAGCGCTGGACACCGTCCCTCCGGCCGGCACGGAAGTGGTGCTGAAGTCGACCGCGAATCTGTCCACCGGCGGCACCGCCACCGACGTCACCGACGAAGTGCACCCTTCCATCCGCTTCATGGCCGAACGCGTCGCCCAGATCGTCGGACTCGACATCATGGGCATCGACGTGGTCGCCCCCCACCTGCGCTCACCCATGGACGAGACCGGCGGCGGCATCGTCGAGGTCAACGCCGGCCCCGGCCTGCGTATGCATCTGGAACCGACGCACGGCACCCCTCGTGATGTGGGCAAACCCATCATCGACATGCTGTTCCCCGAAGGCGACGGCCGCATCCCGACCGTCGCGGTGACCGGCACCAACGGCAAGACCACGACCGTGCGGCTCATCGCCCACATCATGCGTTTTGCCGGCGGCCAGGTCGGCGTCGCAGCGACGGGCAGCGTCGAGGTCGACCACCAGGTCATCCTACGCGGCGACTACTCGGGCCCCACCGGAGCCCAGACCGTGCTCAAGGAACCGACCGTCACGCACGCCGTGATGGAGGTCGCCCGAGGCGGCATCCTGCGCCGCGGCATGGGCGTCGACCGCATCGATGTCGGCATCCTCCTGAACGTCGGCCGCGACCACATCGGCGAAGGCGACATCCACGACCTCGATGACCTGTTACGCCTCAAGGTCACCGTCCCGGACGCCGCCAAGACCGCCGTGCTCAACGCCGACGACGAACGGGTCCTGGCGCTCAAGGCCAAGATGCCCGGCGACACCATCCTGTTCAGCATGCAGCCCGACCATCCGGCGCTGGCCGAGCACCTAGCACAAGACCCGCAGAACGTCGTGGTGACCTACAGCGGTGGATGCATCGTCCTGCGCCGCGACGGTGCCGAATTCACGGTCTGCCCCGCCGTCGACATCCCCATCACGTTCGACGGAAAAGCGCCGTTCAACATCCAGAACGCCATGGCCGCCGTGGCAGCAGGCTACGCACTCGGCGTCTCCGAAGACGACGTGCGCGCAGCACTCAAGACGTTCAATTCCACGCCGACGCAGAACCCGGGACGCATGAACGTCTTCGAGGTCGGCGAAGCGCGCGTCGTGCTCGACTTCGCCCACAACGTGCCGGCACTGCAGGCACTCGACCAGGTCATTCCGCACCTCAAACCGCGCAGCGAAGGCCGCGTCCTGCGTACTGCGTACCTGGCCGGCAACCGCCTCGACGACGACCTGCGGCAAGTCGGTGGATGCCTGGCGACCCACTGCGACCGCCTGTGGCTCAGCGACCCAGACCCCCGCGGCCGCGAAGCCGGTGGAGCGCCGCGCTTGCTCGCTGAAGGCGCCATCGCCAACGGCGTCGACGCCGGCGCCATCACCATCATCAACGACGAATGGCCCGCCCTTGAAGCGGCGCTGGCCGAACTACGCGCCGGCGACCTGCTCGTCATCCAATGCGAGGACCAAACCGGCGTCATCGCCCGTATCCGGCAGCTGCAGCGGCAAGCCCTGGAGGTGCCCGCATGAGGCTCCGAGGACACCGCGGTTTCCGTGGCCCCAGCATCCACGGCCGAGGACCGTACGACTACCTGGTCGCCCGCCCGGACAGCTGCGACATCGCCACCACCCGCGACGCGTTGCGGGCCACCGGGCTCGCCATCGCCGGAGAGAGCCTGGGCGACCTCATCGCCAGCACGGCCTGCGCCTTGCAGCGCGATGCCGGTGTGCCGGACGTCAGCGGTCGCTCCTGGCTCGACCCGGATGGCGACATGATCATCTTGACCGACGCGCCCGATGCGACGCTGGCGGCAGCTGCGGCCACGGAGGCGCTCCACCTCGTCGAGACCGCCATGGCCGGCCGTACACCAGACCTTGCCGCAGCACGCGAGGCGATCGCTGAATCCACGGCAGGTGACGGTCCCTCGGGCACCCGGGAAGTGCTGGCAGCCGCCCGCGCCCGAGGCATCCCGACGATGTCACGCGGCCACGGACTGTGGCAACTCGGCTGGGGCTCCCAGCAACGGCGGCTATGGGCCGGTTTGCCCGGTGACCGCTCCGGCCTCGGCTTCGACATCGCCAACGACCACGAGCGCAGCAAGATCGTGCTCGAGGGCACCGGCATCGCGACGCCGCGCTTCGAATCGGCCAGCAAACTGGCATCGACCGAAGAGGCGGTCACAGCCCTGGGATTCCCCGTCGCGATCAAGCCGCTGCGAGGACGCGGGGGGGTGACGACCCACATCCGCAAGATGCCAGAGGTCGAACCGGCCTACGACCTTGCCAAGGAGTATCACCGCTGGGTGGTCGTCGAAGACCACGTCGCGGGCGAACCCTTCGAAGTGCTGGTCATCGCCGGCGTTGCCGTGTCCGCCGTCAACGACGAGGGTACCGACATCCTAGACGACCTTCACGTCGAGGTCCGCCACATGGTCGAGCGCGCAGCCCGCCTATGTCAAGCGGAGCACGCGGCCATCCACGTCGTGGCGCGTGACCCGAGCAAAGAACTGGCCGAAGCCGGCGCCAAGGTCGTATCCCTCGACCCGGCCCCCTCCCTGGCCAGGCACCTCCATCGCGGCGTGGCCGACGCCATCGTCGACGCGCTCGTGCCCGACGGCGATGCACGCATCCCGCTGGTCGCCGTCACCGGCACGAACGGCAAGACCACCACGGTCCGCCTCATCTCGCACATCCTGATGTACAGCGGTGCCAGGGTCGGGATGGCCTGCACCGGCGCGGTCGAGATCGAGAACCAGGTCATCCTGCGCGGCGACTACTCTGGACCCCGCGCAGCCCGCGCCGTCCTGCACGAACCGGGCGTGACGCATGCCGTGTGCGAGGTGGCCCGCGGCGGCATCATGCGCCGTGGGCTCGGCTTCGACCGCGCTGATGTCGCCGTCTTCCTGAATGTCGGCAGTGACCACTTGGGTGAAGGCGGCATCGAGACCCTTGATGATCTGGCCGACCTCAAGAGCGTCGTGTTGCAGTCCATCCAAGGCGGCACCGCCGTCCTCAACGCCGACGACCCCCTCGTCTGGGCCCGACGCTCCCGTGTCGAAGGCAGCATCATCCCCATCACCATGGAGGCCAAGCACCCCGAAGTGTTGGCCCACTTGGCTGCGCACCCAGAGAACGTCGCCGTGTTGTTCGAGGACGACGCCATCGTCCTGCGCCGCGGCACGGCATCGTTCCGCGTGGCGGACATCCACGACATCCCGATCACGCTCGGGGGTGCGGCGCGCTTCAACATCCAGAACGCGATGGCGGCAGTGGCGGCCAGTTTCGCCATCGGCTGCACAGAAGAGGCAACCCGCGCCGCGCTCACCACGTTCAACCCGACCGTCGGCCAACTGCCGGGCCGCATGAACCTCATGACCCTCGGCGGCGTCAAAGTGCTGCTCGACTACGGCCACAATGTACCCGCCCTCCGGGCACTTGCCGACGTCTTGCCGCGCCTGACAAGGGGCCGAAAGATCAACGTCGCCAACGCGGCGGGCAACCGTCGTGACGAAGACCTGCGGGCGTTCGGAGCACAACTGGCAAGCATGTACGATCGCATCGTCCTATGCGACCCGGATCCCCGCCGGCGCAGCAAAGGCGAGACCGCCGCCGTCATCCAAGAAGGCATCCTTGGCGCCGGCTTCGATCGCGAAGCGTTCACGCTCGAACTGGACGAGGGCAAGGCGTTGCGGATGGCCCTGGCCGAAAGCCGGCCGGGCGACCTCGTCGTGCTGCAAGCGGACGACATCGGGGCGGCCATCGCCTTGATGCATGAGATGCGAGGACGGCTCGAAGCGGGCGAAGCACCCAGCGACATCAACACCGAACTGCTCAACGCCTGAACGCAGCCCGGACCGGGCGGCACCGAAATTGGATGAAGCATACTGCCATCATCAGACACGCCGACCAGACGATCGCCGTGGAATGGAACGGCCGGGCCGAAGGGCTCGTCATCGACGTCTTCCGGGTCCGCCACGACGGCACGTGGCACCACGACGACATGATCCGCACCGGTTTCTGGCTCCCCGAGGAGCTGCCTGAGCTGCTGGGTATGTACCCCGCCTGAGCGTTACGCCCGTAGCCAGGCCACGAGGTTGTCAGGCTCGTCGGTGGCGATGGCGATGGGATCCAGCGCCAAGACGGTGAACCCTGCCGCCTCGCACGCCTTGCGCAGGGACGCCTCGGTGTAAAGATGGTAGAAGCGCTCCGCGTGGCTGCCCCGCCGCCACGGCACGACGACATCCGCCGGACCCTGCGGCAGCTCCATGGCCTGGAAACGAGGAGCGGCGCGGGACCACACGGTGATCTGCGCCTCGCCGCCGGGCCGCAGGACCCGATGGACCTCTGCCAGGCTGGCGGCGCGGCCTGTAGCTTCAGGGATGCCGTGCAAGCCGGCGACGTAGACGCAGGCATCGAAGGAGGCGTCGGCGAACGGCAGCGTCGTGGCGTCCCCCTGGACGACCGGACCGCGGGCGGCGGCCGCCAGACAAAGCGGGGTGGAGAAATCGAGACCTACGACGTCGCGACGGGCATTGTCCATGTGGCGCCCGTTGCCGCACATGACGTCCAGGATGCGTGCATCCTCGGCGGTGCGGTGCAGAAAACGTTGCACGTGCGGCCATTGCCGTTGGCGCGTCTGGTCGAAGCTGGGGCCGATGCGTTCCCAGACTTCGTGTTGGTCCACATCCGCGCCACGGCGGCGCCCATGATAGCGCCTCCGTCCACCACCCTTAACGCCCGCGCCGCGCTCACCAGCGCGTGAAGGCCCTCGAGGACCGTCGTCTGCTCATCTTCGCCGGCAAGGGCGGCGTGGGCAAGACCACGACGAGCAGCGCGACCGCACTCGGGTTCGCAGCCCAAGGCAAGAAGACCTTGCTTGTGACCGTGGATCCTGCCAAGCGCCTCGAGGACGCCCTGGGCGTCGACGTCGGCTTCAAGGAGACGCCCATCCAGCCCAACCTGACGGCGCTGATGGTCGACCCGGGAGCGGTCATCCGCGAACACCTCGAACGGGAGGTGCCGGAAGCCAAGATCACCGAGCACCCGATGTTCAAGTACGTCACCGACTACTTGCCGGGACTCAACGAACTGATGGCCATCGGCAAGTTGAACGACATCCGCCTCGAAGGCAAGTACGACGTCATCGTCATCGACACCGCACCCACCGGCCACGCCTTGTCGTTCCTGTCGGTCCCCAAGGCGATGAAGGAGCTGATGTCCGAGAAATCGCTCCTGAAGTGGGCGGTGCGCGGCTACACCGTATGGCAGAAGCTGCAGGGCGCGGCGCACAACGTCGGCAACGTGTTCAAGAAGAAGGACGCCCGCAAGACGGCGCCGCCGGACATCGACTTCGAGCGCATCTTCGCCGGCATCGAGCAGCAGGCCCGCGACATCCAATCGTTTCTCAGCGACCCCGAACACACCGGCCTGGTCATCGTGACGCTGCCCGAGAAACTGCCGGTCGAGGAGACGTTCGACCTGCACCGCGCCGTCACCGAAGACCTCGGTATGCATGTGGCGCACATCGTCATCAACAAGGTCCAGCCCGACGCCCTCGATGGCGTCCGCGAGGCGTTCGACGCCATCCGCGAAGGCAAAGCGCGCGACAAGTTCGTCGCCGCCACCAGCAAGGCGACCCCCGCCGGCGCGCCACTCATCGAAGCGATGATCGCCGCCACCGAGTTCAATGAGGTGCGGCGCGACATGAACATGGGCTACATCAAGGAGCTGCAGGCCGGCCTGCCGGGCATCCCGCTCGTCACGGTCCCCTTGTTCAAACAGGACGTACAGGGGCTCAAGCGCCTGCGCGGATTCCAGGCGGCGTTGTTCGACGAAGCCAATATGCTGGCCTGAGCAAGCCCCATCGCCGGGGGCTCAGCGTTCGCTGGCCGCGACGACGCCCAGCGTACTACGGCGTGATGTTCTGTGTCGGTGACGCACAGGCCCTATGGTCAGGAGGGCCGATGCGAGGCGTCAACAGATCAGGCGACCATGTGGCGGCGCTCGAAAGCGGCCTTGAGCGCCATGTCGACCAAGCGCACTGGAGCGTGGTCCCACGTGGAGTTGCAGTACGTGCACGTCACGCGTACGGTGGCCTTGATCCGGTCCTGATCCAGGTTGCCCTTGATGTCCAACTTCTTGCCTTCACTGGTCTCGATCAAGAACCCAGCATCGGAACCGCATTTGGAGCATCGCAGATTGACCATAATAGAGACCTCAATATTGTTTGATGTGGCCGCCCCCCTGGGGCGCAGGGCGCTGGAGGGGTGCTGCCGCCAAGCGACTCTCTCGAGAAGCCTGGAAGACTCTCCAGTCGTCCGGCGTATAAGGAACAAACGCCTCGGCCAGAGGCCCAACGGGACCTTTAGCGGGCGGGGACGCTCCTGCTGCACTCACCTGGACCCGCTCGAGAACCCCCTGCCGCTCTCCACCCCGGGAACCTCCAAACGTCGCTCGTTCACGGTGAGGCTGCTCCCTTCCGGGCCTGACCCGGTTTCCGCGTCGAAGGGATTCGCCGTTCCTTCCGGAACGGATCCTCCCACCGGCCACCTCAGAGGACAAGGCTTCACGGTTGAGCAGAGGCTCGATTAGTACGGAC
Source organism: Thermoplasmatota archaeon (assembly GCA_041618195.1). Lineage (GTDB taxonomy): Archaea > Thermoplasmatota > E2 > JACPAO01 > JAHFTW01 > JBFGSX01. The sequence goes on along the minus strand of JBFJNL010000098.1, from coordinate 173 downwards.
CCAGGCAGCCACAACAGGGGTTCGGTCGCGCTATAGACATCGCGTACGGGGGCGCCTAATCCCCACCTAGTCCCCGCCTATCGCCGGGTACGCCATCCTGTGATGGCGCAATGCGCGCGACTCAGGCACCATTCTTAAGGGCAAGGGTGGCCGCTCACTCTTTTGTCCGCTCG
>JBFJNL010000097.1:0-7741 GCA_041618195.1 Thermoplasmatota archaeon | reverse complement strand
CCGTGGCCCGCCGAGCGCAGTTCCACGAGGCTTGGGTCGCCCGCGACCAACAGCGCGAAGTCTGGCGCAGCGGCCTGTTCTCGCCATGGCCCGGCGGCGACGCGGTAGCTCAGGTGCGTGGCGTTGGCGTCGCCGTGGTGGCCAAGGATGCGGACCTTGTCGCCGACCTGTTCTAAGCGATCGATGACCGGGCGGCCCAGCGGCAACGCCTGCCAAGCCTCCACGACGTCGGGGGCCGACGGGACGGTGATGGCCAGCGTGGCGACGGCGTCGCCTTGTTCACCCCCGTCGCTGGTGTTGGTGGCGATGATGTGGTTGCCGTTGGCCGCCATGACCGCCAGCCACAGCGTCACATCCGCCGGGGGTTCGTGAATCGCTGGCGCCGTCCAGGCCAAGGCCCATTCGCGGCGTAGGGTGCCTTCGGGTTCGTAAGTCGCCGTCGTCGGCTCGGGGAAGCGCAGCAGGCCCTGCATGCCGGGCCCGGGCCCGAGGGTGCCGGCTTCGGCCTCGAGTTCGAAGCCGCCTTTGGGTTGCGGCCCGGGCAACGGGGTCGGGCCGCCGGTCACACTGGCTTCGAGCGGGTACGTCTCACCTGGCCGCCAAGTCGCTGGCGCGCCGACGAGGTGGGCTGTGGCGTCGGGGGCGGCGGGGGCATGGCAGATGGTGCAGTCGACGTTGCGCCCGGAAAACCCGGTGCTGGACGCGAACGTGCCTTCGACCTGGACGGCGACGGCCACCAACAGCAGCAGCGCCACCATCCACTTGCCCATGCGGTGCTACGCCCGTGTCGGCTCAAACCCGTTGCGGCGGTGGGTTCTTGGCCCCCTGGCCGACTGCGCCAGTGATGCGTGTTGTGCTCCTTGTGGTGTTGACGGTCCTTGCCGGGTGCTTGACGCCTGAAGGGACGCAGACCGAGCCTGAGGAGCGCACTGCGCCTGCCGTGGACGTGACCGATCGCACCCCCGACGGCGCCCTGAGCGCATCCGGCCGCTGGCTGGCACCGTTCGACGCCGAGGTCCCGGCGGTCAACCTGGTCCTGCTGCAAGATGGCCGGCTACTGTATTGGTCCGGCGTCGAGGCCAACGAAGGCGATGGCCCCGGCCAACAGACCTTCTTCACCACCTACCCGATGAGTGGCGAATCCCGCATCCTGGAGTTCACCTCCGATGGGGCCGTCGTGACCGTCCCCGTGAACGCCATGGGCGATGGCGACGACCTGTTCTGCTCGGGCCAGACCATGCTCCCCGACGGCCGCATCTTGACCTCCGGCGGCACCCACTGGCACGATGTCAGCCAAGATCACGCCTTGTTCTTGGACGGCATCAAGGATGCGCGGATCTTCGACCCATCCACCGATACCTGGTCCCGGGTCGCGGACATGGACCTGAATCGCTGGTACCCTAGCCTGTTCACGGCGCCGGATGGCACGCCCATCGCCGCCAGCGGCATTGGCAACCTGGCCAACCCCCAGGAACACTGGGCCAATTGGGAATCCTACGACGTCGCTGGCGATGACTGGGGTATCCTGGCCGGCACCGACGACCACCTGCTGCCCCTGTACCCGCGCCTGCACGTGCTGCCGGGTGGCGCTCTGGAAGGCCAGGCTTTCTACTCGACCGCTGGCACGTTGTGGGGCCCCGCCGGGGAGCATCCGCAACAGGCGGAGTGGAGCTTCCTCAAGGGCTACGACATCGCTGCAGACACGTGGCACGAGTACGGCCGCAGCACGTATGGCGCGCGGCAATACGCCAGCAGTGTGCTGTTGCCCGCCGACCCCGCCGCCGACCACCGCCCGACCATCGTATCGTTTGGCGGAACGCTGCAACAGGGCTTCGCAGCCACGCGGCTGACCGAGATCATCGATGCCTCCACCGACCCGCCCACCAGCCGCGCTGGCCCGGACATGATCCACGCTCGCTGGCACCACAACTCGGTGCTGTTGCCCACCGGCCAAGTCATCACCATCGGCGGCGGCATGTACGACAACGTCGTCGCACACGGCCAAGAGAACCAGCCGGTGCTGCCGGCTGAACTGTACGATCCGGCGACCTCGTCATGGACCGAGTTGGCGGCGATGACCGTGCCTCGCATGTACCACTCGACAGCGATCCTGTTGCCAGATGCCCGCATTTTGGCCGCCGGCCACGTCCCCCTACCCAACCCGGACCAGGTGTTGCGCGATACCATCAACCCTCAGACCGCGGAGACCCGCATGGAGATCTACGAGCCGGGTTACTTGTTCCGCGGCGAACGGCCGGTCATCACGTCGGCACCGGTACGGGCCGACTACGGCCAGACCTTCACGCTCGAGGTCGACTATGCGGGCACCATCGACTCCGTGATGTTCATGCGCCCCGGCACGACGACCCACGCCTTCGACTCTGGCCAAAAAGCGACGTTCGCCGAAGTCGTCTCGAACGTCGACGGTGTGCTGACCGTGCGGGCTCCGGCCAACGCCAATGTCAGCCAGCCTGGCCCGCACATGGTGTTCGTCAACGGCGCACACGCCGATGGCGCCATTCCCAGCGTCGCCGCATGGGTGTCGCTTGGCACCTCCGCCATCGCCTGAGCTGTCAGTCTCGTACCGGCGGGAACAATGTGTCCATCCAGCGCGCCTTGGGGCTCTCTTCGAGTTCGATGTAGCGCCGGCGCACCAGGTAACTGACCGCGTCGATGATGGCCACGGTGACGAACAATGCGATGACGTACGCCATGACCCGATCAAAGGCGTGGAACTCGATGGCCTGCACGATGTTGACACCGATGCCGCCAGCGGCCACGATGCCCAAGACCGCCGAGTTTCGGACGTTGTATTCGAACATGAACAGCACTTGGCTGCGCAGCGCGTTGGCGGCTTCGGGCAGGGCGACGTGCCACGCTTGTTGCCAGCGCGGGGCGCCCATGGCGCGCACGGCGTCGAGTGCGTCGCGGGGGATGCCTTCGATGGCCTCCGATTGCAGTTTGGTGAGGTAGCCGACGGTGTAGAACGTCAGGGCCACGACACCCGCCAGGGCGCCTTGCCCGACCACGATGACGGCGAAGATGGCCCACAGGATGGCGGGCAGGACACGCACGGCGGTGGTGACCATGCGCACCGGCGTGGCCAAGGCCGGAGGGAACAGGTTGCGGGCCGCGATGAGTCCTACGGGGACGCTGAGCACCGTGCCAAAGACCGTGGCCAGGAGCGCGATCTGGATGGTCTCGATGAGGGCGCCCCAGATGACGGAGAACGGCGAGAAGTCGGCGGGCCAGAAGTCACCGGCCAGCCGAGCAGCTGCGCCCGCGGCCCGGTCCAGTCGGGCGATGTCCATGTCGAGACCGTTCCAGGCCCAGATGGCCCCGGCCAGGATGATGGTGGGCAGCAACCACCTACGCGCCACGCATGACCTCCAGGTGCAGGACGCCGTCTTCGAGGGTGTAGACCCGATCGGCGACGCGCTGGGCCTGTTCGAGCTGGTGTTCCACGAACAGGACCGCGGTGCCGTCTTTGCGTAGCTTGCCGACGGCCTTGGCCACATTGTCGGCGGTGCGCGGGTCGAGTTCACCGAGGAACTCGTCGGCCAGGAGCAGACGGGGGCGCTGGACGAGTGCCCGGGCGACGGCGACGCGCCGTTGCTGGCCGCCACTGAGTTGGTAGATGGGTTGGTCCGCCTTCTCGCTGAGGCCGACGGCTTCCAGCGCCGCATGGGCACGCTCCACCACCGCCTCCGGCACCTTGTGCAGGAAGCTCTGCCATAGGTTGGCTTCGTGCAGGCCGCCGTGCTCGACGTTGTCCATGACAGAGGTGTGGCGCACCAGCCCAAGGCGCTGGGGGATGTAGCCGACGGAGCCGCGAGGCGGGCGTTGCGGCAGGCGCTGGCCGAGCACGTCGACGGTGCCACCGTGGATGGGAGCGAGGCTGGCGACGGCCTTGAGCAACGTCGACTTGCCGCCGCCGCTGGGACCAAGGATGGCGACGGCTTCGCCGGGGGCTAGGGTGAGGCTCACGCCCTTGACGATGTCCCGGCCGCGGTAACCGGCCCGGAGGTCTTGGATCGTGAGCGCATCCACCATCTAGGCGGCCTGGGCGTAGCCCTCGATCCCGGGCAGGACACCGATCAGGCTGCCGTAGCTGCCGAGATGGTCCTGGGTGGTGACGGCGGCGATGGCGCCGGTCCCGAAGGTCGCCTTGAGGATGGCGTGGCCGGCGTCACTGTCGTTGAGCGCCAGCAAGGCGGCGGCCAGTTCGGCGCGGCCCTCGGCCTCGAGGCTGGATCCGACCATGAAGGCGTGCTCGGGCACTTGGCCGAAGTCGAGGATCTTGCGGTAGTCGGCAAGCTCGAGGCACCAGGCAGCGTTGTCCGCCTGGCGGTCGGTGCCGGGGGTGCATTCGTCGGCGGGCGTGGTGTCGCGGATGAAGGCGATGTCGCCGGTGCCGTCACTGAGGCAGCGCAGGGCGCCGTTGTAGCCTTCGTAGGCGCCGCCGATGATGGGGTTGTCGAAGAAGTCGCGGGCCATCTCTTGGACCTGAGAGATGTCATCCGGGTACTGGGTGGCATCGATGTAGCCCTCTTGGACTAGGTAGCCCATGGGCATGAACATGCCAGCGGACTTGGTGGCGCCGGTGTGGCAGCTTGTGCGACTCTGGAAGTCCTCGACGCCCAGGATGTCGCTGTCGGCGCGGACCCAGGCGGCGGCGTTGTAGTAGGTGCGGCCGTCGGCGCGGACCTCGGCGGCGATGGCGTCAAGGTCGAGTCGTTGCCAGGCGAGCCAGGCGGCCGCGCCGTCGACGGAGGCGACGTCGGCTTGGCCTGCGGCGACCGCTTGCAGGGCGGCGGTGCTGCTGGTGAAGAAGGAGACCTTGACCGGGCGACCGGTCTCGTCAGCCAGGAAGGATGCCAGCTGATCGAGGCCCTCGTGGGGGGCGGTCGCAGTGTCTTTGGCGACGAAGGCGACACGGAGCGTGTCGTCCTCGCCGAAGCAACCGGCGAACAGTGGGATAGCGAGTACGGCAACGAGAAGGAACGCACGCATTTTAGGGGCCTCGAAATCTGTTGACGGACATGCGTTTGATAAGGTTTCGGCTGGCCGAAATATCATGGCGTGGCGGTCTCGCCGATCTGATCCTTGACCTTGCGGTCACGGTCGAAAGGCTGCCCCATCTCCCGTTCCAGGTACGCAGCCATCCAGCTGTCCAGTTCCTTGGGGATGGAGTGCTCCATGTTACAGGCGGCGTCGTGCGCGGCCCGGTGGTCCATGCCACAGGCCTCCTGCAGGAACGCCTGCATGATGCGGTGGCGACCCAACACTTGCTTGCCGATGGCCTTGCCCTCCGGCGTCAGGTGGACGCCTTTGTACGGCTCGTAGGTGACGTAGCCGGCCTTCTCCAGTTTCTGCAGCATGTCGGTGACCGACGGCGGCGCGACGCCCAGCTCCTTGGCGACCTCCCCGGTACGAGCGGCGCGCTCATCGGTCTCGATGCGGTAGATGGTCTCGATGTACTCCTCCATCTGTTCGCTGAGGTCGTCCACAGTCGCTCAATGGGCCGACCTAGATGGCGGTTTCGGGGTGGCTAATCGCACGTTGGAGGCTGCGACGCCGGCGCTCAGGGCCGGCTGCACGCAGGCACCGAGCGGAATCCGGGTCGCGCGGCCACCGTACTTCGAGCGGTCCTGATCACGGTGTCGGGCCGAAGTCGATGTCCAGAAGGTGGCGCTTGAGCGTGTCCTTCTGCATGACGACCGGTTCGCCGACGAACTGCAAGGCGCGCACATCGCGGGCGAATCGTTCACTGCCGCCTTCGCGCATGAAGCCGGTGCCGCCCTGCACGCGGATGACCTGGCGGGTCGCCGCGATGGCCATCTCGACCGCGAACGCTTTGGCGCGGGCCGCCCACGGGGCCGCATCATCGGATTCGAGGTGCGCTGCGGCTTCGAGGACCAAGCTGCGGGCCGCCATGAGGTGGATATCGATGCTGGTGACGGTGTCGGAGACCGCCTGGTAGGTGCCGATGGGTTTGCCGAACTGCACGCGGTCGGCGGCGAACGCCTTGCCGGCCTGGAAGGCACCCGCCGTGGTCCCGACGATGGCAGCGGCCGCACCGACCTGCAACCAGGGCTGGGCCTGGGCCCAGATGTCCAGGGCCTTGCCAGGGGTCCCGATGACCGCGTCCGCGCCGACCCGGACATCGGACAGGTACACCGTGCGGATGCCGGCGGCGCGTAGGCCCAGCAGTGATTCGGGCTGGCCCAGGGTGACCCCTTCGGCGTCGGCCGGGATCAGGAAGAAGGTCGGGCCGTCAGGGCCCTTGGCGAGGGCGATGAGGTGGGTCGCGCCCGCTGCGCCAAGCGCCCAGACTTTCATGCCCGTGATGTTGAAGCCGTCCCCATCGGGGGCGGCCACGGTGCCCAGACGCTCTTTCCAGCTGCCGTGTGCTTCCTCGGTGGCCAGCGTGGCGAAGACACCCGTCGACGCAGCGGCACGCGCCGCATCGGAGCCGTGTGCCAGGATGCGCAGGCTGAGGCCATTGTGCACGGCCAGGATGGCGGCGGTGTTGGGACAGACCGAGGCCATTTCCATGACGGCCAACGCGTAGGCGGTCGGCGTGATGCCAGCCCCGCCTTGCTCGGCGGACAGCCCCATGCCCAGGAGGCCAAGGCCTGCGGCTTCGCCCAGAAGGTCGTCGGGGAACTTGTCGTGGCGGTCGCGCTCAGCGGCCGCATCGAGGCCCGAAGTCGCAGCCAATTGGGCTACGGTCTTGGCAATGAGATCTTCATCATCAGAAAGCAGGAAGGCCATAGGTTCACCCTGGACCCTGACATATTCGAGTCTAGGATTTGAAAGGTTGTGCAAGAATCCTAACTTCGGCCCGTAACGGTCAAGTGGTCAGCGCCCGGGTCCGACCCATGCGCTGGGCCCTGATCCTGCTGCTTGTTCCTGCTTTCGCCGGGTGCGCATCGACCACATCGCCGACCGCCATGTACCAAGACGCCGACTTCCGCTTCTCAGGCACCTCGATCGAGGCGTTTGAACGCACGGAGACGCTGGCGCTTGAGCCAGGCACGCACACATTGATGATCGCGGTCAAGAGCGACGACGGCTTCGCCATCGCGTTCAGCGGCCCGCCGCAGAAAGAGCCCTACAGTGGCATGATGATGCCTTCGGCCCAGCACGGCTTTGGGCTGTTCGGTGCGGTCGCCATCGCCGACCTGCGCTACACCACGTGGGACACCCAAGGTGGTGACTGGACCCTGACCTTCGGCTGCGCCGGAGCCTGTGCCTACACCGTCGCCGTCGACCAGAACGACACCGTCCCCGACATCCCGCATTTCGCGGTCACGCCCAAGCAGGCCTCGGCCAGCGGCACGCTTACGGACGACGGCGATGAGATTCCGTTCCGCGTCGACCGCGTCACGAACGACACCATGATCGTTATCGACTTCCACTCCGAGGAGGCGATCACCTTCAAGATCTTCGATCCCGAAGGCAAGCAAGCCGGCTGGTGGAACATGGACCACGCGTGGGCCCGTGGTTGGCAGTACCAGAGCCGGGCCGATGGCTTGTCGGCGGGCGAATGGACCCTGAAGATCGGTTGCGACGGGACGTGCACCTTCGATATCGGCGTGTCATAGCCCAGGCATTCATCAGATGGAACATGCTATACCGCGGGGGGGGGGTGATGCGTGGCGTCGGCCCACTGACGACAGAGATATTACAATGAAAACAAGTGGTGTGATACTAGGTCTGATGATGGTTGTCGGCT
>JBFJNL010000096.1:0-7830 GCA_041618195.1 Thermoplasmatota archaeon | reverse complement strand
GCATTCTCTGCGTAGTCCGCGATCTTGGAGATCTGCAGGGTCAGCTTGAGCAGGTGGTAGACGCTGATGGGGCCGAGGTCCTGCTCGGTCTCCGGCTTCAACAGCTCGCGGCTCAGCTCGCGGCTCAGCACATCGGTCTCGTGCTCGAGGGCATGCACGCGGTGGATCAGTTCCTTCTCTTCCTCGCGCTCGCGCTTGACGAACCCGGTCTCGACCAGGTCGTGCAGGTTGCCGACGGCGTCCTGGTAGGCGACGACGGTCTCCGCGACCTTGTCCAGCAGACGGGTCAGGCCGGCACCGATGTTGGCGTCGATGTTGGTCTTGCGCATGCTCATCCAAATGGCCGCATCTTCGGCTTGATCGAGGATGCCGTCTTGGCTGCTCAGCGTCGACAAGAACAGCGCTTTGTCCACCGGCATCCGGACGTTGCCGGGCAGATGGTTGCGCAGGTTGCTCTTGATCTCGTCCGCTTCGAACTCGAGCTTGCTGACCTTCATGGCGAGGTCGTGCGTCTTGTCATGCTCGCCGGCGATGAATGCGGCGGCGGTCTCTTGCAAGGCCGCGATGCACTCGGTGATCTTGTTCGCGTGGTCGTAGAGGCCCTGGAAGGGGCTGCGGTCACGGAAGGTGTCGAAGATCGGGGCGCGGAAGTGTTTGGACATGTGAATGACTCCTAAGCGGCCAAGGTGTTCTTGAAGATGAGGAAGAGAATCCCTGACATGATGCCGGCCGCGGGGAGCGTCAGCAACCAGCTGGCGACGATGTCGCGCAGGATCTTGAGGTCGATGGCGGCGACACCACGGGCTAGGCCGACACCGATGACGGCACCCACTAGGATCTGGCTGGTACTGACCGGGATGCCCTGCACCGTCGCCAAGATGATGGTGGCGGCGGCGGCCAGTTCGGCGGCGAAGCCGCGGCTCGGGGTGATCTCACTGATCTTCTTGCCGATGGTCTGCATGACGCGCCATCCCCAGGTCGCCAGGCCGACGACGATACCGATACCGCCGACGAGCAGGACCCAGAAGGGCAGCGCCGCCTTGCTGGCGAAGACGCCCGGTTCGGAGTTGGCGACCGAGACGATGCCGGCGAGCGGGCCGATGGCGTTGGCGACGTCGTTGGCGCCATGGGCGAAGGCCACACTGGCGGCGGTGACGATCTGCAAGGCGATGAAGCGCTTCTCGACCTGTTTGTACAGGGCCGTATCGCGCTTGGCGCTGCCAGCGACCGGGTGAGGTTCGCCGCGGGCGCGGTAGCGGATGATGCCCTCGGACACCAGCGTGATGCCGAGCGTGATGCCGATGGCGGCGATCCAGCCGGAGGTGCTCAGGATGGTGTTGCCTGCGCCGCTCTTCATGATCCAGCCGAGGTCGGCGTACCAGCCGGCGTTCTTGAGCCCCTTGAGCAGCGTCGCCAGGACGATGATGCCGACGTCGAGCAGGATGAACAGCCAGCGCCAGCGGTTGACGGCGGCCAGTGGGTCGCGGCTGTTGAAGATCACCAGTTTGATGAACCAGAACAGCAGGAAGGCGATGAGTCCACCCAAGAGGGGGGCGAAGACCCATGATTGGAAGATCTCGATGACCTTGTCCCAGGCGACGGCGTCGCCTGCGCGGTCCCAGCCGTAGAAGCTGCCGGCTGCGAACATGCCGGCGCCGATGACGCCGCCGACGATGGAGTGGGTGGTGCTGACGGGCATGCCCCACCAGGTGGCGAAGGTCAGCCAGATGGCGGTGCCGAGAAGGGCTGCGAGCATGCCGTAGACGTACAGTTCGTTGCTGAACACGAGGTCGCCGCCGGCCTGCATGGTCTGCATGGCGGTGCCGTTGGCGGTCATGTTGCCCATGGGGGCTGCGATGGTCGTGTTGTGGGCGACGAAGGCGACCTCGGGGTCGAGGATCTTCTTGCGCACGGTGTCGGTGACTTGGCCACCGGCCAGCAATGCACCTGCGAACTCCATGATGCCGGCCACGATGATGGCGTTGCGCAGCGACAGGGCGCCGCTGCCCACGGAGGTGCCCATGGCGTTGGCGACGTCATTGGCACCGATGGTCCAGGCCATGTACAGGCCGAAGAGACCTGCGAGGCCGATGATCATGGGCAGGGACAGCAACCCGAAATCAAGCATTGGCTCGGCCAAGGCATTGGGTATTCTATAGCCGTCTATTTAGTCTATATAGACTATTGTCGGGGGGTGGCCTGGGCCGGGGGCCCGGTCAGTCAAGCAGCAGGCGCCTGCCACTGACGGCGTAGTGGATCTTCTCGACCATCTTGACGATGTTGTCGCCACAGCGCTCGAGGTACCGCGCGACCATCATGTAATGGGCGCAGCGCTCGATGTTGGCCGGGTCCTGGGCCATGTACGTCAGGCACTCGCGGAAGATGCTGTAGCGCATGGCGTCCACTTCGTCTTCGAGGGCCATGAACGCCTCCATGTCTGGGATCTTGTTGCTGCGGTAAGCGGTGATGGCCACATCCAGCATCGCCTCGACCTTGAGCGCCATGTCGCGGATGCTCACCATGCGGGCGACGTGCTCTTGACCATCCGGCCAGTCGCGGGCGACTTTGGCGATGTCATACCCGTAGCGACCGACCCGGTTGATGTACGTGATGAGCTTGAGCGCGCTGCCCATCTTGCGCAGGTCGCGGGCCAGCGGCTGCTGCAAGGTCAACACCTTCAGCACCCTGGTCTCGATGTCTTCGTCCGCCTGGGCCAGTTCGTCGCTGCGGGCCATGACCTCCTCGGCCTGGGCGCGGTTGAGGCCACTGAGCGCGGCGACGCCCTGCAACAACATCGCACGCGCCATGTTGGCCATGCCTTCGACCTGCCGCTCGACGTCGTGGATGGTGTTGGCGAACTGGTCGCGCATCAGCCGCACCTCGAGGCCTTGGGTCGTCGTGCTGCGTGAGAACGCTTCGCTGAGAGCATCAACCGAACCGTCCCGTGATGTATTGCTCGGTCAGCTCTTCCTTGGGTGCCTCGAACATCTGTTGGGTCGGGCCCGACTCGATGAGCTGGCCCTTGTACAGGAATGCGGTCTGGTCGCTGACCCGGGCCGCCTGGCTCATGCTGTGCGTCACGATGACGATGGTGACGTCGTGCTTGAGGTCGATGATCAGGTCCTCGATCTTCTGCGTCGCCACTGGGTCCAACGCGGAACATGGCTCATCCATCAGCAAGACCTCCGGCTCCACGGCCAAAGCCCGGGCAATGCAAAGGCGCTGTTGCTGGCCGCCGGACAGGCTGGTGCCTGGCTTGTCCAAACGGTCGTGGACTTCGTCCCACAGGTGGGCCTTTTCGAGCGCCCACTGCACCTTGGCCGCCATCGCCGCCTTGTCGAGGCTGGTGTGGAGGCGCAGCCCGTACGCGACGTTTTCGAAGATGCTCTTTGGAAATGGATTGGGTTTCTGGAACACCATGCCCATATGGCGGCGCAACGCCACCGGGTCCACGTCCGGGCCGTACAGATCGACGCCTTCCAGCATGACGGTCCCTTCGATGCGGGTGCCTTCGATGACGTCGTTCATGCGGTTGAAGCAGCGCAGCAGGGTCGACTTGCCGCAGCCACTAGGACCGATGAATGCAGTGACCATGTTCTTTGGGATCTGCAGTTCGATGCCTGAGAGCGCCTCTGTCTGGCCGTAGAAGAAACTGACATCCTTGACCTCGAGGCAGGATGGCGCGGCTGCCAGGCGCTCGCTGGCGGACGGCCGGTTCGCTCGGGCCCGAGGCATGGATTCTTGGATGGTCGTCGAGGGATTTGGTTCCATGGGGTCACCACTTGATCTTGCGAGAAAGGCGCTGGCGCACCATGATGGCCGCCAGGTTGAGGGTCAATGTCACGATGAGCAACACCACGATGGCGCCGGCGGCATCCAGACGGGCCATGCTGTTGGGGTCCGTCGCCAACGTGTAGGCGCGCAGTTGCAGGGGTGCTCCTGGTGCAAGGATGCCGCCTCCGGCCGCGATGGTGAACGTCGGGATGGTGAGGATGGCCAGCGGAGCGGTCTCACCGGCGGCCCTGCTGAGGGCCAGGATCTGGCCGGTCAAGATGCCCGGAAGTGCGTAGGGCAATACGTGGTGGCGGATGGTCTGCCACTTCGTCGCACCCATCGCCAGGCTGGCGTCGCGCACCGGGCGCGGCACGGTCTTGAGCGCCTCCTCGGTCGCGACGATGAGGATCGGCAGGATCAGCACGCCGAGCGTCAGGGCACTGCTGAGGTTGGTGGCACCGAACATCAGCAACCGGACAAAGATGGCGACACCCAGCAGGCCATAGATGACGCTCGGGACGCTGGCCAGGTTAGCGACGGTGGCCCGGATCCATTCGCTGAGCCGGCTCTTGCCCGCGTACTCCTCCAGGTAGATGCCGGCCGCCGTGCCGATAGGGATCGCGAACAGCATGGTCAACACGAGCACGGTCACGGTCGCTTGCAGCGAATCGAGGATGCCGCTGGCGCCACCCGACTTGAGGCCACGCGGCGAGTAACGGGTGCTCCAGAATTCCCAGTCCAACGCGCCGATGCCGTCGCTGATGAGGCGGATCAGCAAGACGGCCAGGATGATGACGGTCAGCCCGGCGGTGCCGGTGACCATCGCCTTCATGACCGACTCCTTGCGGCGTCGGCGACGTAGGCGTGCATCGGCGGCGAAGACCTTCATCGGTCCACCTCGCGGTAGCGCTTGACAAAGCGCCTGGCCAAGATATTCAGGACGAAGGTCACGGCGAACAGCGTGAAGCCGACGGCGAACAGGGCGTGGAACTGGGCGCCGTCACGGGGCGCGTCGCCGCCCATGCGATTGATGATGAAACTGGTCATCGTCACCATTGGCTTGACCGGGTTGAAGTTCAGCGCCTGGGCGGTCCCGGCACCGGCCGCCAGCGTCACCGCCATGGTCTCGCCCACGGCTCGGGCGAAACCCAGAACGAAGCCGGCGGTGATGCCACTGAGTGCCGAGGGCAGCACGACCTTGCTGGTGGTCTCCCATTTGGTGGCTCCCAGGCCGGCGCTCGCTTCGCGCAGATGGTTGGGGACGGCGCGCAGCGCATCCTCCGACAGGCTCGTGATGATGGGGATGACCATGATGCCGACGACCACGATGGCGTTGAGACCGCTGAACGTCCCGGCTTGGTGTCGGAAGATGAAGTGGCCGAGCGTGCCCGGGGCCGTCCAGTCATGGATGATGGGGCTGATGACCAAGAGCGCGAAGAAACCGAAGACGATGCTGGGGATGCCCGCCAGCACTTCGAGGATCGGCTTCATGGTCGAGCGGATGCGGGGGCTGGCGTATTCGGCCAAGTAGACGGCGGTGCCGACGCCGATGGGCACCCCGATGACGAGCGCTCCCAGCGCGATGATGAGCGTGCTGACCAGCAGCGGCCAGATGCCCCAGTGCTGGACGCTGGAGGTGCTGGCGGCCCGGGCGGTGTTGTCCCACACGGTGTCGAACAGGAACTGGCCAAGCGAGATCTCGGAGAAGAACAGCGCCGTGTTGCTCAGCAGGGTCCATAGGATGAAGCCGAGAACGAGAAAGACCGATAGGCCGGCGACAAGGAACGCTGCGCGGGCTGCGAGGTCGCCGTTGTGGGCTCGACGGTTCATCGTCAAGCGAAGCGCCGTGCTTTCTGGGGCCACGTCAGCGCCCACCGGGGTCGGTCATTAGCAGTCGTGCCAATACTCTATGTTGGCTATAGAGCCCGTGGCGGGGTCGAGTGGCCGGGTGCCTGGCGCATGGCCGGCGCATCCCGGTCGGGGGAATGGGGCGCGGGGCATTCATGCCTATCAGAGTGCGTCCAGCTGGGCGAGCATGGCCTGCTGGACGGTGCTGCTGAGCTTGACGTAGCCGACCTCGGGGACCAGCGCTTGACCATCATCCGTCATGATGTAGCGGATGTAGTCGTACACCGGGCCCTGGATGTCGCTGGCCGTGTAGATGTATAGTGGCCGGCTCAGGGGGCTGTAGGATCCGTCTTCGATGGTCTGGGGCGTCGGGTGGATGCCATTGATGGCGACCGGCTTCACTTTGTCGGCGTTGCTGCCCACATACGCGAATCCGAAGAATCCGATGGCGGCGTCGTCGCCGGCGATGCAGCTGACCAGGATGTTGTCATCGGCGGACTGCTGGGCCTTGCTCGCGAAGTCGGCGGTCGCGTCGTGGCCTTCCAAGATCTCCTCGAGGAAGTACTCGTAGGTGCCCGATTCGTTGTCCGGGATGCACAGGGTGATGGCGGTGTCGGGTGCGCCCTCGATAACTGGCGTCACGTCGCTCCACGCGGCCGCGCCGCCCGTGAAGATCTGGAACAGTTGGTCGACGCTGAGGTCGGTCACGAAACCGTTGGCTTTGCTGACGACGACGGACAGGCCGTCGAAGGCGACTTTCCATTCGGCCGGTTCGATGCCGTTGGCGCGGCAGGCCTCCTTCTCGGAGTCCGTCATGGCCCGGCTCATGTCGCCCAGGTCGAGTTCGCGGCCGCACAGACCGCTGGCGCCATGCCCCGAACCACCGCCGGCGACGCTGACGATGGTGCCGGTGCGGAGTCCGAAGTCCTCCGCCCAGATCTCTGCCAAAGGCAGCACGGTGCTGCTGCCTTCCTGGGAGATGGATGGGGGGCTCGTGCAACCGCTCAGGGCGACGGCGACAATGGCGAATATGGCGGTGATGGAGAGCGTGTTCATGGGGGCTCGGGCCAGGCTGGGCTGCTGCGGGAATAGCGTCCCCCTGGCCACAAGATTGTTTCTCTATATGCTGGCGGCGACGGCCAGGCTGCCGGTGGCGGGGCTGGCGCGCGAGTGCATGTGGCCGGCGCGGCGCCGGTCTTGGCTGCCGTTCCAGTCTTGTGCAAGGGGGGTCAAGGGGGTCGAAGCAACCATGGTGGATGGAAGGCCACGGGCCCCCCCGGATGAGGCTGCCGGCCACCTGGGGGCATCTGGCGCCGGTCGGCGGGGTCCTATGCGGCGACGCGGGGCGCTGCTAGCCCGTCTTTGTCGATGCACACCAAGCCCCTGTCGTGCAGCCAATCGACGGCTGCTTCGAGGATGGAGGCGTCTGGGATGCTGGCTTCGGCGCGGCCCCAGCTCACAGCTCCTTCTTGCCGGACATCGCGCAGCAGCCGATAGGCCATCGCGTTCACAAACGCCTCCAGCAGAACCGGGACTTGCGTCGGGATCGGGCGTCGTTCCATTCTACGGCGTACGTAGAGCGTGGTCGTGTCATGGTCGTCACGTCGCGACGGCCGTGGGGCATCATGGCCTTCGCCCCAACAAACACCGGTTCCGGTGTCTTGGCCTCTTGGGTCTGACGGTCAGTGGCCGGGCTGCCACAACACTTCGTCATGGCCGAGCGCCACCGCCGATTGGCGGCCCCAGACGAAGAACGCGTCGGACAGCCGGTTGAGGTACTGCAGTTCCTCGTCGCCGCAGCCACCTTCGCGATGCAGGTGGGCCACCAGGCGCTCGGCGCGCCGGCACACGGTCCGGCCCAGGTGCATGAGTGCGTTCAGGCGGCTGCCGCCAGGCAGGACGAATGATCGCAGGGGGGTCAGCTCGTCGTTGGCGGCGTCCATGGCGTCTTCGAGGGCCTTGATGTTGGCGGCCGTGACGCGGGGCATGCCTGCAGACTGGTCCTTGGGCATGGTGGCCAGCAGGGATCCCAGATTGAACAAGTGGTGCTGGGTGGCTTCCAGAAACTCGTCGAGGCCGGGCAGGACGCCGGTGGCATCCAGTTCGGCGCGCACCAGGCCGATGACGCTGTTGAGCTCGTCCACCGTGCCGTAGCAGTCGATGCGCAGGTCGTCTTTGGGGACGCGTTGGCCGCCGACGAGGCCGGTG
>JBFJNL010000095.1:0-8036 GCA_041618195.1 Thermoplasmatota archaeon | reverse complement strand
CGTGCTGATGCTCAGGCGGGCCAGCGTGGCGTCGGCGTCGGCTTGGCTCAGTTTTTCCTTCTGGACGAACTTGCCAAGGGAGGCCTTGATGTTCTGTAGGCCCGTGTCCACGAAGTCCTGTTTCATGTCGACCATGACGACTTCGTAGCCCGCCACCGCGGCGACTTGTGCGATACCGTTGCCCATCTGGCCGGCGCCGATGACGCCGATCTTCGAGACTGCCATGGCGCTGCCATGCCGGCCTCGGTTGAAAAGCAGGAGTCATCTTTGGAGAGGCACCGTGGGCTTTGGCCTTCAGGGCATGAATGGGCGAACGGGGCTGCACCTTGTCGATTTCAACCATGCGCCCCCACGCCAACCACGTGCAGCGAAACGCCCAGGATACCGGTTGGCAGGCCAACGCAGCATTGGCTGTCTTGGAGGCGTCACCTACGCAGACGGCTTTGGTCGACCGCCATGGCATCGTCGTTCAGGTGAACCCTGCCTGGGTGCGGTTCGCGGCGGAGAATGGGGGCGACCCCCAACGGACTGGCGTTTCGCAGGACTATCTCGCTGCATGCCGGCTCGCAGGCCGTGAAGGCGGCGATGCCTACCATGCTCTCAAAGCGGTCCTGGATGGAGTGGCCGACATGCAGACAGTGGAGTATCCGTGCCACACGCCGACCGAGCGGCGCTGGTTCCGGATGCGCTGCATCCGGGTGGATGCGCCACCGGTTGCGGCGGCGGTCATCCATGATGACTTGACGGACCACTATCTCGCGGCCGAGGCCAGACGGCGGCTGGCGACGGAAGTGACCCGCGTCCAGACATTGGTGGATGATGAGGCACGTACGACGCGGGCCCTGAACACCATCGGCCACAAGTTGCGCACCCCACTGACACCGGTCCGATTGCAGATCGCCACCCTGGCCCGCCAGGATTTGCCCCCCAAATTGGCAGGCATCGTGGCGAAGATGAAGGAAAGCACGGAGCGGCTCGTGGCGGCCGTGGACGAGACCGTCAGCGCCATCGAGCTCCAGCAGGCTCCGCTCAAAGCCGAGCACATGGATTCCGGCGAGGCAGGCGCAAGGCTGCACGCCTTGTTGCAGCAGGAGAACGTCTTGAACAACGTGAGTTGGCACCTCCAGGCAGGGCACGACGTCGATGTGGACCTGGCCTTGCTCGCGCCACCAGTGGCAGAATTGTTGCGCAGCGCCAAGGCCCTCGACCCGGAGGGGCACGCGGAGGTGTACGTGACATTCCAAGACGGCATGCAGTTGACCATCCGCCACCACGATGCGGTGCCGGAGGACCACCCAGACGATGGTGGGCGGGGCCTTGCGATCTACATGTGCCGGACGGTCGCCCGCATCCATGGCGGGACCTTCGACGTCACGTCGCACAACGGCGAAGGATCGTATGTCTTCGACCTGCCGGCGACCCAACCACACCAAGCATAGAGGACCGCAGCGTCAGTATTCGCCTTCTTCGCCGGGGCGGGGGACGACTTCGGGGCGCGGCATGCTATGGCCGAAGGCGAGCATGAAGCCAAGGATGCCGAGGCCGGTGACGACCATGCCGATCCCGACGAGGCCGCGGCTGATGAGCCAGACGCCGATGCCGGAAGTGACGATGGCGACCGGCAGTCCCGCCAGCAACAGACCCCAGTCCATGGCCGACCAGTGGGACCGTTGCACTTGGCCCTTGCGTACCACGGCTCAAATTCAGGCCATCAAGCGGTCGCGGCGGAACCCGGCGAACGCCAAGATGGGGACGACGACGAGCATCGTGACGGCCATCACGACCAGGACGATGAGGCCGACGAACACGAACGTCGGCGAGCGGGACGCGAAGGCCGGTCCCAGCGCGGGCAGCATCATCATAGGGATCATCACGTAGCTCATCTTCTGCCCCGCGTCTTTGACGGTCTTGGCCCGCGTGGAGAACAAGAACGCGAAGCAGGTGAAGGCGAACGTCGGCACGATGGCGGAGAGCAGACCGATGGGGATGGTCAGCAGCCCGACGAGCAGGCCGACTTCGGCGTACAGGATGATCAACGTGGCCCAGACCGCGACGGCGCCCGTCGTGCTGGCGACCACTGCGACGCCGATGATGGCCGTGGTCTTGGCCCACAGGATGGCTTTGTCGCTGAGGGGGCCAGCGAGCAAGGTTTCGAGCGTGTGGCGTTCCCGTTCACCGGCGATGGCGTCGACGCCCAGGTTCATGGGGATGAGCGTGGCCGAGAACGTGGCACCGGCCAGACCCGCCAGCATGGCACTGATGGCGCTGAGACTCAGGCTCGGAGCAGGGGTGCCTAGTTCTCCGAGCCCGTAGATGACGAGGCCGACGGCCACCGTGGAGCCGATGCCGAACAGCACCGACATGGTGACGGCGGCGAGCACCGTGCCGCTCCATTTGCCAGCCGGCCGCACGTGTTCCTTGAATTCTTTGCGCGCCAGGGCCTGCCAGCTCATGGTGCCTCCATGAGTGCGATGAACTCGTCCTCCAGGCTCGAGCGCCGACGTTCGACGCCCTCGATGGCGACGCCGGCGCGTACTAGGCTGGCGACGATCGGCGCGGCGGCGACGTCGTCATGCAGGGTGATGTCGATGCCATCCGTGGCACTGGCCACGCCCGAGATCTCGCGGCGGCGGCGAAGGTTGGCCAGGATGGTGGCCGTGAAGCCGTTGCCGGAGATGTGCAGGCGCGGCGCATCATCGCCGAGGCTCCCAGGTGGCCCTTGGGCGACGATCTTTCCGGCGCGCAGGACAGCGACCTCGTCGCACATGGCTTCGGCCTCCTGCATGTTGTGGGTCGTCAGGAACACCGTGGTGCCGGCGTCCCGCGTGATCATGTGTAGGAAGCCGCGCAGGTCGGCGGCGACCTTGGGGTCGAAGCCGCTGGTGGGTTCGTCCAAGAACACCAATTCGGGGCGGGTCAGGAACGCGCGCAAGACGCCAAGACGGCGCTTCATGCCGCGACTCCAATTGCCGGCCGGCTCGTCGCCGCGACCTTGCCAGCCTGCGCTTGCCAGCATCTCGTCCGCCCGGTGCCGGGCATCCTCGCGGGCGAGACCGAACTGTCGGGCATGGAACACGAGATTGTCACGTGCTGAGAGTCGCTCGTAGATGCCATCGTGCTCCAACAGCACCCCTGAGCGGCGCCGCACATCGATGGCCTGCTTGCGTACGTCCATGCCAAGCACGTGGGCGCTGCCTGCATCTGCCGGCAGGATGCCAAGGAGCATGTGGAGCGTGGTCGTTTTGCCGGCGCCGTTGGGGCCGAGGTAGCCGAACACCTTGCCTTGAGGCACGTCAAGGTCGAGTCCGTCGACGGCGCGCACGTGACCGAATGAGCGGGCCAGGCCCCGGACCTCGATGGCGTTCACGGACGCTGGGATGCATCCGCTGGGTTCGAACCTTCGCATGGGTAGACGCGGAGCGGACGCCGCATGGCGTGCCCTGTGGCTCAGACCTTGATGGCCATGCTCACGGCGTTGCCGCCGCCCAGGCACAGGGTCGCGATGCCCTTGCCGCCGCCGCGGGCGTGCAAGGCGTACATCAATGTGACGAGGACGCGGGCGCCGCTGGCACCGATGGGGTGACCAAGCGCGACCGCGCCGCCATGGATGTTGAACTTCTCAGCGGGGATGCCGAGTTCCTTGACCACCGCACAGGAGGCGCTGGCGAACGCTTCGTTGTGTTCGAAGAGGTCGTAATCGTCGACGGTGGTGCCGGTCTGGGCAAGCAGGTTGCGGACCGACAGGATGGGCGCCTCCATGACCCATTCGGGCTTGGTGCCGCTGGCGTCGTAGCCGTCGATGGAGGCGAGGATCGTCAGGCCGTGTTTCTCGGCGTAGGCGCGGCTGGTGACGACAACCGCGCTGGCGCCATCGCTCAACTGGCTGGCGTTGGCGGCGGTGACCTGGCCGTCCTTGCGGAAGACCGGGCGCATGCCGGCGATGCCTTCGACCGTGGTGTCGGCGCGGATGCCTTCGTCTTGGCTGACCACGACGGGGTCGCCCTTGCGCTGGGGGATCTCGACGGGCACGACCTCCTTGCTGAAGGCACCGGAGGACCACGCTTCGGCGGCCTTCTGGTGACTGGCGGCAGCGAGTGCATCGCTGTCGTGACGCGTGACATCATGGCGTTCGGCGACGATCTCGCCGGTCTCGCCCATGTGGAAATTGTTGTAGTGGTCCCACAGGCCATCGTTGACCATGTGGTCGACGAGCTTGCCGTCGCCGAGGCGCAGACCTTGGCGGCTGCCCATCAGCAGGTGGGGCGCGTTGCTCATGGATTCCATGCCGCCCGCGACGACGACCTCGCGGTCGCCGGCCTTGATCGCCTGCGCGGCCAGCATGATGGCCTTGAGGGCGCTGCCGCAGACCTTGTTGATGGTGAATGCGGGCACGCTGTCCGGAAGGCCGGCGCCGAGGGCAGCGGCACGAGCCGGGTTCTGGCCGAGGCCGGCTTGCAGGACATTGCCCATGATGGCCTCCTCGACGTCCTCAGGCGCGATGCCTGCACGCTTGACGGCTTCGCGGATCACGATGCTGCCGAGCTGGGTGGCCGTCAGGCTGCTGAGCCCCCCGAGGTACTTTCCAATGGGGGTCCGGGTTCCCGATACGATCACGGCCTCATTCATCGATACCTTCCAAGTCGAACCGGCCTAAAAGGCTCCGGCGGGGGCCGGCGGCCGACCCATGGCCCAAGGCCGGCCGGCTGCATCCTAGAGCGGTTTGCCATCGGCAGCGGACCCACTGGCAGACCCTATGCCACCGCGGCTGGCCAGCGCGGGCGGGGGCCTGGTCGTCGCCCTGCCGCAGCTGCGACGTTCAAGGCCGCTCAAACGAGCTCGGTCAAGCGTTTGGCCAGCGCGGCCATGCGCGGCTTGAGGTTGGCCTGCAATTGTGACGCGCGGATGGAAGCAAAGAGCACGGCGCGCAGCAGTTCTTCCCCCGACTGGTCGTTCTTGGCGACGAAATCCTGCGCACCCAGCCGGATGCATTCCAAGGCGGCCTCGCGCCCCTTGTCGCGGCTGTACACTACGATGGGCACAGCGCCGGCCAGTGATGCGCAGTGCCGCATGGTGTCGAGGCCTTGCATGTCGGGCAATCCCAGATCGAGCACGATGACATCGGGCTCGCCATCAATCCCTGCCTGCAGCTCGGCTGCGCGTGTCAGGACCACGGCCTCGATGGTGGGGCCGGTGTCTTTCGACGCTTGGTGGAGCTTCGCTTCCAACACGGCTGCGTCTTCCAGCCGACCCTCCACGATCAGCAGGCGAAGCGTTTCCACGCGCACCCTTCTCTTCGTAACCCCATAAGAAACGCTGCCTTGGCACGAATGCGCCCGAGGTTCTTTTGGGACCGTGGACCGGCGGATGCCGTGGCCGAATCTCGGCCGCAGCCGGGGTTGGCCTGGGTCGGTTCAGCCGGCCATCTGGAGGGCCATCTCGGCCACGCGGTTGGCGTAGCCCCATTCGTTGTCGTACCAGCTGAGGATCTTGACCAGCCCGCCCTGGACCATGAGGCTGGGCACATCGACGATGCTGCTGCGCGGGTCGTGCGTGAAATCGACGCTGACCAGCGGATCCGTCTCGCAGCCAAGGATACCGGACAGCCGGCCGGCCGCTTCGTCGCACAAGGCATCGGCCAACGCCTCGACGGTCGGCGTGTTGCGCAGCCGGCAGGTCAGATCCACCAGGCTGACGTCCTGGGTCGGCACCCGGATGGCCATGCCATCGATGCGGCCCTTGAAATGGGGCATGACCTCGCCGATGGCCCGTGCCGCCCCGGTCGCGGTGGGGATCATGCTGAGCATGCTGGCGCGGGCGCGGCGCAGGTCCTTGTGCGGCCCGTCCACGATCGACTGGTCGCCTGTGATGGCGTGGATCGTCGTCATCAATCCTTCTTCGAAGCCGAAGTGGTCTTCGAGGACCCTGAGCAGGGGTGCCAACGCATTGGTGGTGCAACTGGCGTTG
Source organism: Thermoplasmatota archaeon (assembly GCA_041618195.1). Classification (GTDB taxonomy): domain Archaea; phylum Thermoplasmatota; class E2; order JACPAO01; family JAHFTW01; genus JBFGSX01. The sequence goes on along the minus strand of JBFJNL010000095.1, from coordinate 2,072 downwards.
CTGACGAGGTGGTGGTCGAAACGATTGTACAAGTGGTCGTTGACGCCTCGTACCACCGTGATGTCGACGTCTTTTCCAGGCGCACTCAGCAGGACGCGGGGTGCGCCGGCGTCGATGTGTTTCTGCATGCCGGCGCGGTGGTTGAAGCGGCCGGTGCATTCGATCACCAGGTCGGGTTGTAGGTCGCGCCACGGCAGATCGGCAGGATCGCGCTCTTCGAGGACCAGGAGGCGATCGCCGTCGATGACGAGCCCATCATCGGTCACTTCCACGTGACCGGGGAACCGTCCGTGGACCGAGTCGTAACGAAACAGATGCGCCAGCGTGGCGTTGGGCGTCAGGTCATTGACCGCGACGATGTCAACGGGGGCGTCACTGTCGAGGAGGATGCGGGTGACCAAGCGGCCGATGCGCCCGAAGCCGTTGATCGCGATGCGGGGGCCGTCACCGTTCATTGCGGCTTAATCCGAGCCACGGGGATAAGAACAGGCCCATCAAAGCGCATCTAGACGCGCGGGGATGCGCATCGCCAACGGGGCACCCTGTCGGCCGCGGCCACGCTCAGCCACCGGCTACCCCGGCCCAATCGAGCCGCGTCGGCCGGCCCCGGGAGACGTCAAGGCAACACCGCCAAGGTAAGCGACGCGGCGGCGGGCTACGGCACCTCGACCCACGCGGACCGCCCCAGCTGTCATCGCGGCCGGGACTCAGGTCTTGCTCAGGAGGTCATAGACCACGAACGCCGGCCAGACGAGGGCTTTCAGGAAGCCACCGACGCCGGCCCAGAAGCTACCGGACTGCTGGATATAGTACACGGCGCTGCCAAGGAACCCAAGAAAATAGAAGCCACCACCGGCAGCCGATCCCTTGCCCATCATCCAACCCTCGGGCTCCGCACGTTAAGCCTGTTCGAGAAGACCGTTCTGGGCCGGGGCGACGCCTGACCGACTCAGGCTCGCGGCATGCCGAGGTTGCGCGCGATGACCATGCGCTGGACTTCAGAACTGCCTTCGCCGATCTCGCAGAGCTTGACGTCGCGGAACATGCGCTCGACGGGGTAGTCTTTGGTGTAGCCGTTGCCACCGTGGATCTGGATGGCCTGGGTGGTGACCCACATGCCGATCTCGCTGGCGAACAGCTTGCCCATGGCCGCTTCTTGGCTGAAGGGCTTGCCTTGGTCCTTCAGGACGGCGGCCCGTTGCAACAACAGGCGGGCTGCGTCGATCTGCGTCGCCATGTCGGCGAGCTTCCATTGAATGGCCTGGTTGGCACCGATGGGCTTGCCGAACTGCTTGCGTTCCATGGCGTACGACAGGCTGGCATCGTAGGCACCCTGGGCCAATCCGAGGGCCAAGCTGCCGATGGCGATGCGGCCGGCGTCCAAGGTCTTCATGGTACCGATGAAACCCATCCCAAGGCCGGCTTCGCCGCCGATGACGCGGTCGTCGGGGATGTAGAGATCCTCGAAGTACAGTTGGCTCGTGACGCTGCCACGCATGCCGAGCTTGTCTTCCTTGTTGCCGAGGTTCAGGCCCTTGTCGCCTTTCTCACCGATGAACGCCGTGATGCCCTTCGCGCCCTTGGACGGGTCGGTCTTGGCCATGATGGTGAACGTGTCGGCGATGTGGCCGTTGGTGATGAACTGCTTCTGGCCGTTGATGAGCCAGCCGTCGCCGTCGCGCACCGCTTTGGTCTCGAGGCCGGCGGCGTCGCTGCCGGCGCTCGGCTCCGTCAGGCACCAGGCACCGATCTTCTCACCGCGCGCCATGGGTGGGACGTACTTCTCGACCTGCTCCGGCGTTCCCTGGCCGAGGATGTGGCCGTAGCCGAGACCGTTCTGGGCCGCGAGGCTCAGGGCGAGGCTACCACTGACACGGGCGATCTCTTCGATGGCGATGTTGTAACTCACCGTGTCGAGCCCGGCGCCGCCCAGTTCTTGCGGGACGACCATGCCCATCAGGCCCATGGCGGACATCTCAGGGACCAGCTCCGCAGGCCACCAGTCCTCTTCGTCCATCTTGGCCGCAATGGGCTGGACGCGGGTCTCGGCGAACTCACGCATGGTCTGGCGG
>JBFJNL010000094.1:0-8123 GCA_041618195.1 Thermoplasmatota archaeon | reverse complement strand
TCAGTCGCTGCGCTCAATCAGGCTGGTGGCCGTCATCTCTTCCGGCTTCTCCAGACCCATCAAGTCCAGCAGCGTCGGCGCCACATTGCACAACGCTCCGCCCTGGCGCAGCTTCAAGCCGTCCGGGCCATTGATGACCATCAGCGGGCTTGGGCCCATGCTGTGGTTCGTCGTGCGGTCGCCGGCGCTGCCATCGTCGTTGCACTTGCACATCTCTTCACAATTGCCGTGGTCGCTCGTGATGAGCGTCAAGTAACCGAGTTCCGTGCCGACACTGGTGAGGCGGTTGAGGCAGTTGTCGATGAACGCCATCATCTCGATGGCGGCAGGCAGGTTGCCCGTGTGACCGACCATGTCGGGGTTGGCGAAGTTGACGATGATGAGATCGAAATCCTCACTGCCCATGGCATGCAGGATCTTGTCCGTCACTTCACCCGCATGCATCTCAGGTTGCAGGTCGTAGGTCGCGACCTTGGGGCTGGGCACCAGGATGCGTTCCTCGCCCTCGAACGGCTCCTCACGGCCGCCGTTCATGAAGTACGTCACATGAGCGTACTTCTCGGTCTCCGCGATGCGCAGTTGTCGCAGGCCGAGGCTGCTGATGTGTTCGCCCAACGTGTGCGTGGCGCGAGCCGGCGGGTATGCGATGTGGATACCGGGGTATGAGAGGAAGCGGTCGTCGTACTGCGTGGTGCAGACCCAGACCAAGCCCTGCGGCGGCGTGCGCTCGAAACCCGAGAAATCCGGCTGCATGAACGCCCGCGCCATCTGGCGGCTGCGGTCGGGGCGGAAGTTGAGCCAGATGACCGCGTCGCCGTCACGGATGGCGCCTTCGGGGTCGATGGTGGTGGCCTTGACGAACTCGTCGTCCTCGTCGGCCGCGTAGGCTGCTTCGATGGCGGCCAAGGGGCCAGTGGCGCTGCGTTCACCGACACCCTCAGCGTAGCAGCGGTATGCATGCTCGACGCGCTCCCAGCGTTGGTCGCGGTCCATGGCGTAGTAGCGCCCGACGATGTCGGCCACGGCGCCCACATCGGCGATGTGGATCTGGTCGAGCAGGGTCTCCATGAAGGCCTTGGCCGAACGAGGGTCGGTGTCGCGCCCATCCAGGATCGGATGGATCCACACCTGGTCGCCGTACAGACCGGAGTCCGCAGCGGCCATCAACGCAGCCCCGAAGTGGTCTTCGTGGGCGTGCACGCCACCGTCGCCGAGCAGACCCATCAGGTGCAGGCGGCCGCCGGTCTTGCGGACATGAGCGAAGGCGGTGCGGTAGGCGTCGTTCTCGCCGAACTCATCGTCTTCGATGGCCTTGTTGATGCGTAGGAAATCCTGGTAGATGACGCGGCCGGCGCCGATGTTGAGGTGGCCGACCTCGGAATTGCCCATCTGGCCCTCGGGCAAGCCGACGTGGTGCTGGTTGTTGTCGATCTCGACCCAAGGGTGCTCGGCGCGCAAGCGATCAAGGCACGGCGTGTCGGCCAAAGCGACGGCGTTGCACGGGTGCGCGGGATCGCCGAACGCGAAACCGTCGAGAATGACGAGGAGGGCTGGCTGGTGGGCCACGTCGGTGCGAGCCGGGGCTGGATGAAAAGAAATGTGCCCCCCGAAGCCCCAAATCGACGGATGGCCCGGTAATTTTATGACCGCCCCGGTGGGTCGGAGCCGCATGCGAACCATCGCGATCCTATTGCTCGTTGTCCTAGCTGGGTGTTCCGGTCCAGGCGACGTGGAAACCCCCGACGACGCCGAGCCGTCGACGTGGGACCTGGAGCGGTTCTGGGGCGACACCGACCGGGTCTCTGTGATGGAAACGGCCATCGACACCACCCAGTTTCAGGGAGGTGCCGGCGGCGACTTCGTGCTGTTCCACCCCACTGCAGGCACCATTCCGCCTGGCACCGACCACATCAGTATCCTGATCTCACAGGTCGAGACGGCCAGCAAACACGCCGCCCCCAAGTTGCTGTACCAGACCGCAGCCGACGACGCCTGGTACGGCGTGGAGGACTTCGCCATGGGCGCCCCGGCCATCATCGACGTGGGCCGCGGCCAGGCCGACCCCCCTGGCCAAGGGATCACTTCGTGGCTGTTCAAGCTGTTCTACCCACCCACCAACCCTGACGGCGCCACGTACAGCGTCTCCGAGGCTCATGTCTCCATCACCGCGTTCAAGGGCGACGCCTTGCCGGATTTCAAGGCGCGCGCCCCGTGGACGGGTGACCGCTTGGCGTTGTTCACGGTCGAGGGCGTCGCGAGCGCGATCTACACGGGCGATGGCTGCTCAGGGGCCACCGGCTGCCCGAGCGTCCAACGACCCAGTGAGCCGATTCCGAAGGAAGCGCGTTTCGTCGAGGTCAATGTCGCGCACTCCGCGAGCGTGACGCCGTACCTGCTGTTCCACGGCCCTTGGTCGTGGGACTGGGATCAAGCGGACGAGGTCCTCTCCTCGCCCACGCAGACCGTGTTCCGCATCCCGGTCGTCGACGCCGACAGCGCCTACGCCACCAAGAGCGCGTGGCGCTTCGAGGTCCGCAACGACGCACCGACGGCGTTCGACCCGTTTGTCGGTGCCTACGAGATCGAAGCCTACGCCTTGGCCTGAAGCGGAATCTCTGCCAGGCGCTGGTAGATGGGGCCGCTCTTCGTCAACTGGGAGCGGTAGAGGATCACCTTGTCCAGCATGCCTTCGCCAAGGACGGTGTCCTTGTGGTGGTCGATGAAGGCGGTCAGGTCGCGGGCCGTGGGCAAGCGGGCCATCGTGGCATGGGCGACGAAATCCTGCGTGCCGGGTTCCCCCAAGTGTGCCGTGGCGTCACTGATGTCCTTGGCCAGTTCACGCAGCCCGTCGGCGATGACCTTGACCCACACGATGCGAGCACGCTTGGGGCCCTGGAAGGCGCCCAGGCCTTTGACCTGGCACTTCATGGCGCTGTGGCGAGCCACGACCTTGTAGAGCGCGTCTTCGACGGTGCCCGGGTCCTTGACCTCGCCAAGGAAGCGCAGCGTGACGTGCCAGGTGCCAGGCGGGACCGGCTTGGCGTCCTTTTCGTGCTGGCGCAGGGCGTGGGTGACCTGATTGATCCGGGCATCGACCGGGATAGGGATGCCGATGAAGAGACGCACAGGTCGACGAGACGGACCTCAGACATGGCCGTTGCGGGCCGTCACGGTCAAATGGGGTACCCTCGTCGCGCGCCTTGCGCACTCGTGCGTACCCTACAGCCCCGTAGTGTGGTGGTCAACCGTCCAGGCCTCGCAGCCTGGTCTCGCGACCCCTGCCCTTTGGGCCTGTTGCACAGTCCCATAGTGTAGTGGTCAATCATCTGGGCCTTTGGAGCCCGGGACTCCGGTTCGAATCCGGGTGGGACTACTGAAGCCGGTGGCTTTGGCGCATCGCGCCGAACGCCGCCAGAATGATCGACCTTTTCGAAGGCGTCAGTCGTACAACGCTTGGAGCGGCGGTGCCGGGCTGCGCCGTCCATCGTGGCTACAAGAACGAATCCACGCGGTGCCATGCGATGCTCTGGACGGGAGTCGCGACGCACCGCCCGAGCGTCAAGGTCATCGGGCCGAGCTTCTCAAGGTGCGAACTGACCCAGACATATTCGCCGTTCTTGTGGCGCATGCGGTAGACCGCGCTGAGAGGGCCGTCTGCGAGCGCTGCCAGCGCGGACGCCGCGGCCTCATATTCGTCGGGGTGGATGATGTCGCGGCCGCTCAAGTGCTTGAAATCGGCCGCCTCGTAGCCCAGGAAGCCCGTCACTTGTGGCGAGACGTACAGGTACTGACCCTCGTCACTGGTCAACCGGAACCACAGAGACGGGTCATGCAGCAACCCCTGGCCGATCGGTGATGCCACGAAGTCGGCGGCCCGTTGGCCGACAGGTTCCATGGGACGACCTTCGACCGGAGGACGCATAACGCCAGCCTTGGGGGCCCTATCGGCGCTTCGGGGTTTCGGTCGGCCGGGCGTCGGCCACATGGCCGCCTAGGATCTACGGTGACGCGTCCACTCGACGCCGATCTGGCACCGGCACGGCGTCTACAGGAACGGCTCGACGTGCTTCCAGCCCGCACCCCTGAGTCGCTCGGGCACCCGCCGTCCGACGATGACCATGAGGCCATCTCTCATTTCGACGTGCGAACTGACCCAAACATACTCGCCGCTCTTGTGCTTCATGCGGTAGATGGCATTCACCGGGCCGGCGTCAATGGCAGCCATGAGTTTGCCGGCCACCGGCAATTCATCGGGGTGGATGAACTCCTGCGGCGCCATGGTGACGAAATCCTCCGGCCGATAGCCCAGGAAATCGCGTACGGACGGTGAGACGAACAGGTACTCGCCATCGCGGGCCACGAGGCGGAACCACAGCGATTCGTCTGTCAGCAGCCCCTGGCCGATCGCTGACTCGACGAATGCGCGTGCCTCCGGCGAGCGGGGTTCCACATCGGTATCAGCCGGTTCGCGGGTTTAACTCTCAGCCTCGGCTTTTTCAATCCAACCGTTGGCCTCGGCCTGACGCAGCATGCGACGGAACGCCTGCGTCTCCATGCCGGTGACCGTGATGGTCTGGCCGCTGTGGTAGCGTTCGTCCTTCTCCCAGTCGCGGAACGCCTTGCGGACGACGAATTGCCCCTGGACGCCGCTTTGAGTGAACTTGGCCAATTGCGAACTGGTCCAAGCGGTGCTGAAGTTGCCAGGGAAGACGCCGACACGTTGGTGGGCGACGACGGCGATGTGGTCGCAGACACGATCCAGGAAAGCACGGTCGTGGCTGACGACGAGCACGGTGCCTTCGTACTCTTTGAGGGCGCCGGCGACGATGCGCTGGCTGTCCATGTCCAAGTGGTTCGTCGGTTCGTCGAGCACCAGGACGTTGTGCTTCTCGGCGATGAACTTGGCGAGGGCGAGGCGGGCGCGTTCGCCACCGCTGAGCTGCTCGACGCGCTTGAACACCATGTCACCGCTGAATTGGAAGCGGCCCAGCAGCCCGCGGCTCCATTCGTCCGGTGGTGGTGGGTCGCGCAGGGTGCGTGCTTCGTCGAGGAGCGTACGGTCGGGCTGTAGCGTCTTGTGGTGCTGATCGAAGTACCCGAGTTCGACCTTCTTGCCCCACTTGATGTCGCCCGTGTCGGCCGGGATCTGCCCGAGCAGCACCTTCAACAGCGTCGATTTACCGCAGCCGTTGGGGCCGATGATGCCGATCTTCTGGCCGCCTTCGATGTCCAGGTTGACGCCGCTGAACAGCAGCCGGTCGCCGAAGCGCTTGCTGACGTTCTCCGCCACCAGCACTTCACGGGGGACGCGTTCGGTGTCGAACCACAGGCGGAACGACTTGCGGACCGTGGGCGCTTCGGTGGTGTCTTGGCTCTGCTGCGACAGGCGCGTCTTGCGGCTCTTGACCTGGGCGTCGAAGCGGTTGCGCGACTTGAGCTGCTCAATGATGGCGAGCTGGCGCTTGACCTCGTTGAAATCGCGCTTCTTCTTGGCCTGCAGGGCCTTGGAGTACGCGGCGCGTTGGCCGAGGTAGGAAGTGTAGTTGCCTTCGTAGGGGTAGACCTGCTGGTGGTCGACCTCGAAGACGCGGTCCGCGACGTTGTCGAGCAGGTACTGGTCGTGGGCGGCGACGACGACGCTGCCTTGGAGGTTGATCAGGAAGTCCTCGATGAACTCCACGGTGGGGATATCCATGTGGTTGGTCGGTTCGTCGAGAAGCAACAGGTCGGTGTCTTTGGCGGCGGTGAGCGTCTTGCACAGCAACACCTTGCTGCGTTCACCACCAGATAGGTCCCCGAACTTGGCATCCATGATGCCTTCGGGCACGCCGAGGTCGTTCAGTAACGGGTTGCTGCTGGCGTCGCCCTTGCTCATCTCGGTCGCCACATCGGCCTGCAGTTCCGAGTACCGCGCCATCTTCTCATTGGCGTCAGGCTGGTCCCAGGCACCTGGGCTACCCATCCACGATTCAAGCGCCGCGATCTCGTCCTGCAACTTGCGCGCGACCGCGGTGGGTGCGGCCAGCAGATCGGCGACGAGGGTCTCCGGGGGTAGGTCCGGGACCTGCGGCAGGTAGGCGACGCGGAGGTCGGCTTGGGTCTCGAACTCGCCGAGGTCCGGCTTCAATTGGCCGGCCAGGAGCTTGAACATCGTCGTCTTGCCGGCACCATTGGGGCCGACCAGCGCCACCTTGTCACCCGGCCGCATGAGGAAGCTAGCGCCGCGCAAGACATGCGTGCTGCCGTAGCTGAAATGGATGTCGTCGGCCTGGATGAGCGGGCGCACTAAGAGCGGCGAGTCGGGCCTTCCTCTTGGGCTTGACGCCTATGCGTCGTCGTCATCGTCTTCCCAATCCTCGCCTTCGGGTCCGGGGTGGAAGCCGATGGGGAGGTCTGGTTCGACGGGGCCGCTGTCGAAATCGTACGGGAACTGGTTCCAGTACGGGGAGTCGTCCAGCACGTGGTAGCGACCGTTCTCGCTGTGGATGCCGCGGATCAAGTGGCTGCCGATGCGGTCGACGTGGTACAGGATGGTGCCCTGGAACAGGGTCTCGCCGATCTGCTTGTAGAAGCGGCCGCAGACCGTCAACGCGATGGTCTTGTCCGTGATGAACTCGTCCAGGTAGTGCGCCATGTGGTAGGCGCTCGGGAGCTCGATGTGCGGCCGGATGGTGATCTCTTCACGCAGGCCGTGAAGGATCATCAAAGGCACGGGCGTTTCGCCCTCCTTGACGGTCCCGTCGTGGTAGGACCGGATGATGCGTTTGCACGTCTCATCGTCGAGCATGCTTAAGCGGGCCGACGCGGGCGCCGATTTCAAGATTGGGGTAAGGGGAAAAGGAAGACCGAGGGGTCTATGGGCGTGCCATGTTGAAGCCGGGCGGGCTGAAGAACTGGTTCAGCTCGGGCGTCGTGATGGGCAGCTTGAGGTCGCCGGAGTCGATGGTGACCGGGCTGCTGGTGGCGCTGGGCAGGTAGTCCTGGCCGGTGGCGCTCAGGACCAGCACGACCTCATGGCCGGCCGGAACAAGGGCATCGAACGGCAGGAACTCCATCATGGCGGTGATGGTGGCGCCAGGGATGACGGGGGTCATGTCGACGCCGCCGTCTGCGTAGCGCAGGTCCATGATGGCGTGGCCCAGCCGACGGTTGTCGGTGGCGTCGCGCAGTTCAGCGTACAGCTGGCCGCCGGCACCCGTGGGGGTGACGTCGACGTGGAACTTGGGCAGCCCCGCGATGCGGGTGTCGTTGTCCGTGCTGAGGACGCCGAGGTCGTAGGTGACGGAGTCGCCGATCGGGCTGACCTGTTGGCCGGCGCCGTCGATCTCGATGACGTTCCATTCGGTGTCGGCCGGGGGCCAGGTGCTCTCGATACGCCAGTTGCCTGCGTCATCCTGCATCTCCACGTGGAGCTGGGGCTTGGCGCCGGTGCCCATCAGGTAGTGGTCGAACCACTCCAACAGGTCCTGGGCCCAGTCGTGGCGGACGCTGGTGACGTTGCCGCTGTTGACGGACAGGCCACTGTGTTCGCTGAAACGGTCGGGGTAGCTGTGACCCCACTGGCCGAACAGACCCTTCATTTCGAGGCCCTTGGCTTCGAGGTCATTGTAGAAGGGGAACGCCATGTGAGGGTCGACGTTCCAGTCCTGCATGCCGTGGATGAAGTAGACGCTGCCTTCGTAGTTCTGCAGCACTTCGGCGCCGAACGAGCGCTCTTCCCAGTAGCCGCCTTCTTCTTGGTAGGGACGAAGGGGGTCGCCACCGTAGAGGTAGCTGCCGGCGGCGACGGCGCCACCGGTCTGGGTCTCGGCGCAGACGAGGTTCTCAGCGATCTGGCGGCCCTGCAGGATTGCTTGGTCGATGTCACCGTCGCCGTTGCTGGTCACCGGGTCGCCCCCGGTGTAGGTGAAGGCGTAGTAGAGGCCCCACAGGACGCCAGGTCCGCGGGTCTCGACGCTGCCGTTCTTCCACATGAGGTCGAATTGGCCGTACAGGCCGCTGATCGGCACGACGGTCTTGAGTTGGGGCAGGTCGGCGGCCATGGCGGCTTCCCACGGGGTGCTGCCGTCGTACGAGCGGCCGATGAGGCCGACGTTGCCGTTGCTCCAGCCGGCGTCGCCGAG
>JBFJNL010000093.1:0-8167 GCA_041618195.1 Thermoplasmatota archaeon | reverse complement strand
GCCTTCAGCGCGGACAGGTTCTGCGCGAGGCCGACACTGACGATGATGCCTGCCAGGCGTCGGGCGTCTGGGGAGCCCAGGATGCGCATGCAGGTCTTGGCGGTGGGGTGCAGCGCTGTGACGCCGCCGACGGTGCCGACGGCCATGGGCAGGCGCAGCCGGCCGACCAGGGCTTGGTCCTCGATGGCGTAGGTGGTGAGTGCCGTGTAGCCGTCTTTGGCCGCGTAAGCGTGGGCGCCTGCTTCGATGGCACGCCAGTCGTTGCCCGTGGCCATGACGACCGGGTCGACGCCGTTCATGATGCCCTTGTTGTGGGTCGCAGCACGGTACGGGTCTGCGATGGCGAAATCGTTAGCGGCCACGATGGCTCTGGCCACGTCCATGCCCCCAAGCGCATCGACGGGGATGCGGCAACGGGCTTCGGCCATGCGATGGGTGGCCAGGTTGCTCAGGATGCGCAGTCCGACAGTGCCGCCGGTGGCGTCCGCCAGGTGCGGGGCAAGGGTCTCGCATAGGCTGTTGACCAGGTTGGCGCCCATGGCGTCCCGGCAGTCGACCAGGATATGCACGACGACGCGGCGTTGGATGCTGCGTACCTCGATGTCCCGGACGCCGCCCCCGCGGGCGACCATGCTGGGGATGCTTTCGTTGAGAAGCGCGATCCACTCGGCCTTCTGGGTCTCGATGACGACCTTGGCCGTGGTCGGGTTCTGCAGGTCGCGCAGTTCCACCTGCCCGATCATCACCGGTTCGTCGACGATGGTCTCGAAGCCGGAGCCTTTGGCGGCCAACTTGGCACCATGGCTGGCGGCCGCGACGACCGATGATTCCTCCACGGCCATGGGTACGACCACGGCCTCGCCGTCGACGACGAAACCTACCGCGACCCCCAGCGGCATGGTGAAGCGGCCGATGACGTTCTCGATCAACGGCTCGGCGTCGAGCACAGATAGCCCGGCCTCCAGGGTGGCGCGCTCGGCGCCATTCAAGCCGGCGTGTTCGGCGACCTGTTCGATGCGGTCCTGCAAGGGCAGGCGGTGGAAACCAGACCACTGCACGCACGGGCGACCACCGGGCCGGACTTGAACCCCCTGCTTCACTCCAGGCCTGCCTAAATAGCGCCGAATGCTGGCCGCAGCAATGCCCGTCGTGACCTTCCAGCGTCCGGATATCTGCCACCTCATCGGCCGTGATATCCCGATGGACGAGCTGACCGAGCGCATGCCGATGATCGGCGGCGACCTGGACAAGGTCGAAGGCGAGGCCATCACCATCGAGTGGTTCCCGGACCGCCCGGACCTGCTCACGCTGGAAGGCACCGGCCGCGCCATGCGCGCGTTCTTGGGCGCCGATGCCGGCATGCCGCGGTACAAGCTCAAGGCGGCCTCCACGACGCTGACCGTCGACGAATCCGTCGCCTCGGTCCGGCCCTACGCGGCCCTGTGCTTTGTGCGCGGCGTCCCCATCGACGAGGACTACGTCCAGACGATCATCGACGCCCAAGAGAAGTTCACGCTGGCCCCCGGCCGCAAACGCCGCAAGATCGCCATCGGCATCCACGATGCCGCCGGCATCAAGGGCCCCTTCACCTACACCTGCGTCGGTCCCGACGACAAGGCGTTCGAACCCCTGGCCTGGGAAGGCGTCCTGACGCCCAAGCAGATCATGGAGCAGCACCCCAAGGGCCAGGAGTACGCCCACCTGCTGCCTGACGGCCGCTACCCGGTCTTTTTGGACGGTCAAGGCGACGTGCTCAGTCTGCCTCCGGTCATCAACGCCGCCAAGACCACTGTCACGGCGGCCACCAAGGACCTGCTGCTCGACGTCACCGGCACGGACATGGCCACCGTCAAGGCGACCATCGCCCTGCTAGCCACCGGGTTCGCCGAACGCGGCGGCGCCATCGAAGCGGTCACCATCGAGGACGCCAGCGGCACCTGGGTCAGCCCCGACCTGAGCACTGCCGAGCATGTCCTGCACGCCGACGACGTGCGCAAATTGCTGGGCATCGACATGAGTGGCGATGACATCGCGCTTGCACTACGCCGCATGGGCCACGACGCCGAGGCGTTCGAGAACAAGATCCTCATCCAAGTGCCCGCCTGGCGCTTCGACATCCTGCATCCGGTCGACCTGATGGAAGACGTCGCCATCGGCTACGGCTTCGAGAACTTCCCAGGCACCCTACCCACGAAGGGCACCTTCGGCGGTGCATTGCCCCTGCAGGACACCGAAGAACGCCTGCGCACCCTCCTGCTCGGCATGGGCTGGAGTGAGGCACGCACCCTGACGCTCAGCAACGAAGCCGACCAATGGACCCACTGGGGTACCGATCCTCAGGCCGCGGTCACCGTGCGTAACGCGGTCCTGGAAGAGCAGACGCTCCTGCGCCAACGCATCGTTCCCGGTCTGCTGGGCGTGCTGGCGGCCAACCGCCACCGCCCGCTGCCGCAGCGCATCTTCGAACTCGGCTACGTTGTGCTTGAGAAGGATGGGGCCTGGCGCAACAACCTGCGCCTCGGCATCGTCGAGACCGCCGCCAAGACCGGCTTCAGCGAAGCCAAAGGCCTCGCTGAGGCACTGGTGCGCGACATGGGCATTGACGCCAAGCTCGTTCCTGCTGCCGAACCCGGTTTCATCGCCGGCCGTCAAGGCGCCATCCAGGTCGCCAGCCGCACCATCGGCCACTTCGGCGAGATGCACCCGGATACCATCGTGGCGTTCGGGCTCGGCGCCGGCACCATCGCCATCGAGGTCGAGGTCGAGGCCTTCCATGCAGCGGAATGAACTGGTCGCCGCGCTCGCCGACGAGCTGCGCGTCGCCGACTTCCCGGACGGCCAGGAGAACGGCCTACAGATCGAAGGCAAAGACGAGATCACCAAGATCGCCACGGCGGTCTCCGTCAACCAAGCCACCATCGACGCCGCCATCGAATGGGGCGCCGACGCACTGTTGACCCACCATGGTCTGCTGTGGAAGAACGAGCCCCTGCATGTGCAGGGCCTGCGCCGCAAGCGCCTCGCTACCATCCTCGGTGCTGAGCTGAACATCCTCACCTACCATCTGCCGCTCGACGCCCATCCCCGACTCGGCAACAACGTCGCCTTGGCAGCGGCCGCAGGATGCGCCACCGCAGAGCCGGCTTTCGCGTACAAGGGCCCGACCATCGGCGCCATCGGCGAACTGGCCACGCCGGTGGCCTTCGGCGTCTGGGTCAACCAGTTCGAGCAGACCTTGCGCGCCGGTTGTGACGTCGAGACAGGCCCCTTCCAGGTCTGGCCACTCGGCAAGCAACAAGTTCGCCGCATCGGCTTCATCAGCGGCGCGGCACCCTACCAGATCCACGACGCCATCGACGCCGCCTGCGACGTCTACGTCACCGGCGAATCCACCGAAGGCGTCTACCACGTCGCCAAGGAGGCCGGCATCCACTTCATCGCCGGCGGCCACTACTTGACCGAGCGCTTGGGGGTCCAACGCCTGGGTGAGTGGTGTGCTGAGAAATTCGGTGTCGCGCAGCGGTTCTTCGACGTTGAAACGTTGGCCTGACGCCGCTGACATCGTTAGCGCCTGGCGTGTGAAAAGCTTCGATCGTCGACATCGGGCCATCGGCGTGGGATGGCCTGGACCTGGGCCATTGAGCCATCACGGCGTGGTGGTGGGGGCCTTGCTGCGGTCCTGCAAGGCGTCCACGATGTCCTGCGCCATCCGGCCCGTGATGCCGGGGACGTTCTGCAGGTCGGGCACGGTGGCCGCCTGTAGGCCCTCGAGCCCACCGAACGCCTTGACGAGCTCGGCCCGGCGCTTGGGGCCGATGCCAGCCACGCCGTCGAGCGGACTGCGGGTCACGGCGGCTTTGGCCTTGCGACGCACCTGCGTGATGCCGAAGCGGTGCGCCTCGTCACGGACCCGTTGGAGCAATTGTAGTGCTGCGTGGTCGCGTCCGAGTTTGATCGGGTTGAGGCGCTTGGGCACGAACAGATCCTCTTCTTGCTTGGCGATGGCGACCAAGGGGATGTTGATCCCCACCGTGGCCAGCGCCTTGCGGGCGGCAGCCAATTGGCCCGGGCCGCCATCGATCAGGATCAGGTCTGGCAGTGGCGCTTCATCTTCGACCAAGCGGCCGTAGCGGCGCGCCACCGCTTCTTCCATGCTGGCATAGTCATCGACCTCGCGGCCTTTCCCGTGGCTCGTCGTGGCGGTGCCTTTGGCGACCGCGTCCTCGCCGAGCGTCTTCATGCCAAACGTGCGGTAACCCGACTTGTCCGGTTCGCCGTCGACGAAACGGACCATCGCTGCGCGGGTGTGGTGGCCGGCTTGGTGGCTGATGTCGAACCCTTCGATGACGCGGGGCAGGTCTGGGAGCTGAAGCGCTTCTCGCAGGGCGGCCAAGGCACCGCTCTTGCGTTCGCGCCGCAGCAGTTCTTCCTCGAGCCGCAGGCGGGCGTTGGTCTGGGCCACATCGAGCCAGCGCATCTTGTCGCCGCGCTGTGGGGCTTCGACCGTGACAGCGTGGTCGCACAACAGGCGCAGGTCGGTCTCGAGGTCGGTGATCTCGGCGGGGTCGATGCCAGCGGCCACGAAGCGTGGGATGGTCCGGTCGGCGTAATGGCCGACCAGGAAATCTGCAAGGGCCTGGGGCGGCGTCTCATCTTCGACCCCATGGACGATGAACGGGCTCTGGCCGACGACCTTGCCGTCGCGTTGGTGCACGATGACGACGACCGCCAGGTCGCCGCGAGCCGAGATGGCCGCGACGTCGCGGTCCTGCAGCCTGTCCTGGACCATGTGCTGGCGTTCCAGGACGCCTTCCAGGCCGCGCAATTGGTCTCGGGCACGGGCGGCGTCCTCGAACCGGTGGTCGGCTGCCGCGGCCTCCATCTCTACCTTCACCCGCTGCAGGAGTCGGCGCGATCGACCGGCCAGCACCTCTTTGATCTCCTGCACCACCGCGGCGTACTCGTCGTCGGTGCAGGCGTCGATGCACGGCGCGATGCACTTGCCGATGTCGTAGTACAAGCACTTGGTCTTGGGCAGCGTCTTGCAGCGCCGCAGGGGGAACAAGTCGTTGAGCACCTGCATGACATGGAAGGCGCCGTAGCCGTCGGGGAATGGTCCGAAATAGGTGGCGCCGTCGTCGAGCCGCCGATGGGTCTTGATGAGGCGCGGGTACGTGTCCCTTGTGAGTTTGATGTACGGGTATTGCTTGTCATCGGTCAAGCGCACGTTGTATCGCGGCTTGTAGCGCTTGATGAGCGTCTGCTCGAGGATGAGCGCCTCTTTGTTGGTCGACACCGCGATGTAGTCTAGGTCCACCACGTACGGCATCATGTCGGGCTTGTGCGCTCCGTCCTTGAGGTACTGGGACGTGCGAGCCCGCAGGTCGATGGCCTTGCCCACGTACAGGACCTCGCCGTGGTTGTCTTTCCACAGGTAGACCCCCGGCTTGCGGGGTAGACGGGCAACGCGCTCCCGAAGGTCCACGGCCCACCCAGCCCCTGGCGGGCAAAACGCTTGCCGGGACGGTTGCGAACCTTCTTCCGCCGCCGCCGGGCTGGTGCTGCATGGAGTCCGACCCCCTGCTGGGGTTGACGACGCTGCTCATCTTGCTTGCCATGTGGGGATACTTCCAATGGCTTGGCGGGCGCTTGATGGCGGACACGTCACACCATTCGTCACTCTTGGCGGCCAGCCTCGGCATGCTGCTCTCGACCAGTCTCGTCGTGACCGTCGGCGACGACCCCTTCGTCTACGCCGCGGCCGTCGTGCCGTGGATCATGGTGGCCATGTTCGCCTACCGCGACGCCATCGTCATGGCCATCGGTGCCGGCATGGGCGCGTGGGCCGTGTGGTGGTCCATCCTGGCTTTCGCTGGTTGGCTGGCTGGGTTGCGCGAAGCGGCGTCGACGCCGTTCTAGCTCACGGCCGCAGGAGCTCGTCGAGTTCCTTTTGGGCGTGCTTGGCACGCGTGAAGTCGAATTGGAACTCGATGCACATGTGGTCGATGCCGAAGTCGCGCTCGATGCCGCGCATCAAGATCTCCAGGGCGGACAAGAAGTGCTCGGCGTCCTCGCCTTGGGTCAGGATGTGCTCGTGGAAATCAAGCCCGAGGACGTTGCGGCCTTCGAGGCTCGCTTGGCTGTGGGCACAGAAATCGCCCTGCATGCGCTCGGTCACGCGTTCCAGGTCCCGCTCGGAGACCGGCTCACGCGTGGTGATCTCGACGAAGTACCCGATGCCATCGATGAACGGGTTCGATCGGATGGTCTGGAACAAGTCGTCGACAGTCGCAACCATGCTGATGCTTCGACCCTGAGCACGGTGATAAGCATTGAGGCGAGCGGCTTGCTTGGCGGCCCAGCTGGCGCCGCGAATATGACAGTGAAATGACCAGCCTCGTTTTATGGCGGTGAGTCGCGGTTGGGGCATGCGCACCGTATCTATCGGCATTTTTGCCGCCACCCTGCTCATGGTCAGCCTCGCCGGCTGCGCCAGCACTGAACCGACCCAATCCGCGGCCGAGCCCAGTGGCGATGCCGCAGGTGGGGCGCCGCCGGCGGGCCCCGCTGACCAGCCGGACGACGCGCCGCTCGAGTGGGGCGTGGTCTTCACTGTCGACGGCCATGAAGGCAGCGCTCCCTTCGCCGTGGGCTTCCATCTCGATGTGACGCAGGCCTTCGACACCTTGCTGTGGACCCTCGACCTAGGCGACGGCGCGATGCAGGACGGCACCGCCCTGCCGGTCTACGTCGACCACACCTACAGCCCCGGTGACTTCACAGCTACGCTCACCGTCATCGCCCAGGGTGAATCAAAGGCAGCGGCCGTGGCCATCGCCGTGGCGGAGGCGCCAGAACCGGAGCTGCCGGCTCCCAGCTTCGACAATTACACCGCCGAGGTCCTCCTCGGACTGCCTTGGCTTCTCTGGGATGCGACCGGCCAGGCGCCGGCCACCAAGCTCGAATCCGTCGCCTGGGCCAGCTACGAGCATGGCCTGCCCAACCAGGACAATCACGCCTTGACGGTCCCCGCAGGCCTGTTGAACCTCACCATCCGCTCCGCCGCGCTGGCCGGCCAAGTGAACGACCCAGACAACATCATGTGTGGCCCCGAGGAGGCCCTCGAATTCGACACGGACATGTTCCTGTTCACGACCGCAGGGGATCTGATCGCCTCAAGCAGCAGCTGCGGCACGGATGAACTCATCCAGGTCGAGCTACCGGCCCCCGGAGACTACGTGCTCGTGCAACTCGGCTACACCGGAGCCAACATGGAGATCGCCACGACAATCACCCTGCAGCCGGACTACGTCTGAACAGATGAGTCGGCGTGGCGGCCGGGCCACCGACCGCCCCGGCCGCCACAACGCCTTTTATACATGCCGCCGTCGAAATGAACATGCGCAGCATTCTTGCCGCCTCCTTGCTCATTCTCGTCGCTCTCGCCGGCTGCGCTGAATCCGGTAGCGTGGCGCCCGAAGTCGAAACCGAAGCACACGTGCACGGCGACCACGACCACAACATCACCATGGCCCCGGCCATCGTGTTCACCGCGGACGTGGTCAATGGCACCGCCCCCCTCCTGGTCAACTTCACGATCGACGCCATCAACGCCACCGACGTGCTCAACGCCACGTGGAGCATCACCTTCGGTGACGGCAACGCCACCAACGGCACCGGCCTCCCCGCGATGGCCAACCACACCTTCGCTCCGGGCAACTTCACCTCCATGCTGGACGTGACCGTCGACGGCCTCATGCTCAACGCCACACTCACCACCACCGTCCTCGACGGCGTCGTGGCCGAGCCTCCCCGCGAGCTGCCCGAGACCACCCACTTCGAGTTCGCCGACAGCCTCGGCTGCGCGGGCGACGTCCTGCAGATCGCCGGCGAGAACTGCTTCAGCTTCATGGAAGGCCCGGATGCCAGCGGCATCGACGGCTACTGGCTCGAGCTGACCTCGGAATACTGGGGCCTGGCCCTGAGCAGCACCGTCGACAACGTGCTGGGTGACTCCGACTGCGTGGTCACCGACGAGGCCTTCACGGTGCTGGCCAATCTCAACAACAGCAGCGGCCCCTGCGGCGGCAAGGTGCCCGACGGCACCGCCTGGCTGTTCATCTACAGCTACGCTGAGTTCGCCATGAGCCAGACCGTCGACTTCGCG
>JBFJNL010000092.1:0-8225 GCA_041618195.1 Thermoplasmatota archaeon | reverse complement strand
GGTGCCGTCGCCGCCAGCCAGATGGAGGCCAGCACCTACACCCAGGAGGCGCTGCTGCGTCTGCGCCAGGTGCCGGAAGGTCCGTCCAGGGCCGCCTTGGAGAACTTGGCGGAGTTGTTGATGGAACGGGCGCAGTAGTGGCGGGGCGGACGCCGCAACCGTTAACCGGGTGCATCTGGCGTGGCGACTATGCGCTGGATTGCTGTTCTCGTCATCACTGCGGCCTTGGCAGGCTGTGCCTCGAGCGACGACATGGCCCCGGAGACCGTGGGGCAGACCGACACCCAATTCGAGGATGCGGCCCGCAACCTGACGGTCGACGAGCCCGGCCGGCTGCTGCGCGATCCGCCGCTCGCCGGCGAACGCAACCTCAACGAAGTGCCCCAATGGCGTCTCGGTGAATGGTGGACCTACGAGATCCAGGACTTCCTCGGCGGCGGCAGCGAGACCATCACCCGCATCGTTGCCGGCTCCGAGCACGACAACTACCTCGTCGGCTTCCCCATCGACCAGTTCAGCAGCTACGCCCTGGTCCTGCACCACCCGGCGTTCGGGGACATCCACATGTCCGACCTGAGCTACGACACCCACGACTCGCCGTTCAAACACCTACAGTTCCCCTTCGTCGAAGGCGACACCTGGACGACGACATTCGAAAGTGAAACGGTCGTCTGGACCGCACTTGTCAGTGACGTCGATGACGGTGCCGGCACCGCCCGCGTCGACTTCACCACCGCCAACGGCGCCCAGGCTGGGTATTCGATCTTCGACGCGGAGACCGGCGTCGCCACGGACATCTTGTTCAACAATTACGGCCGCTTCCAAGTGGTCGATCACGGCTTCAACTACGACGGCGACGTGCGCGTCCCACACGACCACGACCTCGTCTTCTTCGACGGCCGCTTGGTCGGTGCCATCCCCTTGAGCGGTGACGGTTTGGACCCCACCGACCCGCAGCAGCCGACGGGCAGCATCACGGTCCCAGAAGGCTACGACCGTGTCAGCTTCGGCCTCCTCGCCCAAGACATTCCTGGTCAGCTCATCCACGGACAGACCGGTGCCGGTCGCCCCCTGGGGTACTATTCCATCACCGTCACCGCGCCTGATGGTGAGCAGTATTCCATGGAGGTCACTCCTGCCAACGAAGGTTGGTTCGTCGGCGAGTTCTACAACCACGATGGCCCCGCCGGGACCTGGGAGTACACCGCCATCGCCACCGGCGCCGGCGGTATCTTCATCGAGGGCATCGGCTACCACAGCATCGATATCCAATTGCCCACTGGCTGCGTGATCGCGAGTCAGAATGCGCTGCATCACGGCAGCCTGTGCAAGGCCTAATCGCAGCGCAAGAGGACCTTGCCCTTGTTGCGCCGTTCCTGCAGGTAGCGGTGCGCCTGGGCCGCCTCGGCGAGCGGGAACACGGCGTCGATGCGCGGCGGCGGCATGCGGCCGCGCACGATGTCGGATGCGACTTCCTTCAGGCCTTGTGAGACGTCGATCTGTTCGCCCAGTGTCAAGGCGTTGAGGCCGCTGACGCCGCAGTTGCGCATCATCAGCTTGACCGCGTCGACCTTCATGTGGCGCAGGGCGCGCAAGGCGTGCACGACGTTGCGTTTGTTGCCCGTGACGGCGCTGCTGACACCGTAACTGACGACGGTGCCAAACGGCGCCAATGCGCGGCGGCTGCGTTGCAGGTGCTCGCCGCCGACGGCGTCCATGACCAGGTCCATGCCGCCGAGGGCCTGGCATTCCTTGTGCCAATCGCTGTCGCGCAGGAACGACGCATTGACGCCGCATTCATCGATCAAGAACTGGTTCTTCTCGGCGCTGCCCGTCGTCGCGTAGACCTCGGCGCCGTGACGCTTGGCCAGTGCGATGGCGATCATGCCGACGCCCCCGGCACCGCCGTGGATCAGTACCTTGTCGCCTTTGCGGATGCGGCCATGGCCGACGAGTGCCGCCCACGCCGTGATGCCTTGCACGGGTAGCGCGCAGGCGATCTCGGGCTCTAAGGCGGTCGGGCGCTTGACGGCGCTGCCGACCGGGACGTCGACGACCGATGCGTAGCCGCCGAACTTGGTGCCGCCGATGACCGCATCGCCCTTGCGCCAGCCCTTGACGCCTTCGCCGATGTCGGCGACGTGGCCGACGACCTCGTAGCCGGGCGTGAACGGCGGCTTGGGGGCTTCCGGATACAGCCCCATGCGCATCATGATGTCTGCCCAGTTGACGCCGCTGTGGGTGACGCTGATGCGGAGGTGGCCTGCCGGAACGTCTCCCAAGGTTACTTCCTCGAGGCGCATGACGTCGGGGCCGCCGTGTTTGGGGATGATGATGCGACGGGCTTCCATGCCGGTGGCAAGGACAGGACCTGTATGAATTGACCACAACCTCTACAAGCCCGCGCCTGGGTCGAACCATGATGCGCGTCTGGAGTCTGGTGGTCCTTGCGATGATGTTGTTGGCCGGCTGTGCCGGCCCGGCCGGCGAGCCCGCCGCGGCGACGATGCCGGAAGACCTGCCGATGGGCGATCCGTTGGCCGTCGGCGACCTGACGAGTCAGCTGGTGCAGTGGGAACTGCTCCCGTTCATCGCCGATGGCTCGAGCGGCAAGTACCCCATCCAATTCCATGGCGAAGCCACCATCCCCGATGGCGATGGCCCATACCCGGTGGCCCTCTTCATGCACGGTCGCCACTCGACGTGCAGCTACGCACCCGGAACGGTCGGCTTCGAGTTCCTCGGCCAACCATGCCCCCGCGCGACGCCTGTGATGGAGCCGGTCGATTCCTACACCGGCTACCGCTACTTGGCCGAGAACCTCGCCAGCCACGGCATCGCGGTCTTGTCGGTCAGCGCCAACGACGTCAACGACTACGACCTCGCCTTCGGTGTGGCCGGCGATGACAGCGGTGCCACGGCGCGTGGACGCTTGATCATCAAGCTGCTCGACGAAATCGCTGCGGCCCAGGACGGCACCACCAACGGCCTGTCCGCGTTCGCGGACAAGCTCGACCTTGAAATGGTCGGCCTCATGGGCCACAGCCGCGGCGGCGAGGGCGTCATCCGCGCAGCCACGTTAGCCCCAGAACGCGTCGATGCCGTGATGGCACTCGCCCCGACGGACTTCGCCCGCTGGGTCATGCCCTCACGAGTGGCGTTCGGGACCATCTTGCCGTATTGCGACGGCGACGTGTCGAACCTGCAAGGTGCGTGGGCCTATGACGACATGGCACTCGGCACCAAACACCAATTCCTCGACATGGGCGCCAATCACAATTTCTACAACACCATCTGGACCGGCGACGACTGGGGCGCCGGCGGCGACCCGTACTGCGGATCCGAGAGCCCCGACAGCGGGCGCCTGAGCCCCGAGGAACAACAGGCACATGGCTTGGCCATCATGGGTTCGTTCTTCCGATACTACTTGGCGGGTGAGCCCTTCGAGGCCATGCTGGAAGGCCGAGCCGACTTCCCGATGTACGGTGTCCACACCAGCTACGTGTCCACCACGCCCCATGCCCCAGCCTTCACGATCATGGACGCATCAGGCGCTGACGCATGGCTGGCCACCGGTGCCCGCCCCTGCGATGGCACGTCATGCCCCATCCCAGAGACATACTCGACCGCCAAGCAATTCCACGCCCGCCCAGGCGTCGTGGATGGTATCGAGACGCAAGCCAGCCACAAGGCGAGAGACCCTGTCGACGTCTCCGGCGCCTTCGCGATGACCTTGCGCATCGGCATCCACCAAGACGCTGACCTGGCAGCCTTGGCAGACCTTCAGCTGCATCTTGGGGACGCCGACGGCAACACCGCATCTTGGCACGTGGTCGAGCTTGGCGCGTTCATCCCGCCGGGCGACGCCGCGGCGAAGACGACGTTGAACATGCTCTACATCCCGCTGGCTGGCGTGGAGATAGATCTGCAAGCCGTGGCGTGGGTCGCGTTCACGGCCGAGGCCCCCATCGAGATCCAGTACACGGACTGGTTTCTCCTTCTGAACTAGTCCTGCAAGTACGCCATCTGCGCTTCGACGATCTCAGCGCTGGTCTTACAGAGCGCGTAATCGGCGAAAGGCTCCTTGTTGACCTCAAAGAACGTCGCGCCCCACGGCACGGTGCTCATGATGCGCCGGGCTTGGCGCTCCTCGCCGACGATCATCAATGCCGCGGCGATGGCCTCCGCGGTGCTCAGTTCGAACGGGGTGCCGAACTTGGCCGGACTGGCCGCCACCAGGAACGGCAGGGCGCGGCTGCGCACCTTGCCTTGTAGGATCGGGAACATCGCTTCGGCTTGGCGCCACGAGCAGTCGAGACCCAGTAGGCCGTATTTGCGCATGGTAGGCAGGTCCTCCTTGCTGATGGCCTTCTTGGCGAATGGATTGAGCAGGACCATGTGGTCCTTCAGGTGCTTCTGGTCATCGACCAGCCGCGCCAGACCTTTCTTACCGAGCCGGACGGCCGTGTTCTTCTTCGGGTCGTCCTGCGCCGTGTAGTAGATGGTGATGGGCACCGCACCGCCGACCTTCATGCACGCCTCCGCAGCATCGCACCCAAAAAGAGTGTGGCGAAGCGAGGCTCCGCAGCGAGCAACGGCACGACGAGCCGGCTGGCGTAGTCGATGTCGCCGTGCTTCTCGATGACCGCCCGGACCTTGGGCTTGTTGCAAAGGCGGGCCAGGGTGTTGAGGTCCTGGTCGTTGAAGCGCTTGTACACCGCACGTAGCATGCCGCCCTTTCGCAGTTCGCGCGCGATGCCTTTGCGGACAAGGGTCTCGTAGGGCTTGAGGTCGGCCGCCCTGAGGCTGTCCGTGGCGAGGCAGACGTCGGCCGTCGCGGCCAGGTGTTCGCTGGCGACGAGGCCCATGTAGATGCCGCCGCCGCTGGTGGGTTTGGCCATGCCGGCCGCGTCCCCGACCAGCACCACGCGGTCGGCGACGATGCTGCTGCGCAGACCGAGCGGGATGCCGCCGATGATGCGGTAGACCTCTGACGAGCCGCGCAGGTACGGGCCGCTCAGGTCGTCCGTGAACATGCGTTCGTAGTACGCCTTGGCCGCGGTCTCGTTCATGCCCGGCGCGACCGCCAGGCCGCTGCGGGTCCGGCCGCCACCGATGGGAATGATCCAGGAGAAGAATCCCGGCGCCTGGGCGCGCCCGGCGAACATGGGGATGATGCGGTCGCCGTCGGGGAGCGTGCAGTCGGCCAGTTCGACCTCGTAGGCGCTGACCTGCTCGTCGACGGGTGGGAACCCGAACCAGCGGGCGACGCCGCCGCGGATGCCGTCGGCACCTACGAGGAGGCGGCACACCATGTCGCGGCGCCCGGAGCTGTCCTGCAAGGTGACCTGGATACCGTCATCGACGCGGGCCGCAGCCACGGCCTTGGTGGCCGTGCGCAGTTCGGCGCCGGCCGCGACAGCGTGGTCCGCCATGCGCTGGTCGAAGCCGGCGCGGTCCATGGCCTGGGCCTGGATCTTGTCGGTCTCGAACATGACGGAGGAGCCGTCCGGTGCGTAGATCTTGGCACCGTGCAGGTCGTTCTGCCACAAGTCGCCGATGGGGAACGGGGTATGTTCGAAGAGACGAGGAGTGACAAGGCCCGCGCACTGCACGGGGATGCCCACTTCGGGGTGCTCCTCGACGATGATCACGTCGTGGCCAGCCTCGGCCAATAGGCGAGCAGTGTTGCTCCCGACGGGGCCGGCCCCGACCACCAATACATCGACCCGTTCCGGCTCCACGCTGCGGCGACACCCGGGTTCTATACGGACGCTTCGGCAGGCATCCTGTGGCGGGGCAGGTGGCCGATGAAGGTGAACGCCTGGCCGAGTAGGGGGTCCAGGTGTCGCGCCTGGAGTGTTCCACTCTGGTACAGGAGCAGGGTGCCGTTGCGCCACTGCCAGTGCCGCTGTCCGTTGGCGAGCAGCCATTCTTGCATGCGGGGGTGCAACAGATCGTAGGCGAAGCGCCGGTCGCTGCAGCGGACCCAGAAGGCGCGGCTGAATGCATCCGATTCGAAGTCGATATCCTCGCCGCCGAGCGCATCGAACAGCTTGTGTCCGATGTGTTCCTTCTGGATGGTCAGGTCATGGCCGTCGACGGCCATGCGGACCGCGAGGACGCCGTAGACGTAGGTCTGGCTGTTCTTGCCGCTCTGGACCGTGTATTGGTATTGGAAGAGTCGGGTCGGGTGGCCCTGTACCGTGCCCTCCAGGACGTTCTTGCAGCGCTCGGACGAGCCGGCGCCGAACGGTGCGAAGCCGCGGAAATCCTTCTCGAGGCCGGGGTGCTCCTCCGTGAACGAAAAGCCATGTGCCGTCGCCCACGCCTGAAGTGCCTCGCGCCGCTTGGCCACGACGTGCAGTTGCCACAGGATCAAGGCGACGATCGCCGCGACCATGGCGGCGCCGGCCAGGACGAACAGGGCGAGTCCGGCGCCGGTGGCTAGGCCTATGCCGGTGAGCGTCGGCGTCACACGACCACCGAAGGCGCGCGGCGGTGCACGGGATCCACTTCGAAGAACTCGATGGCCACGAACCGGTAGATCTGTGCAAACACGTTGCCGGGGAACGCTCGGGTGAGGTTGCGGTAGTCGCGCACGTTGCCGTTGTAGAAACGCCTCGCTGCCTGGATGCGGTCTTCGGTGATGGCCAGCTCCTTCTGTAGGTCGAGGAAGTTACGGTTCGTCTGCAGTGCCGGGTAGCCTTCGGCCACTGCCAGCAACCGCTCCAACGCCGCCACGAGCGGCCGCTGCACATCCGCTTGGTGGCTGGCATCATGTGGCGCCGTCAAGGCCTGTGCCCGCGCCTGGGTGACGGCTGAAAGGACGCCGCGCTCGTGGTCCAGCGCGCCCTTGACGGCCGAGACGAGGTTCGGGATCAACTCGTGGCGACGCCGCAGCTCCGTGTCCACATTGGACCAGGACTCCTCGCAGCGGTTCTGCAGCGTCACACCCCGGTTGTAGAAATGGATGGCCATGATGCTGAGCATGGCGATGGTGAGGGCGAGCGCGATCCAGAGGAGCGTCACGCTCTGGCACGGCCCTTTCGGCACTCAAACCCTGCGTTCGGCAAAGGCGCCGCCTTTAACCGAGGCGGCCTTCACGCAAGTGGGATGACTGAACATCAGACCACCCTCTACACGCTCCTGGCTGTCCTGGCCATCCTGGTCATCGTGATGTTGTACAACAACTCCCGTGCCAAGCGCGAGGCCACCGACCCCCTGCCCAGGCTCCCCGAAGCCGACGAAGACCACGGCATCGAAGATGCTTGGCTCCTCAAATTCGTGCGGCATGGGGGCAACATCGTCGGCGAGACCGTGGCCCGCGATGGCGACCTCCTCATCCTCAAGCAGGCCGGCGTCTTCAAGACGGTCCCCAAGGCCATGGCGACGATCGCTGGCGACGAGGTCGTCCTGGCCGGCGACATCGACTGGGAGGCTTCCATCGCCGACGGCACGCGCTGGCATGAGGCCCATACCAAGGGCCGTGATGTTCTGGTCACGGAGCACTTGACGCGCAGTGAGGATGTCCGCAACCCGGCGCTCAAGGTGCTCAAGGACCGCGACGAGGAAGAATGAGCCACAAGATGGTCATCGTCGCACGTAGCGACCTCAAACTCAGCAAGGGCAAGCTCGCCGCACAAGTGGCCCACGCTGCCGTCGATTGCGCCCTCAAGGCGGTCAAGTACGACAAGCGGAACTTCGAGGCCTGGCACCAACTGGGTCAGAAGAAGACCGTGCTGAAGATCGGCAGCGAGAAGGAGATGTACCCTCTCAAGGCGGCGGCGGAGAAGGCCGGGCTGAGCACGGCGCTCATCACCGATGCGGGCCACACCGAGATCCCGGCCGGCACGGTCACCGTCCTCGGCATCGGCCCGGGTGACGAGGCGGCCGTGGACCGGGTCACGGGCCATCTGAGCCTGCTGTAGGCCCATCGCAGGCAGTTCTACGATATTCGTGGCGCGGCAGGCTGTGCGAGCGGCTTTCCCTTGACAGATTGGGGGAAAACCGCCCACTGGGGGCCGTTGGCTGGCTGGGACTGCGATTTCCGACCCCATTGTTTCCTGTGGAGAATCATGGCTCATTGTGCATAATTGTGCGTGATGCCCTAGCTAATGGGGAACCGCTACCGAACCTACTTGTCGGCCTGCGGGTGTCGTGGGGCAATGCGAATCAACATCATCCTGCTCGCGTGTGCCCTCCTGTTGGCACCCTTGACGACC
>JBFJNL010000091.1:0-8395 GCA_041618195.1 Thermoplasmatota archaeon | reverse complement strand
GACGGCCGCGCTGCTGGACATGTAATCAGCGACCTTTCGCAGCGTGTTGTAGTCGCTGAGTTTGAGGTCCTCGTTCATCGGCACGCCGAAGTGCGTGCGGAGGTCGCCGAACAGCTCGGCTTGTTTGACGGTGTCAATGCCGAGGTCGGCTTCCATGTCGAGGTCCGCTTCCAGCATGTCGGCGGGGTAACCGGTCTTGGCGGCCACCATATCGGTGACCTTGGCCAACGCATCGCCGGTCGACGCGACCGGTGGGGGACTGGCCTGGGTGGGGGTGGTCGTGACGCTTGTCCCGGCCTTTGCGGGCGAGGCGGCAGGGTCGCTTCCCTCCGCGCCGGACATGTACGCCGCGACCTTTCGCAGCGTGTTGTAGTCGCTGAGTTTGAGGTCCTCGTTCATCGGCACGCCGAAGTGCGTGCGGAGGTCGCCAAACAGTTCCGCCTGCTTGACGGTGTCAATGCCGAGGTCGGCTTCCATGTCCAGGTCAGCCTCGAGCATGTCGGCCGGGTAACCGGTCTTGGCGGCCACCATGTCGGTGACCTTGGCCAGCGCGGCGTCGCCGGTGCTCGCACCGGCTTGTGCGATCGGGGCGGCGGTCGGTGCCGCGGTCGGTGTCGCGGCCGGCGAAGGGGTCGCAGCAGCCGGTGCCGCCGTGGCGGAGCCGGACATGTAGCCGGCGACCTTGCGTAGGGTGTTGAAATCCTTGAGCTGCAACGCTTCATCCAATGGGACTCCGAAGTGTTCGCGCAGTTCACCGAAGAGCTCGGCTTGTTTGACGGTGTCAATGCCGAGGTCGGCTTCCATGTCCAGGTCCGGCTCCAGCATTTCGGCCGGGTAGCCGGTCTTGGTGGCGACCAGTTCGGTCACCGTAGCGAGGGCAGCGTCGGCGCTGGCGGCAAGTGCCGCATCAGAAGATGCATCGGCCTGCGCGGCCGAGGATGCAGGGCCGCTTCGTTCGGAGCCAGCCATGTAACCCGCGACCTTGCGTAGGGTGTTGAAATCCTTGAGCTGCAGGGCCTCATCCATCGGCACGCCGAAGTGTTGGCGTAGTTCCCCGAACAGTTCCGCTTGTTTGACGGTGTCAATGCCCAGGTCCGCCTCCATGTCGAGATCCGGGTCGAGCATGTCGACGGGGTAGCCGGTCTTGGCCGCGACGAGCGCGACGACCTTGGGCAAGGCTGCGTCGGCGTCGACTGCGACTGGCGCCACAGTGGGCGTCGGGGCGGCGATCGGCGCGGGCTCACGGGTAGGCGGGCCTTGATCGACGATGCGCAGGGTGCGGTTGACGACCTCGGTCTTGGCGGCGTCGAGGCCGCTGATCTGGCTGAGCCACTGGGCGTAGACGCCCGCATCGGCGATGCGCTCGTCCTCGCGGGCGACCAGTTGGGTGAGGGTCATGGCGACCTGGCTGCCGAAGCCGGCGGCCAGGCGCAGGGCGTAGCGCACATCGTACGTGCCGCCCTTGCTGAGGTTCAGGTCGCCCAGTTCGGGGTCTGGGTCGCGGAAGTTGGCGATGGGCGGCACGGTGCTGCGTTGCAGCATCTTGAGCGCGATGGCGTCTTCGACGCCGGCACCTTGCGGGTGACCGGTGAAGCCCTTGGTGTTGGCGATGACAACGGCGTTGGCCTCGTCGCCGAAGGTCGAGCGCAGGGCGTGGATCTCGGCCGAGGCGCTACCACCGCGGGCGGGGGTGTAGGTCTCGTGACTGACGAAGACCGTGTTCTTGGCGGCCTTGGCGGCATCGAAGCCGTAGCGCGACGATGCGCGCTTGGTGAGGCGCGACATGCATTGGCTGATGTGTTCGATGTCGAGGCGGCTGCCGTGGAAGGCCGAGTTGGCGACCTCGGTGGCGAGCAGCTTGGCGATGGGGCGCATGCCGCGGGCGGTGGTCTGAGGTGTCGATTCGACGACCAAGCCGACGGCGCCCATGCCGACGATCATGCCGTGGCGGCGGGCGTCGAAGGGCAGCGCCGCTTCGGTCACGTCGTCCTTGGTGGTGGCGGCTCCACTGGCCAAGAAGCCGGCGCCGATCCACTCGAACATGGCGTCGCTGGTGACGTCGTCAGCGCCGACGACCAGCACGCGGTCGCAGCGACCGGCGCGGATCCAGTCCTCGGCGATGGCGACGGCCTGGGTCGTGCTGGCGCATGCTGCGTTGACCTGGGTATTGGGGCCGCGGGCTCCGATGAACTGAGCAAGCTGGGCGTGGCCCATGCTCAGCACGTTGAACAGGAACTTGCGGTTGAACTCGTAGCGGGTCTTGCCGTCGTCAGGGAGGGCATCGCGCAGGCGCGAGAACTCGGTCTCGAACCAGCCGGTCATGTCGTTCTTGAGCGGTTCGTCCTCGATGGCCTGCAGGAGCTCCTGGTACAGGGTCTGCAGTCCGTCCAGGCTGGCGCCGGCGTACTTGTCTGCCAGGAAGCGGCTGACGTCGCGCAGGAGGTTGTCAATACCGGGGAAGGCCGAGGCGAAGATGATGCCGGTGCCGTCGCGCATGGGCTCGGGCAGTTTCCATTCCTTGGGTAGGTAGCTGCCGGTGGTCGTCTTGAGGTACGTCTGCTGGAGCGGGATGCCTGCGTCGCGCAGGGCTTCGAGGCCGGCGGCGATGGCGTATTGGAACGTGCGGTCGAGGGTCGACGCGAAGTCGTCAACCAGTCCCCATTCGGCCATATCGAACGAGCCGCGGCGGCCGGCCAGTTGGATGACCTGGGCGACGTCGTTGATGATCTGGAACGAGGCTTGTCCATCGCCGCCCTTGACAAGGCGGACGATGTTCTTGTCGGCTAGCTTGTCCTTCTCCGCGTCGGGGATGGCGCCGATGAGGTTGTCGCCGCGTAGGATGCGGTCCCAGTTGTCTTCGGCGAACAACGGCTTGTCGGCGCCGGGCAGGCCGACGCTGATGCCACTGATGCCGATGTCGTCGAGGTTGAGCCCGAATTGCTTGATGCGTTCGTCGACGAACGTCTCGGGCATGCGGGCTTGGGTGTTGGCCGGGGGGACGACGGTGGCCTTGGCCGGGACGCCGGGTGCCGCTGTGGTAGCCGATGTGGCGGCAGGCGTCGTCGAGGGCGTCGCGGGTGCACCGCTCTGCAGGCCGGCGAGCTGTTGGCTCAGGTTGGCCAACGCGTTGGCGATGACATCGATGCGCGGGTCGGGCAACGCAGCGGCGGGTGCCGGGGCAGGGGCGCTGGTCTTGGAACGGAACGCGGCGGTAGGGTCGCGGAACGTCGTGGTGTACATCGCCGCGTCGCTAAGATCCGGGATCTGAGGCTGGAAGCCCCAAGCGCCCAGGAACGCGAAGAGTTCGTTGATGTGTTGGATCTCACCCTTCTTGGGGTGGTTGCTGCACACCGCGACGGGGCCGCTGCCACCCATGCGGTCCTGCAGGATGTCCATGCAGAAACCGGTCAGCGCCTTCTTGGGGCCGACCTCGATGAACGTGGTGACGCCTTCGTCGACCATGCGCTCGATGATGTCGATCCACTCGACCGGGCTGGCCACTTGGACCGCCAGGTTGTCGCGGATGGCCTCGGGGTCGTCCGGGTACGGCTGGGCACCAACATTGCTCAAGACGCGCACCTTGGGACTCTGGACGTCCAGGCGGCCAAGCACATTGCGCAAGGGCTTGCTGGCGGGCGCGACGATCTGGGAGTGGAACGCGGCGCTGACGGGGAGGTAGATGCATTGCAGACCTTTCTCGGTGAGCAGTTGCACGGCTTTCTCGACACCGCTGCTGCTGCCGGCGATGACGGTCTGGCTGGGGCAGTTCTTGTTGGCGCAGATGACGTAGTCGTCGACCTGCTTGAGTGCCTCGCTGACCGTCTCCCAATCGGCGGGGATGCTGGCCATCTTGCCAAGGTCTGGCAGGTCGACGTTGGCCATCTCGCGGCCGCGGGCGGCGACGGCGTGCAGGGCATCGGCGAAGGTCAGTACACCGGCGGCGACGAGGGCACCGTATTCGCCGAGGCTGTGGCCGGCGACGACATCGGGCTTGATGCCCCATAGCTTGAGGAGGCGCAGGATGGCGACGTCCATGGCGAGCACGGCGGGCTGGGTGAACTCGGTGAGTTGCAGCTTCTTGTTGCTGGCTTTCTGGTTCTCCGGCGTGTTCGGGGTAGGCCAGAGGATGTCGGTGAGGCGGATGCCGCCCAGCTCGTCGAAGAGGATCTCGTCGGCTTCCTGGAAGGTGTTGCGCACCACCGCGTATTTCTGTGACAGGTCGCGGCCCATGTTGACATACTGGGTGCCTTGGCCGGGGAACAGGAACGCGACCTTTCCCTTCGGGGTGCCCTGGTTGATGAAGACGCCTTGCTGGAACGCGAGTTTGGCGACCGATGGGTTCGTGGCGGCCTTCTGTGCTAGTTCCAGTTTCTTAGGGATCTCGCTGATGTCCGTGACGGCCAGGCCGACGCGGCGCTCGGCTTGCAGGCCGGACATGGTCAGCGGCCTGAACAGGTCGCGGACCCGGGGGCCGGCGCCGCTCTCGGCGAAGGCGACGGTGGCAGGCAGCGCGGTGAGGCTACCGGGCAGGGCGTCGGCATCGAGCACGAGGCTCTGGGCTTCCAGGGCGGTGGCGCCTTCGGCCATGTGGGCGGCGAACGCAGCGCGGTCGAATTGCTCGGACGTGGTGGGGGTGGACACAGAGATCTCCTGGGCGGCCTTGTGCAGTTGTCCCGGAACGTATTGCTCCAGGACGACGTGGAAGTTGGTGCCGCCGAAGCCGAAGCTGCTCACGGCAGCCCGGCGGGGGTGGTCGGTCGGGCGCGCCCATTCGACGCGCTCGGTGGCGACGACAAAGGGACTGTTGGCCCAGTCGATGCGGGGGTTCAGCTCCTTGACGTTGATGCTGGGGGGGATGATGCCTTTCTCAAGCGCCAATACGGCCTTGAGGACGCCTGCGGCGCCGGCGCCGGCCTTGAGGTGGCCGATGTTGGATTTGACGGACCCGACGCGGATGGTGCCGGTGGCGGGGGGGTTGCCCGCGGCGGCGCCGGCTTGGCGCACGGATTCCAGTTCGACGGGGTCGCCGACCGGGGTGCTGGTGCCGTGGGCTTCCAGGTAACCGACACTGGCGAGGTCGCATTCGGCGTCGGCGTAGGCGCGCTCGACGGCCTTGACCTGGCCGGTCGGGTTGGGGGCGGTGATGCCCTTGCCTTTGCCGTCGCTGCTGCTGCCCATGCCTCGCACGACCGCGTGGATGCGGTCGCCGTCACGTTCGGCTTGGCTCAGGCGTTTGAGGATGAACATGGCGCAGCCTTCGCCCATGACGAAGCCATTGGCGTCCTTGTCGAAGGGCCGGCTGCCGTCGGGGCTCAGGGCACCGATCTTGCTGAACTGGACGTAGGCGGAGATGTCCATGGAGCGGTCGGTGCCGCCCCATACGACGAAGTCTGCTTGGCCATCGCGCAGGGTGTCCATGGCGGCGTCGAGCGCCGCCAGACTGCTGGCGCACGCAGCGTCGGTGGTGAAGTTCTTGCCGCCCAGGTTGAACGCATTGGCGACGCGGCCGGCGATGACGTTGCTGAGGTGGCCCGGCATCGTGTCTTCGGTGACCGGGTTGGTGTCGGCTTTGTAGCGCTCTTCGGCGCGGCTGAGGATGGCATCCCGCTGCGCCGCGGGAAGGCTCTGGAAGTCCGGGTCGGAGGTGAATGCGGCGCGGGCTTCCGGCCACACCAAGCGCTTGTGCTGGTGCTTCTGGAGTTCTCCGCCCATGGCGTTGCCGATGATGACGGCGCAGCGGTCGCGGTCGAATTCCTTGCCGGTGTCGCCTTTGAGTCCGGTGGCCAGCCCGGCGTCTTGGAACGCTTGTTTGGTGGCGGACAAGGCCCAGCGTTGGCACGGGTCGACCTGGTTGACCACATTCGGCGGCATGCGGTATTCGAGACCGTTGAAACCATCGTCCGTGACCCATGCGCCGATCTTGGCGTAGCTCTTGTCGGCGACAGATTTGTCGGCGGACCAGTACAGGTCCGGGTCCCAGCGGCCGGCGGGGACATCGCGGATGCTGTTCTTGCCTTGCAGCAGGTTGTTCCAGAAGGTGTCGATGTCGGTGGCGTCGGGGAGGACGCAGCCGTAGCCGACGATGGCGATCGGTTCCTTGGAGATGGTCTCGGACATGGGGATCACAGCGGGGTCAGGCCGTGCTTCTTCGCAGGGCGCGTCTCGCGCTTGTTCATCAGTGGCAACAGAGCGGCGATGAGGCGCGGGCGCGTCTCACGGGGTTCGACGATGTCATCGACCCAACCGCGCTCAGCGGCCACATAAGGATTAGCGAATTTCTCTTGGTAGTCCTTTTCGAACTGGGCTTTGAGCGCCAGCGCGCCGGCCGGATCCGTCTCGGCCATCTTGGAGAGTTGGCGCTTGTGCAGGATCTCCACGGCGCCCGCGGCGCCCATGACGGCGATCTCTGTCTGCGGCCAGGCGATGTTGAGGTCACTGCCGACGTGCTTGCTGCTCATCACGATGTAGGCGCCGCCGTAGGATTTGCGCAGCGTGACGGCCAGCTTGGGTACGGTCGCCTCGCAGTAGGCGTAGAGAAGTTTGGCACCGTTGCGGATGATGCCGCCGTGTTCCTGACCGAGGCCGGGAAGGAAGCCGGGCACATCGATGAAGCTGACGATGGGGATGTTGAAGGCGTCGCAGAAGCGGATGAACTTCGCGCCCTTGATGCTGGCCTCGATATCGAGCGCGCCGGCAAGGACTGCGGGTTGGTTGGCCACGATGCCGACGGGGATGCCGTTGAGGCGGCTGAACCCGATGACGATGTTCTGGGCCCACTTGGGCTGGACCTCGAAGAAGGAGCCGCGGTCCATGACGCGGTGCAGGACCTCGCGCACATCGTACGGTTTGTTGGCATTGGTGGGCACGATGGTGTCGAGCTCGGGGTCCATGCGCTGGGGGTCGTCGCCCGGGTCTTCCCAGATGGGCAGCTCGGACAGGTTGTTGGCCGGGATGTATGTGAGGAGCTTCTTGATCATCTCGATCGTCTCGTCCTCGTCGACACCGCTGAAGCTGGCCACCCCGGATTTGACGGCGTGCACGGAGCTGCCGCCGAGTTCCTCTTGGCTCGCTTCTTCGCCGGTGACGGTCTTGACGACGTCGGGGCCGGTGACGAACATGTGGCTGGTCTGGTCGACCATGAAGATGAAGTCGGTCAGGGCGGGGCTGTAGACGGCGCCGCCGGCGCTGGGGCCGACGATGACGCTGATCTGCGGCACGACGCCGCTGGCCTTGACGTTGCGGAAGAAGATGTCACCGTAGCCGGCGAGGCTGGCCACACCTTCTTGGATGCGGGCGCCGCCGGAGTCGTTGAAGCCGATGATGGGGGCGCCGACGGCCATGGCCTGGTCGATGACCTTGGCGATCTTTTGACCGGTCTGGTAGCCCAGGGAGCCGCCAAGGACGGTGAAGTCCTGGGCGTAGACGAAGACGAGTTGGCCGGCTACCGTGCCGTGGCCCGTGACGACGCCGTCGCCGTCGAAGGCGTTCTTGTCCATGCCGAAATCGGTGCACTGGGTGCGGACGTAGGGGTCGAATTCGACGAAGGAGCCGGCATCGAGGAGCAACTCGACGCGTTCGCGGGCGGTGTACTTGCCCTTCTTGTGCTGCGCGTCGATGCGTGCGGCACCGCCGCCCGCTTGGGCGTTGGCACGGCGTTCACGGAGTCGTTCGACGGGCTCCTTGCTGGAAGGCACCTCGGCGGTCTCGGCCATGGGTCAGGGTCGAATAAACCGATACTTGAGCCTACCGGACGGAAATGACGGCGTTCGACGAGAAATAAGGGGGTGGTCAACGGTGGATGACGTAGGGGTGGCCAGACAGGTCCCTACGACCCGAACATGTCAAGGCAGGACGCCGACTTACAGGGTACGTTTCATCTCCACATCGTCGAAATCCAGTCAATGACGATGTTTTGCCATCCGGGCGCCCTCCGGGCCCTGCTTTCGGGCTCCTCTCACGTCACGACGATCCAGCCGGTCATACTGGGGTGGTAATCGCAACGATATCCAAACGTCCCCGCCGCGTCGAACGTGAACGCGAACGTCTCGCCGCCGAGCAGGTCGCCGGATTCGAACGCGTAGGCCTCCTCCGTCACCGTGTGCGTGGCGGCGTCGAGGTTGGTCCAGCGCACCGTGTCGCCGACCTGGACGTCCAACGTCTTAGGGTGCATCGCGAATTCCTCAATCCTGACCTCGTGCGTCATCGGTTCCGTGCGCGGTTCGGGCTCGCTTTCGTCCTCCGTGCAGCCGGCCAACGGCAATAGGAGACAGACGACGAGCAGGCGCAGGTGCATGCGACGGAAGCCGGGGGTGCGCTCTTGGCGCTTGTCCTGTCTTCAGGCGGTGTCCAAGGCCCGGGCCAGTGCCTCAGCGGGCAACGTCGCACAGCGCCGGCG
>JBFJNL010000090.1:0-8493 GCA_041618195.1 Thermoplasmatota archaeon | reverse complement strand
GTGGGCCTCACGGTAGGTCAGGCCGCCGTCGACGGTGGTGCCGGTGCCGGGAGCCCAGCGCGGGTCGACGGCGTCGAGGTCGAAACTCAGGTGGACATCCTTGACGCCCTTGCAGGCGACCGCCATGGCATCGTCGACGACGCGCTTCATGCCGTATTCATCGATGTCGCGCATGGTGTAGAAGGTGACCCCGGAGTCCTCCATGAGGCGGGCTTCACCTTTGTCGACGTCGCGCAGGCCGACGAGGACCGTGTTCTCGGGGCGCAGCTTGGCACCCGGTTGGTCGAAATCGGCCAGCAGCGGGTGTCCGAGGCCGAGCACGGAGCTGACCGGCATGCCGTGGATGTTGCCACTAGGGCTCGATTCGGGGGTGTTGAAGTCGGCATGGGCATCGAACCAGATCATGCCCCGCTCCTTGGTGTGGCGGGCCAGGCCGGCCTGGGTACCGATGGCGATGCTGTGGTCGCCTCCCAGGACGAGCGGCGTGGCACCGTCCTTCTTGGCGGTGTGCACCTTATCGGCGAGGTCGCGGCAGGCGGCCAGGATGGTGTCGGCGTAGCGCATGGTCGGGTCGCCGATGGGGATGTCCTCTTCGACTTCAGGACTCCAAACATTGCCGGCATCCTCGACCTTGTGGCCAAGGGCACTCAGGCGGCTGTGCAGGCGGCCGGCGCGGATGGCGCTGGGGCCCATATCGACGCCGCGTCGGCTGGCGCCCAGGTCGAGGGGGACGCCGATGACGCGGATGATCTGTTGCATGGGCACGGCGAAGCCACCCCATATTGAAAGGCTCCCGGGCACGGAATCACCGCAAGCGTCATTGGGCCACCACGGTCGTCCTGGGCTATGCGTGGAGCGTGGGCCGTGGCCTTCCTCATGATCAGTGTCGTCCTGGCCGGTTGCGCCGGCAGTTCCGAAAAAGCTCCGTCCGCCGGTGGCCCGGACGAGGCGGCCCCGCCGTTCCTGGACTACGTGCCGGTGGAGCCAGACCTTGACCTGCCCATCGTGATGGAGGACGTCTGGTTCGCCGGCGCCGGCGGGACGCAGATCCACGCCCGCATCGTGCGCCCGGACATCGGCGAAGCCGTCCCAGTCATCGCCCAGTTCACCCCCTACACGGCGCCCGGCTGCAATGTCGGCATCGCGGGCCTTGAGCCCAGCGTGACGTGCAGCGAGGGCACCTTCGACATGCAGTTCGTGCGCCGCGGCTACGCTTTCGCCTACGGCGACGTGCGGGGCACTGGAGACTCGTCCGGTTGCCTCGACCTGCGCGGCCAGCTTGACATCCAGGACATCGGCTTCTTCGCCGACTTCCTCGGCGAGCAGTCGTGGAGCAACGGCAACGTCGGGTTCATCGGCGCCAGCTACCCTGGCAGCGAGGCCCACATGGCCGCCATGAGCGGCAGTGAGCACGTCAAGGCGGTCGTCCCGATCGTCGCCAGCACCAGCTTCTACCACTACCATCACAACGACGGCGTGCCGTACAACGGCAACCACGCCTTGGGCGGCACCAACACCGGTTACACCAGCAATGCCGTCAGCCCGACGGTCAACCCCCAGAGCCCCAACTACGCCACCCGCGTCGCCGAAGAAGCCCAGTGCCCGACGCACGAGAACGTCTTGGTCCACGGCGGCCTCGACCAGACCGGCGACTACTACGACTGGTGGCAAGACCGCAACCTGCGCGCCGGTGCCGCCGCCGTCACCGTGCCTGTGCTGATGGGACAGGGCCTGGCCGACTGGAACGTCAAGCCGGACCACATCGCCACCTGGTTCAACGACCTCAACAGCAGCAGCAAGACCTTCATCGGCGGCCAGTGGGGCCACGCGTACCCCGCCACGGACGACAGCGCCTGCCCGGCAGACTACGCCGGCGACGGCTGCCTGGCACCATGGGGTAACTGGTGGGCGTACGCCACCGCGTTCTTCGACACCTTCCTCAAGGAGGTCGACACCGGCATGTTCCAGGGTTCGGTCGCTTGGGTCCAAGACAACGGCGGCACATGGCACCGCTCGACCACGTTCCCGCTACAGGGCGTCGAAGCCCGCAGCCTGACGCTCCACCTCAACAACGGCCACCAGCCCGCGCTCGGCCTTGCCAGCGCCCCGGAAGAGACCCTGTCCTGGCACGCCTGCCCGCGCGACCAGAACAACATGGGCCACGCGGTCCTGGCGGCCATCGAAGGGGCCACGGTGTCCTGCACGAACAGCGAACTCGTCTTCGAGAGTGAAGCGTTCGACACGGACATCCTGCTGTCCGGCGTGCCGCTGCTAAACCTCACCATCGACACCCAAGGGAAGGCCACGCACATCGTCGCCGTCATCGACATCATCGATGAGGCGGGCAACATCGTGCGAAGCCGCGAGAACTACGGTTACCTCAACACACGGTTCTGGCAAGGTTTCCCCGAGGACGCCGCCGTACCCACGGGCTTCTACGCGACGACGCTCGACTTCTACCCGCAAGAGGATCTGCTGGAAGCAGGTGACCGCATCCGCTTGACCCTGCGCAGCCACGACGACGGACGCAGCATCGAGGCGTTCACCGAAGGCGACATCACCGTCAAGGTCGGCGGCCCGGACGGGGCCACGCTGACACTCCCGGCCCGCGCCCCGGGCGCCACGGGTGTCCGCCTGGCTACGCCGGCAGCCTGACGACCTGGACCGGACAAGGAGCATGGCGGATCAGCTGTTCCGCGACGCTGCCGAGTTTGAACTTGGAGCCGATGCGGCTACTGCCGATGACCACCAGGTCAAGAGGTTCGAGCTCCAGCAGAATCTCGGCGGCAGCGTCGTCGCCGTCAAGAGAGCGGGACTCCAGGTCGACGCCCCATTGATCGGCTTCCTTCTCGATCCAAGCAAAGACATCCGGGGCCACGTCCAAGGCGCTGCGGATATGCAAGGCATGCACCGGTACGCCGAGCGCCGCCGCCAAGGTGACGGCGTGCTCTTGCACGATGAATTCACGATCGGCACCTTCCACGGGGACGACGATGCGTCGGATCGGGCTGACTTCCCTGGCCGCTTGGGCAAAATCCTGGACCATGGTCTTGGTTGGCCCCTCAAGGTATAAATCGCTGCGGCCGGGCGACGGCGGGCCGACGGACAAGCTCATGCATGATGGGCCTGGGCCCGTTCAGGCGCGACGCCAATCGACGAACTGGCCGACCGGTTTGCGGGCTGCGAAGCCGCCCTCGAGCGTGTGCCAGGCGCGGACCTCCCGTTCACCCTCCTTCCAGCACAGGAACACGATCTCATTGCCACGCATCGCATAGAAATCGATGAGGCCGGAATCGATGTCCTTCACCTGGATGCCACGTTGTTCGAAGGCGCGCACGGCGGTGCGCCAACGGGCGTCGGCCTCACTGTGCCGGCGAGCGTGGACGCGCCATTCGCCGAATCCGGGGTTGTTCTCGGCTTCGACGCCGGGGCCGTAGACGATCTTCAGGTCCTCGAGTTGTTCCTTCTCGAAGCGCATCGCCGTGACGGCCTGGCGTGCCTCGGCGAGCATCTGCCTGACCTCGGGCAAGGCCGCGTTGGCCTCCGGGAGCGACCATGTCTGCATGGGAGAGAAGTGGTCCACACTCAGAGATATGTGCTGCCCACTCAAGGAGATTACCGAATGTCTGGGCGACATGGCAACGACCGCGCCACTGGCTCAGCGGCGGGTAATAATGCTCAGGATGTCGCCGTCCTGCATCTTGTGATCGATGCCGACGGTCTGGCCCGGGAACTTGGCCGACTTGCCCCAGACATTGGCGAACCGGAACTTCTTGCGGAACTCGCGGTGGAGGATGTCACAGATCATCCCGACGTCGCTGTCTTCCTTGACGATGAGAGGCTCTTCCATGTCCGCCTCGCCACCCTGTGGTTTGAGGAACACCTGGATCATGTGGAGCGCGTCGTAGATGAAGTCCTTGCCGCGCTCGACACCCTTCTTCTTGTTCGCGACCATGGGGATGGCCTGGAAGCCTTCCTTCAACAGCCACTCTTCAAGGCGCTTGTATTCTTCCTCGCCGACCAGGTCGACCTTGTTGACGATGGCGACGGCCGGGATGTAGACACGGTTGCCGCTCAGGTGGTCGACCAGGTCGTCCACGGTGATGTCGTCGCGGACGATGACGTCCGCGTTGTTGATACGGAATTGACGAACGATGTCCTCGATCTGGTCATCGGTCATCTGGGACTGCTTGGTGACGGTGTGGATGTTGACGCCGCCGCGGTCCTTGTAGTAGATGTTGATGTCCTTGGCCCGCCGGTTGATGCGGATGGCAGACTGCTCGAGCTCACGGATGATGACCGGCAAGTGCTTCCTGGCCTGCTTGGCGTCGAGCGTCAGCAGGATCAGGTCGGAGTTACGGGCGGCCGCGATGACCTCCTTGCCGCGGCCCTTGTTCATGTGTGCGCCGGCGATGATGCCGGGCATGTCGAGGATCTGGATCTCGGCGAACCGATGCTTGAGCATGCCGGGGATGACGGTCAAGGTCGTGAACGCGTACGCCGCGGTCTCCGATTCTTTGCCGGTCAGGGCGCCAAGGATAGTCGACTTGCCCACCGAAGGTAGGCCGATGAGGCCGACGGTCGCGTTGCCGGACTTCTTGACCGAGTAACTCGGGCCCCCGCCTCCGCTCTGGGCGGCCAGCACTTTTTCCGCCTGTTGCTTGAGGGCTGCGATCTTGGCCTTGAGCTTCCCGATGTGGAATTCGGTCGCCTTGTTCTTCTGTGTCTTGAGGATTTCATCCTCAATGGCCTTGATCTGTTCCGCTATCGTTGCCAAGGTCTCGATTGGGGGTCAGCTGCGCTTATAGAAGAGGGTGGTGGCGAGGGCGAGACCCTGCCGGCCGAAGTCTGGGCCCCTCCCCGAGGCCGGGAACGTTCGACACCTGTCCGAATGGCCTTTTAGATGGCGGAGGCGGATGGAGAGGCATGAGACTGCTGGTGCTCGCCATCGCCGCCCTGCTTTTCCTGCCCTTTTCGGTCATGGCGACCCATGAGAACGACTGCAGCCAGGCCTCCGTGGGCGGCAGCAGCGCCGACAGTGACAGGGACGAACTCCCAGACGCCTGGGAGAAAGAGCACTTCGGCGACCTGTGTCAGCTGCCCCGCGGCGATTTTGACCACGACGGCTACACCAATGGCGCGGAATTCAAAGCGCGCACCGACCCGGCTGACGCCCGCGACCCCGGCCCGGCCCCCGACGAGGGCGAGGACGACGAGACCCAGGGCGACGACAAGCCGTCCAACTCGGGCTCCGGCTCCAACGGCGACCTGGCGGCCGAATGCCGCGACCGTGACGACCGCAAGGAATGCGTCGCCGCGTACTGCTCCGAGCACCAGGACGACCGCCAATGCAAGGCCGTCGTCAAGGAAGCCTGCGAGCGCCGTGACTGCGCCGCCCTGAGCGCCACCTGCGCCGACGCCAGCAACGACCGCCACATCAAGGCGTGCGCGGCCCTGACCAGCATCGACCAGGTCCGCACCGGTGCCAAGCACATCGATTTCTCACTCGACCGTGCAGGCCGCGAACTGGTCAACTACACTGTCGGCGACACGCTCGTCTTCGCCAGCATCGCCTACGGCGACGCCGCCGAGGAATTCAAGTTCCGCCACGATGGTGCCCGCATCCGCTTCCAGAGCGATGACGCGCGCCTCGAGATCCACGACTCCGCCACCGGCGAGTTCTGGTTCCGCAGCGACGACAACGGCCTGACCCTGATGCTGCCCCCGGGCGTCACCGCGACCCCGACCACCAACGGTCACCTGCTCGACTACGGCACCCGTGGCGGCCGCATCGCCGGCAACTACAGCATCGACGGCCAGACCATCACCGCGCACGACTCGTTCCGCTTCTTCAGCCCCGTCAAGAACGGCCCCAGCACCCAAGCGGTGGACGACGCCAAGGCCGCCGGCAAGCTCGGCGCCGAAGCCAAGGTCTCCGGCCTTGGTAGCGAGGTCATCGCGTACGACGACGTGGAGGTCAACATCACCACCCCGGCCCGCATCAACGCCTCGACGCCCCTGCGTGTCGTCGTCAGCGCGGAGCTCGAGGAAGGCCGCACCATCATCATCGACGTCGACCCGGCACTGATGACCGGGCCGGATCTGGAACTACGCTACTTCGATGTCCTCGATGACGGCAACGAGACCGAGGTCGTGTTCCGCATGGCCTCCAGCCTCGCCGATGTGCTGGACCCGAGCGACGATGGCGGCCAACCCGAATACTGGGTGGTCGAGGACGAAGACGGCATCCACGTGATGGCCAGCGTCCCGCACTGGAGCACCCACGCCATCGAGCTCGCCTCCGTCGGCCAGTTCCTCGTGCAGCCCAGTGTCCTGATCGGCGCCGCTGCCGGCGTCATGGGCGTCATGGTCGCCTCGCTGGCGATGTTCTGGCCCCGCCGTCAGGGCTCGGCCTGAGCACGCGGCGGGTTCAGCTCGAGCCACGCACTGGCAAAGCGATCCACCGCGTCGTCGACGAACGACTTGCGGTACGTGACGAGCACGTTGGCGACGCGTTCCGGATCCACGACGCGCAGCAGCTTCGTGCGGCCGGCCGGCTGTTCTTCGACGAGCCCGGCGTCACGCAGCTTGTTGAGATGGAACGTCAGTGTGGCACCCGAGATGCGCAGGACACCCTTGAGATCCTTGGGGGTGCTGTCAGGGTACAGCACGAGGTGCGCCGTGATGCGCCGAGGCGCGTCCTGGCGCAGCAGATACAGGATGTCCTTGTCCCGTCGGTCAAGCCCCTCGGCGGGGTAGAACGCCTTGAAGCCGCCCGTTTCGCGGGTGTTCAAGTGGCCCGTGCGGACGAGCTGATAACAGTGGTATTCCAGGGTGCTGACGGCGACGTCGAGGAGTTCCGCCAGACCGCGCAGATGCGTCCCAGGGCTCGCTGCGATGGTCTCCACGATGCGCTGCCGAAGTGGCAGGTCGAGGATGTTGTCTTTCGTCGGCGGAGTCATGTCAACGCTTCAGGACGGCCATGTAGAGGGCGAACACGATGGCGAGGTTGCCGAGCGCCAACCATGGCAGGGCATCCCAGGATTGGCTGAGCTCAAGGCGGCGTTGGACGAAGTCGCGGATGAGGAAACCACCTTCCAACGCGAAGAGCGCGAAAGCCGCGGCGACCCAGCCGAGCTTCCCCGAGCCGACGCGCCGCCAGGTCAGCGTACCGATGGCCGCCAACAGCAGCGAAAGGCCGCACAGCAGGACCGCGACCAGGACGGCGAGGTTGGCATGGATCGCACTCATCAGACGGGCAGGGACGACGATGCCTTTGAACGGTGCGTATCCGCTCAGCGCTCAGATGCGGGCTTGGCGTTCGCGCTTGAGGCGATCCGTCAGGCGCCGCGCCGCATCATCCATGGCGCGAGGCAACGCGAACCCGTCGGTGTGGGGACAGTAGTCCTCGTCGAGGATCGCGCGCTCTTCGAACTCGCCCCAGATGGCCGGGTACAGCCGGCAACCTTCGGGGCGGGCCTCCCAGACCGTGCAGCGCCCATCGTCGCCCAGGAACACGCAGGGCTTGCCGCCGGGGCTGCCCTTGGCGGGCGGACCGTCGCGGGTCTTGAGCTGCAGGTAGCCGTCGTCGGCCAGGAACAGCCAGTCGTCGTCGACGGTGGGCCGGGCCGAGGGCACGCCTGCGGTGCCGGCGGCGACGCGGGCACGGATGCGCTGCACGTCATCGTTGGTGACGACCATCTCGATGTCGTGACAGCATTGGCTGCATGGCTCCGTCTCGCAGGGAGGGGCCGTGCGTCCTGCCGCCAGGGGTAGAGCCGGGAGCTTCACTTGGCCAGCGTCACGCCGGTCTGGCCCTGGTAGTTGCCCGACTTCTCCGCATACTGCGCTTGTGGCGGGGACTTGAGATCCTCCAGCACGATCTGGCAGAAGCGGTCGCCGATGGGGATCTCGATGGCCTCATGGCTGGCATTGAAGCAGCCGACGGTGAGGTTGCCGTGGAAGCCGGCGTCGACCTTGCCGAACGAGGCCAGGACACCGCGGCGGGCGTACGACGAACGGATCCATAGGCTGCCGACGGCCTGGGCCGGCATCTTCAGGAACTCTTGGGTGCCGATGGCGAAGCGCCGACCGGCGGGGATGGTGACGGTGCCTTCGGTGTGGGGCTCTTCGTGGTCACCGACGATGAGGATGTGCCCGATTCGCAGGTCGAGGCCGTTGGGGGTCAGGTCCAAGGGGTTCCAGGGCTCGGCGTCAAAGTCGCCGCTCTCCTTGGCTGCGAGGAAATCTGTGTCCGACCAGATGGCCATGGTGGAGCCAAATCGGCCCGGGACAAGAGGCTTGGGGGCGCCGAGACGGACCGTCCGGCCTTGGGAGCCTTCAAATGGGACACCAGAGTCGGCGGACCTCCCTGTGGGCCCATGGGGTAGTTTGGTATCCTTTGGCGTTTGGGACGCTACGACGCCAGTTCAAATCTGGCTGGGCCCATTTTCCGAGAGAGTGCGGACGGGCAGATAGCCCGCGAAGCGGGCG